>JBBQAT010000021.1:0-42054 GCA_038316625.1 Burkholderiales bacterium
CGGGGAATGGATCAGGTGGTTTGCCTGGCCCATCTGTCTGTTCGTCCTCCGACGATAGACGGTTCCTGCGACGAATTCGAACGCCAAATAAAAAGGCCTGTCGTTTCAACAGGCCTTTGTACTTAACGAAATTTACTTAAAGTCAGCCTTCGGCAATGCGCTTGGCGATGTGCTCAAGCGCTTCCTCCACTTGATCGACCAGGATCAGGCACAGATCTCCTGATTTGAGGGTCGCCAGCGCCGTGTCAATGGCAAGAAACTCGCCATGGATTTCCTTGATGTCCTTGGTGCGCTTGGCATTTTTCAATCCCAGATGCAACAAGGCAAGCACTTCGCCATCCGCTCGTCCGCGCTGACACTGGTCCTGATAGAGCACCACCTGATCGAACGCATCGCCAAGGATTTCGGTCTGCTGGCGAATGTCCTCGTCGCGCCGGTCACCGGCTCCGCTGATAACGACGGTACGACGGCTATCCGGTTTTGCCGGCATGTTGTCGATGGCGTTGACCAGCGCCTGAATGGCATCCGGATTGTGGCCGTAATCGGCAATCAGCGTTGCACCACGGTAGTTGAAAAGGTTGAAACGTCCGGGAGCGGAGGCCGCATCGTTCATGAAACCAGCCAAACCGGCATGGATGACTTTCCAGTCAAGTCCCAGCGCCCAGCCCGCACCGGTGGCAGCCATCGCGTTTTCGATCTGGAAGCCGATGGCACCGTTCTGCGTGACTGGAATTTCGGCCAGCGGAATGCGGTGCGTGAAACTGCCTTCGCAAGCGACAATTGCGTCGCCATCCAGATAGATGATGCGCTTGCCCTGTGCGCGGTGCATGGCCATTACACGATGGTTGCGGTCGCAGGCGAAGAATGTAACCTTGCCGGGGCAGGAATCAGCCATGCGGGCGACCATCGGATCGGCGGCATTAAGCACGGCGACACCGGTGTCGGGTTTGACGTTCTGAACGATCACCCGTTTGACGACCGAAAGATCTTCAATGGTGCTGATGTAGGACAAGCCAAGGTGGTCGCCGCTGCCGATGTTTGTAATGACGGCAACGTCGCAGCGGTCGAAGCCGAGTCCTTCGCGCAGAACGCCGCCACGCGCCGTTTCCATGACGGCGGCGTCAACGTCGGGGTGGAAGAGCACGTTTTTGGCGCTCTTCGGGCCGCTGCAATCGCCGGTGTCGATGCGTTTGCCTTCAATATAGACGCCGTCGGTGCTGGTCATGCCGACGCGCAGGCCGTTGCTGCCGAGAATGCTGGCAATCAGGCGAACGGTGGTGGTTTTGCCATTGGTGCCGGCTACGGCTACAAGCGGAATGCGTGCATCGTCGCCATCGGCAAACATGTTGGCAATAATTGCCTCGCCAACAGCGCGACCCTTGCCGAAGGAGGGCTGCAGGTGCATGCGCAGGCCCGGTGCGGCGTTGAGTTCGACAATGCCGCCGCCTTGTTCTTCGAGCGGACGCAAAACGTTCTTGCAGACGATGTCGACGCCGGCAATGTCGAGGCCGACCATCTGGGCGGCGGCGATGGCGCGTGCGGCAAAGTCCGGATGCACGTCGTCGGTGACGTCGGTAGCGGTGCCGCCGGTCGAGAGATTGGCGTTGTTGCGCAGGATGACGCGCGTCGCCTTGGCCGGGATCGAATCGGCGGTCAAGCCGTCTTCGGCCAGGCGGGCGAGGGCGATGTCATCGAAACGAATTCGGGTTAGTGAAGTGGCGTGGCCTTCGCCGCGTCGGGGATCGCGGTTAACCCGGTCGACCAGTTCGCGAACGGTATGCTTGCCATCGCCGATCACCATCGGCGGTTCGCGTCGGGCGGCCGCGATAAGTTTGTTGCCGATGACCAGCATGCGATGATCCTGGCCGGAAAGGAAGCGTTCAACCAGAACTTCATCGCTGACTTTGAAGGCGGCGGCGTAGGCGGTCTCAACCTGTTCACGGGTGGTCAGATTGACCGTTACGCCTTTGCCTTGATTACCGTCCTGTGGCTTGACGACAACCGCACCACCACTGGTTATTCCAATCTCACACGCGGCGGCCCAAGCGTCTTCTGCGCTATCGACCGGGCGACCGATGGGCACCGGAACGCCTGCTGAGTTGAGCAGGGTCTTGGTCAGTTCTTTGTCCTGGGCGATGGACTCGGCAACAGCACTGGTCTGATCGGTTTCTGCGGCCTGAATCCGTCGCTGTTTACTGCCCCAGCCGAACTGCACCATGCTGCCCTGGGTCAGGCGGCGATACGGGATATTGCGCGCAACCGCCGCGTATACGATGGAACCGGTACTTGGCCCGAGGCGGACATCTTCGTCGACTTCTCGCAAGCGGCGCAGAGCGCTCACGACGTCAAACGCTGAGTTGTTTACCGCTGCCAGGCAGAGTTGTTGCGCCAGATCAAATGCGAGCCGGCCAACGTCTTCTTCGCTGTATTCGACGACGACCTGATAGACGCCTGGCTCCAGCGTTTGTGCCGTGCGGCTGAACGTTACCGGGCAGCCGGCCTGTGCTTGCAGCCCGAGAGCCGCATATTCAATGGCGTGTGCCATGGAAACGATGTCATTGCTGACAGTTGATTGCAGCAGTGCAATTTCCGGGAAGCGTTCACGCAAACGGTCTTCAAATCCGGGCATGTTGCCGATGGTGCATTCAGCCTCAGTACAGGAGATGATGGCCTCGATTGCGGTATGCCGGCTCCACAGATTAGGGCCGCGCAGTGCCCGGATGCGGGTTACTTCCATGTTCGATTTCCTTTTGGTTCTTGGTTACGCCGGATGTCTCGGCATCCGTGTTCAGGTAATAAGTGTCGCCCGTGTTACTCAGTGTGGCTTATTCGACGAAGAAGGTTTCGATTCCGGTGCGCATGACATCGGGTGAGATGCCGAGAGCCCAGGCGGCTGCAACTGCGGCGAGAACATTCTCAATCTGCGGGTTTGATTTGCCGTATTCGGTGAGCGGAATGTCCTTGAGCTTGGCCAGAGCGGTTTCGCCTTGCCCGCTGGCCAGCATGATCTGGCCGTAACGAACCAGGACGGCACGCTTGCCCTGCTCGCGATGCTCGGTGATGGCAGCTAGCTCCGGATCAAGCGCGAAGTAGATGATCTCGCCGTCGCAGAGCGACGACATCTCGACCAGCATCGGCTCCTTGGCGTTGAGTACGGCCGCACCCTTGGGTAGCACGATATCAACCTGTGTGCGCAGCACGTTGTACACCTGCTCGGGGGTTTCGATGTAGTAGCGCCCGGTGTGGCGGTCGACGTCAACGTTGGTGACAATGCCGACCTGACAACGATCATAAGCCAGCCCTTCAGCGAGGATGGAATCGCTGCCGTTCTCAAAGACGGCGGCTTCGATGGCGCGGTTCATCAGAATGCGGTTGGTAGCTTTCCATGTCGCGCAATCGCCTTTCTCGGTCTGCCGGCGATCCAGGAAAAGACCGTCGCTGCAGGCCAGGCCGGTGTGTTTCCCGGAGAGCGTCAGCAGCCGCGCGACAAGGCGGCAAACGGTTGTCTTGCCATAGCTGCCGGTTACACCTACGACCGGAACGCGACCATCGTCGCCATTCGGGAACAGGTGTTCGACAATGGCTTTGCCAACCGGACGGGCCACGCCGTTGGCCGGCTTGATGTGCATCAGCAGGCCGGGGCCGGCGTTGACTTCAACGATGGCTCCGCGCTGTTCGCCCAGCGGACGCGAAATGTCTTCGCAGACCAGATCGACGCCAGCAATGTCGAGGCCGACAATGCGCGCGGCGAGCGACGCGACATCGGCGACGCTCGGATGGACCTCATCGGTGATGTCGCAGGTATGGTTGCCGGTACGTACGATGAGTACCTCCCGGCCGGCCGGTGGGACCGAATCCGGAGTGAAGCCCTGGCGCGTGACTTCGTGCCGGGAAACCATGTTGTGGGCCAGATCGATGAGATCGAGCGGGAAATCCTCGTGCGCGCCGCGTCGCGGGTCCGAGTTCAACTGAATGTCGATCAGTTCGTTGATTGTCGACTGACCATCGCCGACAACCGAGGCGGTTTCACCGCGGGCTGCGGCGACCAGCTTTCCGCCAACAACGAGCAGACGGTGTTCCGCGCCGCGCACAAAGCGCTCGACGATGACGCCGCTGCCTTCGTCGATGGCGGCCGTGTAGGCGGCTTCGATTTCCTCGCGCGTCATCAGATTGGTAAATACGCCGCGTCCGTGATTGCCGTCACAGGGTTTGACGACGACCGGAAGACCGATGTCCTCGGCGGCATCCCAGGCGTCGGCCGGGCTGTCGACCATGCGTCCTTCAGGAACCGGGACGCCGCAGGACTGCAGCAGTGTCTTGGTCAGATCCTTGTCACGCGAGATGGTCTCAGCGATGGCGCTGGTGCGGTCGGTTTCGGCGGTCCAGATGCGCCGGCTGCGCACGCCGTAACCCAGTTGCACCAGATTGCCGGAAGACAGCATGCGGATTGCAGGAATGCGCCGTTCCTTGGAGGTCGCTGCATCGACGATGCAGCCGGTGCTCGGCCCGAGCAGTTTGCGCTCAGCCATGTCGCGTAGACGTTCGACGTTGGCGTCGACATCGAAAGCGGTGTCCTTAATTGCAGCCAGCACCAGTTCACGACCGGCTTCCAGACAGGCGCGAGTAACTTCTTCATGCCAGGCGCGAATGGCTACTTTGTACACGCCACGTACTGGCGTCTCCCGGGCTTTGCCAAAACCGCCAGGCATGCCGGCGAGATTCTGCAGTTCAAGCGAAACGTGTTCCATGATGTGCGCCGGCCAGGTGCCTTCATCGAGACGACGCAGAAAGCCGCCACGCTCGCCGTAACTGCAGCGGTGCTCGATCAGCGAGGGCAGGAAGCCTTTGAGACGATCAACAAAACCGGGAATGGTATTGGAAGGAAAATCTTCCAGCTCGCCAATATCGACAATGGCTTCAATGACCGGACGGTAAGTCCAGATGTTCGGTCCGCGCAGGTAGCGAATTTCAAGAAACTTGATGTCTTTCGTTTTCATTTAGTCAGTGTCGGCACAGAGAAAAGGGGGGCGGATGGCGTGAATCAGAAGCTGATTATCGTCCGAATAACGTTGTTCGTGAAATTCGGCTTACGCGGAGGCTGAAAATATCAAAGGAAACGGTCCAGTATCTTGCGGCTGTGCGCGTCCAGTGCGTTGCGGTCGCGGATCAGGTAGTGGATTCCGTGGCTGTCTGCGATCAGCAATGCCGGCAAGGCGAGACGACGGATGTCCTCTTCGCCCTTGAGGATCAGGCTGGTTTCGCCATGATTGGTTACCACCTGCCAAGTACTCGGCGTGGCAAAACTCGAAACGTCAACGATACGGCTGATGATCGGCATGAACTCGCGGCTGGCGAGCTCGGCTTCGACCAGCGAACGCAAATCATCGGGCAGGTCGCTCAGGTGCTCGATCCAGGCCAGTTCATGGCCGTGCGGGTCAACCAGCGCAATGCCCTGATCCGGCGAGGCAATCGGAAAAGCGCGTACGGGGACAACGCCTTCATGCGTTTCGCCGTCGTTACCGGTGAATGACAGGCGGCCAAAGGCGTCGCGCTGCAGTTGATAGTCGGGCGTGGTGCTCATTCGCGATCTCCTTCATCCTTGCCTTCAACCACGATCCCGCTGGGCCCATCCTCGGTATCGACATTGCGCGCCTGCGCCTGATAGAGCCGGTAATAGTGGCCTTCCTGTGCCATCAGTTCGTCGTGGTTACCGACCTCGACAACACTGCCGCGATCAAGCACGACCAGGCGATTGGCGTCACGCAGGGTGGACAGGCGGTGGGCGATGGCGATGGTGGTGCGGCCGCGTACCAGGTTGTCGAGGGCTTTCTGGATTTCCTTTTCGGTGGTTGTATCAACCGATGAGGTCGCTTCGTCGAGGATTAGAATCTTCGGGTCGATCAGCAGGGCACGGGCGATGGAAATGCGCTGGCGTTCGCCGCCGGAAAGTGCCTGGCCGCGTTCGCCAACCAGCGAGTCATAGCCGTGCGCCAGGCGCAGGATGAACTCGTGGGCGTGCGCGGCGCGGGCGGCGGCGATGATTTCTTCGCGTGTGGCATCGGGTTTGCCGTAGGCGATGTTCTCGGCAATCGTGCCGAAGAAGAGGAAGGGTTCCTGCAGCACCAGACCGATGTGCCGGCGGTATTCGGCCACCGGCAGCGAGCGGATATCGACGCCGTCGATCAGGATCGCGCCTTCGGTCACGTCGTAGAAGCGGCAGATCAGGTTGACCATGGTGCTCTTGCCCGACCCGCTGTGGCCGACGAGGCCGATCATCTCGCCGGGTTCGATGTTGATGCTGATATCGCGCGTGACGCTGCGCGTGCCGTAACGGAAGCCGACGTTGCGCAGTTCGATACGGCCGGTCACCTTGGGCAGATGCACCGGGTTTGTTGGTTCCGGGACACTCGATATGTGGTCGAGAATGTCAAAAATGCGCTTGGCACCGGCCGCCGCCTTCTGGGTGACAGAAACGATGCGGCTCATCGAATCCAGGCGCAGATAGAAGCGGCCGATGTAGGCCAGGAAAGCCGTGAGTACGCCGACGGTGATGTCGTTTTTCGAGATCTGCCAGATGCCGAAGGCCCAGACGATGAGCAGGCCGACTTCGGTGAGCAGGGTGACCGTTGGCGAGAACAGCGACCATACCTTGTTGACCTTGTCGTTGACTTCCAGGTTGTGCACGTTGGCCGCGCGGAAGCGTGCCGCCTCGCGATTTTCCTGCGCGAAGGCCTTGACCACGCGGATGCCGGGAATGGTGTCGGCCAGCACGTTGGTGACTTCGGCCCAGATGCGGTCGACGCGTTCGAAGCCAGTACGCAGCTTTTCGCGCACCACATGGATCAGCCAGGCAATGATTGGCAGCGGCAACAGGGTGACTAGCGCCAGCGTAGGGTTGATCGAGACGAGGATGCTGGTCGTCATGGCGATCATCAGAACGTCGGTGACGAAATCAAGGAAATGCAGCGAGATGAAGATATTGATGCGGTCGGTTTCCGAACCGATTCGCGCCATCAGATCACCGGTGCGCTTGCCGCCGAAGTATTCCTGCGAGAGTTTGAGCAGGTGTTCGTAGGTGGTCGTGCGCAGGTCGGCACCGATACGTTCCGAGACCAGCGCCAGGATATAGGTGCGCGCCCAGCCGAGTACCCAGGCCAGCAGCGCCGCGCCGAACAGCCCGGAGAGGTAGAGCGTTACGAGATGGGTATCGATCGGCTTGCCGTTCTGGTAAGGGATCAGCACCTTGTCCATCATCGGCATGGTCAGGTAGGGCGGAACCAGCGTGGCGGCGGTGGATCCCAGCGACAAAAGGAATCCCGCCAGCAAGCGCCAGCGATAAGGGCGGGCAAAGCGCCACAGACGGAACAGCGTCCATGTTGACGGTGGCGTATGGATTTCCTTACTGCAAACCGGGCATTCTTCCGCGCCGGCCATCATCGGCGTTTCGCAGTTTGGACAAAGCGCCTGGGTTGGCGCAGACGGAACTTTGCCCGTCAGGAAGTAGGCGAGTTGCCGGTTGAAATGGTCGATCAGCCGTCCGGCGGAAATATCGCCACCTAGTGTGTAACGCCAGAGCGCCAGTCGAGCGTTGGTATCAACGAGTTCGAGACTGCCTACCCCTGAGTGATCGCGACGTGTCAGAGTCAGTCCATCGCGGAAGGGATGGCTCTGCCAGCGCTCTTCGTCAGCCGATTTGGCGAGCAATCGCTGGTTGGTCAGTACGACCAGCCCCGAGGTGAACTGTAGTTGGTCGTTAAGATCAACTTCGAGCCAGGCCAGAACCTGTTCGTTTCCGGCAAGCTGTGTTTCAACCGGCGCAAGCCACGAGGAGGGCAGGGGAATTAAGGATAGACCGGGCAGAATGTTGCCGGCGACCGATGACGGCGGGTTACGGTTAGTCATTGTTGGGTGTTTGTCGAGTAAGCGTCAGGAACTGAAGCGCGCGAGTATACCCGTCTTCGCCTGGGCACTGGTGTGGCTCATGCTGTAAGGGCAGAGCAGGCCTGCGAACCAATAAATACGGCCATCTCGAATGGGACTGCCTTGCGAGGCAATATCCATGCGGGTCTCACGGCATGCCGTGCTCGCCCGATTCGAGGGCCGGGGCTGTCAACTTGAGAGAGTGTTGCAAATGCAATGCCAGAAATTCGTTGGCCACTAGTGCGCCGAGTACCAGTACACCGCCGGTTAGGGTGCTGGAAGACGGTTGTTCGCCAGCGCCCAGCCACGTCCAGGCCACGCCAAAAATTACCTCAAGCATCGCTAGTAATGCGATTTCTGGAGCGGGCAACTGCCGACTCAAACGGACTAGCAAAAGGCACGGAACAGCCAGTTGCACCGTGCCAAGTAGAGCAAGAAGCTCAAGATCATGCAGCGACGCTTGCAGAGGATAAGCCAGCGGTAGCGTGACCATGGCCGAGATCACGGCGCCGATCAGTACCGTGGGAAGCATGTCTTGCGCCGGTGATTCCTCAAAAGTGCGTTGTCGAAGGCCGGCATATTGCAGGGCCGTGAAGTTGATCGCACCCGCCAACGGAACGAGAAAAGCCACCAGGGTACCAATGAGTGATATGCCGGTATCAACCTGCCACGCGTACATCCAGCCAATTCCCAGACCGGCCGTGATAATGGCCGCCCAGGTTCGGCCCGGGAGTTTGTGGTTCAAATAAATACGCGCAAAGAGTGCGGTAATCAGTGGGCTGAGCGCTCCAGTGACCAGCACATTGGCGACGCTGGTAAGCGTGAGGGCGACCATGAAGGCGGTGAACATGACCGACCAGCAAATGCCTGAAATCCATACCACGCGGGGCGAGCGGAGTATGTTGCGCCAGATTGACGGGCCGCGGATTACGGTCAGTGCCACCGCCAGAGCCAGTGCATTGAAAAAACTGCGCCAGAACGTGACCTCGAAGCTTCGTGCCGCGTCGAGATGGCGCGTTACTACGCCAGCAATGCTCCACAGCAGGGTCACAAATACCATCAGAGAAACGGCGCGAGCGTGGGTCATCGACAAGTTTTGCATGGCAGCAAGGTGGTTGGCGCGTGGAGTGTGCCGGATGTTCCAAAGCGCATGACTATACCCGCCTTCGATTGCGCACGCTTGAGTCACTTGTGCTGATTGTGTGGTCACGCATTGGCAGATAAAAGCAACACTGACCCGACTGACGAAATAGTCTTTGCAATTGAGAATTATTCGCGTGTAAGATGCGAACTGTTCTCAATACAATTCAATGTCTGAAATAGGGCTTTTCCTTAGGAGCAAACGTTTAATGAAATCAACAGATCGCAGTAACATGGATTATGCAAGGCCTGCCGCGACGCTTGAGCATGCATCAATCGGGCACGCGCTGACGGTGCATGATGTTCAGGCACCGCATGCTTCACCCGAGTGGGCGCGCTGGCTGGAAGAAATCGGATTCATCGTTGGCGAGCAGGTGATGCTGATGGCGCGCGGTCTGCCTGGCGGTGACCCGCTGGTCGTTCGCGTGGGTCAGTCGACTTTTGCCCTGCGCCGAGCAGAGGCCACCTGCGTGCGCGTGGCTGCCGTAGCCCCGGTCGGTCTGGAAGGGGGACGGGTATGAGCGTCAATCAGGCTGTTATTCACGTCCATCCTAGCGGCCCGCTGCTGGCGCTGGTCGGTAACCCGAATTGCGGCAAAACGGCTCTTTTCAACCTGCTCACCGGCAGTCGCCAAAAAGTGGCCAACTATGCTGGAGTAACCGTCGAGCGCAAGGAAGGACGATTTACCACACCCGCCGGCAAATCGCTACGCGTGCTTGATCTGCCGGGTGCTTACAGTCTGTATCCGCGTTCGCCGGACGAACGCGTTACGTGCGACGTTCTCTTTGGTCGTGCCACCGGTGAGAAACGGCCGGATCTGGTGGTTTGTGTGGTCGATGCCACTAACCTGCGCCGCAATCTGCGTCTGGCTCTGGCGGTCAAGCGACTCGGCCTGCCCTGCGTGGTGGCACTCAACATGGCCGATCTGGCCGAAAGTCGCGGCATCAAGATCGATCCCGAGGCGCTCGCCGTTGAACTCGGTTTGCCGGTCGTCAGTACCGTGGCCATCAAGCGGACGGGCGTCGAACCTTTGCTGGCGCTGTTCGATGATCAGTCGGTGTGGCGGTCGACCTCTCCTGCTGCCAACGGTGCCCATAGCAACGAATCGGACCATGTTGCCGTTCGTCAAATTCTGCAGCGTCTCAATCTGGATGACGTCATTCCGCACACGGCGAGTGATCGCATCGACCGTGTTGTGCTGCATCCGGTGGTCGGGCCGTTTTTGCTGGCGATGGTTCTTTTTCTGGTTTTCCAGGCCGTTTTTGCCTGGGCCGAGGTGCCGATGGGCATGATCGAGGCGGCGACCGCCAGTTTGGGCGAATTGGCGAGCGGCGCGTTGCCGGATAGCTGGTTCAAGAGCCTGATCGTTGACGGTGTGATTGCCGGTGCCGGTGGTGTTCTCGTCTTCCTGCCGCAGATCGTGATCCTCTATTTCTTCATCCTCGTTCTGGAGGAGTCGGGCTATCTGCCACGTGCGGCCTTCCTGCTTGATCGCGTCATGGGCAGCGTCGGACTGAGTGGGCGTTCGTTCATTCCGTTATTGTCGAGCTTTGCCTGTGCCATCCCCGGTGTCATGGCCGCCCGGTCCATCGCCAATCCGCGTGACCGTCTGGTGACCATCATGATTGCGCCGTTGATGACGTGTTCGGCACGGCTTCCGGTGTATGCGCTGCTGATCGGCGCTTTCATCCCTCAACGCGAAGTCTGGGGCATGATGGAGTTGCAGGGACTGGTCCTGCTCGCCCTGTACTTTGCCGGAATAATTGGAGCGATGGCTGTGGCCTGGGTGCTCAAGCGCTTTACTGCCGCCGGCCGTGAAGTTCGTCCGCTGATGATGGAACTGCCGAGCTACCACTTGCCGACCGTGCGCAATATCGCAATTGGTATCTGGCAGCGCATCTCGATTTTCGTCAAGCGTGTGGGTGGCATCATTCTGTTCCTGACCATCCTGCTTTGGTTCATGGCCAGCTACCCCGGTGCGCCGGAAGGTGCAACAGGTGCCGCCATCGAGTACAGCTTTGCCGGCATGCTGGGCCAGGCTCTGGCGGTCATCTTTGAGCCGATCGGTTTCAACTGGCAGATCAGCATCGCGCTGGTTCCGGGTCTGGCCGCACGGGAAGTCGCCGTGAGCGCCCTTGGTACGGTGTACGCGCTATCGGCAACCGGCGAGGAGGCTGCTCAGGCCTTGGCGCCGTTGATAGCTCAGCAATGGAGCTTGGCAACCGCTCTCTCGCTGCTCGCGTGGTACGTATTTGCGCCGCAATGTCTGGCAACGCTGGCGGCCGTCAAGCGCGAGACCGGCGGCTGGACGATGCCCTCAATCATGGCCGGCTACCTGTTTGCTCTGGCGTATGCTGCCTCCTTCATTACCTATCGGGTGGCCATGGCCATGGGGGCGGGCTGAAGCAGGTATTTGACGGGCGCCGTAAGCGCAGTTCCGGCACATAGTCCATTGGATATCGCCGGAACTGGAATTCCGCCACATCCAATGGTACAATCGCCGGGTTTTTCTGGCCTGTGTCAGTGAAATACAAATGCGTGCCATGGTGGTACGTGAGGCGAGGCGGAAACGGCTCGTCAATTACGCACATTCGCCTGTTCAAGGGTGCCCATCAATTATTCAAGATGGGCGTAGGTAGGCGAATGGTGGTTTAACCCTGATATGAAGGAACACGTATGTCCGCAACTATGCGCCAAATGCTGGAGGCCGGTGTCCATTTTGGTCACCAGACCCGCTTCTGGAACCCCAAGATGGCTCAATACATCTTCGGTGCCCGCAGCAAGATTCACATCGTCAATCTCGAAAAGACGCTTGCCAATTACAACGAAGCCATGGCTTTCGTGCGCAAGCTGTCGTCCAATAAGGGCAACATCCTGTTCGTCGGGACCAAGCGCCAGGCACGCGAGATCATCGCGGAAGAAGCCAGCCGCGCGGGTTCGTGCTATGTCGACCAGCGCTGGCTGGGCGGCATGCTGACCAATTTCAAGACCATCAAGCAGTCGACCAAGCGCCTCAAGGACATGGAAACCATGACCGAAGACGGTTCGCTAGAAAAGCTTGGCAAGAAAGAGGCGTTGATGACGCAGCGCGAACTGGCCAAGCTGCAAAAGTCGATTGGTGGTATCAAGGAAATGAACACTTTGCCGGATGCGCTGTTCGTCATCGACGTTGGCTACCACAAGATCGCCATTACCGAAGCCAACAAGCTCGGTATCCCGGTTATCGCGATTGTTGACACCAATCACTCGCCAGAAGGCGTTGATTATGTCATCCCCGGTAACGATGACTCCTCCAGTGCGATCCGTCTTTACGCTCGCGGTGTAGCTGACTCAATTCTCGAAGGACGCAGCCAATTTGTTGAAGAAATTGTTGCTGCAGCGGAATCGGGTGACGATTTCTTTGAAGAATCGGCACAGTAAGGGTTTAGTCTGGTCTTCCGATTGTATGCAACGAGTACCGCAATCGGAATAATCTTGTTTGAACTGTTTTGAATGAGGTGCGGCCGGTTAATCCGGCCGTGTCCGCAAGTGGAGAGATAAAATGGCGGCAATTACCGCAAGTATGGTAGCTGAACTGCGCGCGAAGACTGATGCGCCGATGATGGAATGCAAGCGTGCTTTGACCGAAGCTGATGGCGATCTGGGCAAGGCTGAAGAGATCCTGCGTGTAAAACTGGGCAACAAGGCGACCAAGGCCGCGGCCCGGATTACCGCCGAAGGCATTGTCGGCGTCAGTATTTCGGCCGATGGCAAACTGGGCGCGATCATCGAGATCAACTGCGAGACCGATTTCGTTGCCAAGAACGAAGATTTCCTGCAACTGACCAAGGCTTCTGTCGAACTGGTGGCCGGCAAGAATCCGGCCGATGTGGCTGCTTTGTCTGCATTGCCGATGGGCGAGGGTACCGTTGAATCGACCCGTACAGCACTGGTTGGAAAAATCGGCGAAAATATGTCGGTTCGCCGTTTCGTGCGCGCTGAAGCCAAGGGCAAGCTGGTTTCCTACATCCACGGCGGTGCCAAGATCGGTGTTTTGCTCGATGTGATTGGCGGCGACGAACAATTGGGCAAGGATCTGGCGATGCACATCGCTGCGTCGAAGCCGAAGTCACTGGATGCCTCAGGTATTCCTGCTGAACTTCTGGATGTCGAGCGTCGCATTGCCATTGAAAAGGCACGTGCCGACAATAAACCGGAAGCCATGCTCGAAAAGATCGCTGAAGGTACTGTACAGAAGTACCTGAAAGAAGTAACCCTTCTGGCGCAGGTGTTTGTCAAGGCCGACGATGGTAAGCAGACCATCGAACAATTGCTCAAAAGCAAGGGTGCTTCGATTGCTGGTTTCACGCTGTATGTGGTTGGTGAAGGGATGGAGAAGCGCTCAAACGACTTCGCCGCCGAAGTTGCTGCTCAAGCAGCGGCTGCACAGAAATAAGCCAAAAGGTAAAGACCACCATGACCGAAACTGCTACCCCTAAATTCAAACGTATCCTGCTCAAGCTCTCTGGAGAGGCTCTGATGGGTTCTGATGCTTATGGTATCAACCGTCAGACGATTTCCGAGATCGTTGCTGAGGTCAAGAGTGTTGTCGATTTAGGAGTGCAGGTTGGTGTTGTTATCGGAGGGGGCAATATCTTTCGCGGTGTTGCTCCTGCCGCTACTGGCATGGACCGGGCGCAAGCCGATTACATGGGTATGCTGGCCACCGTGATGAACGGTCTGGCTCTCCAGGATGCGATGCGTGTCGCCGGGATGGTGGCTCGTGTCCAGTCGGCACTGAGTATCGAGCAGGTTGTCGAGCCCTACATCCGTGGTCGTGCTATCCGCTATCTGGAGCAGGGGCGGACGGTGATCTTTGCTGGCGGTACCGGGAATCCGTTTTTTACGACAGATACAGCGGCAGCTTTGCGAGGGGCTGAAATTGGAGCCGAGATCGTACTCAAGGCAACGAAGGTTGACGGTATTTATTCGGCCGATCCGAAAAAAGATCCGCTGGCGACCAAGTATGACCGAATCAGTTTCAATGAAGTGATCTCGAAGAGCTTGGCTGTGATGGATGCAACGGCTTTTGCGCTCTGTCGCGACCAGAAGTTGCCAATCAACGTTTTTTCGATCTTTAAGCCGGGTGCACTGAAGCGGGTTGTGCTTGGTGAGAGCGAAGGCACGTTGGTGTATTGCTGAGGGAGATTGAGATGTCGATTACAGATGTGAAAAGCACAACCGAATACAAGATGCAGAAGTCGCTTGAGTCGCTGAGGCTGGATCTCGCAAAAGTTCGTACTGGTCGTGCCCATATAGGGCTGCTGGATCATATTCAGGTTGAGTATTATGGCTCGATGGTGCCGGTGAATACCGTAGCAAACATCACGTTGATCGATTCACGTACGCTAGGTGTTCAGGCTTGGGAAAAGAACATGGCACCCAAGGTCGAGAAAGCCATTCGTGATGGTGATCTTGGTCTCAATCCGGCTTCCCAGGGCGAACTCATTCGAGTCCCGATGCCGGCGCTGACTGAGGAGCGGCGTCGCGATCTGATCAAGGTCGTCAAGCATGAATGCGAAAATGCGCGGATTGCCATGCGTAATCTGCGTCGCGATGCCAATGCGACACTCAAAGACCTCCTCAAAAATAAGGCTTGTTCAGAAGATGATGAGCGTCGCGCTCAGGACGACATTCAGAAAATGACTGACAAGCACGTTGCCGAGGTTGACAAGCAGTTCGCCCAAAAAGAAATCGAACTGATGGCGGTCTGAAGACTGCCCAAAGGATACGCCAGATGGCGATCTTCTCGAGCTCTACTCGCGATATTCCGGTTTCTGCTGTGGTGCCACGCCATGTTGCCATCATCATGGATGGCAATGGGCGTTGGGCCAAAAAGCGTTTTCTGCCGCGTTTTGCCGGGCATCGTCGAGGTGTCGAAACTGTACGCGAGACGGTCAAGCGCTGCCTTGATCAAGGGATTGCCTATCTGACTCTCTTTGCGTTCAGCTCGGAAAACTGGCGGCGCCCAGAAGAAGAAGTCACGCTCCTTATGCAGCTTTTCGTGCGTGCGCTTCAGCAGGAGGTTTCCAAGCTTGATCGAAATGGTGTTCGCCTGAGGGTTGTGGGTGACCTGTCACGTTTTGATCCAGAATTACAATCGCTGATTCATGCGTCGGAGCAACAGACGGCCGGAAATGGCAAGCTCACGCTGACCATTGCGGCCAACTACGGAGGCCGCTGGGATATTTTGCAAGCCGTAAATCGCATGGTCTTGGCGCATCCTGATAGACAGGGCGTTTGGGGTGAAAGTGATTTGGCACCCTACCTCGCGATGAGTTACGCGCCGGAGCCCGATCTCTTTATTCGTACCGGTGGCGAAGAGCGGGTCAGCAATTTTTTGCTCTGGCAACTGGCTTATGCTGAGTTCTACTTTACCGATACGCTGTGGCCCGAATTTGATGCGCGAGCCTTCAATGCGGCCATCGCGTCGTACCAGCAGCGTGAACGGCGCTTCGGTCGAACAAGCGAGCAACTCCTGGACAATACATCTCCCGATGCTGGCGCTGATCGTTTGCCTGATTTGGCTTCGCCTGTTTCAATCAGCTTGTCGGACGCAAACCTCAATGCTTAAAACGCGGATCGTCACCGCAGTTCTCCTTTTCTCCGCCTTTTTTTTCGCGCTTTTCTTTCTGCCTCCGTTGGGCTGGGTTGCTTTTGCAACCCTCGTTGCTGCCGTCGCCGCCTGGGAGTGGGGGGCGTTGATGGGATTGGGCGGTAGCGCTCGCATCGTCTTGGGTGTGGTGCTCATCTTTGTTTGCGTTGCCTTAGGCGTTCTGGTGCCGGCGGCGTTGGGGCTCGAAGCCGGGTTCTCAGAGGCTGCGTGGCGTTTGGGTCGCTGGCTCTATTTCCCGGCAGCCGCTTTCTGGGTGCTTTGTGTTCCCTTGTGGATGCGGCGACGCTGGCTTTTACCGAAGTCAATCCTCGGGGTCGCCATCGGCTTCGTACTTATCCTGCCAACCTGGTTGGCTTTGGTTCAGTTGAAACAAGCTGGCGGACTTTCGCTGATCGCGATCATGGCTACCGTCTGGTTGGCCGATATCGCGGCTTATTTCTTCGGTCGTGCATTCGGACGGCACAAGCTGGCACCAAGCATAAGCCCGGGTAAGACGTGGGAAGGTGCGTTAGGTGGAGGACTGGCAGTCATTGTTTATGGATTTATCCTCGCCCCAAAATTGCCGGTTTTCCTTACCGAAAACTATGCATTGTTGCTCTTTGTTCTTGTTCTTCTGACGGCCATCAGCGTTATTGGCGACCTGTTCGAGTCACTGCTCAAACGTCAAGCCGGGCTGAAGGACAGCAGCAGTATTTTGCCTGGGCATGGTGGCGTGCTGGATCGCATTGACAGTCTGACTTCGACCTTGCCGCTGGTTGCGCTCGTCTGGCTGGCAAGCATGCATTGATGGTTTGAGATGATTGTGCAAAAACTCACGATTTTAGGATCGACCGGCTCCATCGGTGTGAATACGCTGGACGTAATTCGACGCCACCCGCAACGCTATCAGGTGCTGGCTCTCTGTGCGCACAATCAGATTGACCGCTTGTTTGAACAGTGTCTTGAGTTTCAACCACGTTTTGCAGTTGTGCGGAATGCTGAATTGGCAGCGGAGTTACGTGTCCGCCTAGCGGCTGTTTCATGTGTCACCTCCGTGCAGTTCGGCCCCGAAGCCTTGGTTCGGATGGCCGAGTTGCCTGAAGTGGATTCGGTCATGGCCGCGATTGTTGGTGCCGCCGGCCTTCCGCCCACTTTGGCGGCGGCAGTTGCCGGAAAAAAAGTCCTGTTGGCGAACAAGGAGGCTCTGGTCATGGCTGGGCCGGTCTTTATGCGGGTGGTAAAGGAATGCGGCGCAACATTGTTGCCAATTGACAGTGAGCATAATGCTATATTCCAATCACTTCCGAGTGATTATTCAGGTGATTTATCGAGAAGCGGTGTGAGCCATCTGCTGCTTACTGCCTCGGGTGGTCCTTTTCGCAACACCTCGGTGGCCGACTTGGCGCGGGTGACGCCCGAGCAGGCATGCGCCCATCCCAACTGGGTCATGGGACGAAAAATCTCGGTTGATTCGGCGACCATGATGAACAAGGGGCTTGAGATGATCGAGGCTCACTGGCTGTTCAATGTCCCGGCCGAACAGATCCAGGTTGTTATTCATCCGCAGAGCGTCATTCATTCACTTGTTCAGTATGTGGACGGGTCAGTTATCGCCGAACTCGGCAATCCGGACATGCGAACCCCCATTGCGCATGCTTTGGCTTATCCAGAGCGAATTGATGCAGGCGTGGAGCCGCTTGACCTGTTCAAGATCGCTTCACTGCATTTTGAACGTCCGGATTATGAGCGTTTCCCCTGTCTGGCACTGGCCTATCGCGCGCTTCGTGAAGGCGATAGCTCGCCAGCGACGCTAAATGCCGCCAATGAAGTTGCCGTTCAGGCTTTTTTGGATGGGACGATTGGTTTTACGGCGATTCCAGAAATTATTGCAACGGTCATGGACCAATCGCCAGTCATGAAGCTGACTTCGCTCGAAAGTGTTTTAGCCGCTGACAGCGCCGCTCGCCGCATGGCCGCGTACGCCGTCGGTGAGTTAGCTGCAGCATAATGAGCAACTTTCTCTACTATCTAGTGGCGTTTGCGCTGATTTTAGGTGTGCTGGTCATTGTTCACGAATTTGGCCATTACATTGTGGCGCGTCAGGTCGGGGTCAAGGTGTTGCGTTTCTCGGTGGGTTTTGGCCGGCCCGTGTGGTCGAAACAAATGGGGCGCGACAATACCGAATGGGCTATCGGACTGTTTCCCCTCGGTGGCTACGTCAAAATGCTGGATGAGCGCGAGGGGGCTGTGCCTCCCGAAGAATTGCATAGAAGTTTTAGCCGGCAAAGTGTCTGGCGACGTATGGCCATTGTTGTTGCCGGGCCAGGTGCCAATCTGTTGTTGGCGATATTTGTGTACTGGGGACTTTTCTGGCACGGCATGGAAGAGTTGAGGCCTATCATGGGCAGTCCAGTCGCTGCAAGTGCTGCGGCGGCGGCCGGTATCGAAAATGGCGAACGGGTGCTCAAGGTCGGCGGTGAGGTGGTTCAAACCTGGCAAGAAATGCGCTGGGTATTGATAAGTCGGGCGGTTGATCAGGATTCGATTGAGCTTGAACTCATCAACCAGCGCAATGAGATAGCAATTCGCCGTCTTGATGTTTCGTCAGCCAGAGCGGACGGCTGGGAAGGCGATGCGTTGGAGAAGCTTGGGCTCAGCTTTTATCGGCCGAGAGTTCCCCCGGTAATTGGACAAATCAGCCCGGGCAGCGTTGCTGCGGTAGCCGGTCTGACTTCGGGCGACGAAATTCTGTCGATCGACGACGTGCCAATAGCTACGTGGTCTGACGTTGTGAATACCGTCCGCAGTTCGCCGGGGAAACAGCTGAAATTCGAAGTGTTACGCCGGAGCGAACAGCTCGTCGTCGATATTAGGCCAGCCCAGGTAAACGAAGGTAGTCATGAAATTGGCCGGATCGGGGCGAGCGTAAGCGATTCCGGGGTGTCGAGAAGCGAGCTAATGACGACGGTTCGTTACAGACCGTTATCCGCTCTTGGCAAAGCCCTTGATGAAACCTGGGAAAAATCTGCGTTTAGCCTGGTGATGATCGGAAAAATGATTACCGGCGAAGTATCTTGGCGCAATATCAGTGGGCCTGTAACAATTGCCGACTATGCGGGGCAGTCGGCCAAGCTCGGAATCGACTACTATCTGAAGTTTCTAGCCTTGGTCAGCATCAGTCTCGCCGTGCTGAATTTGCTGCCGATCCCGATTCTGGATGGTGGGCATTTACTGTATTATGTCCTCGAAATCATAAAGCGCGGACCGTTATCGGAGCGCAGCATGGAGATCGGCCAGCAGATTGGTCTGGCGCTAATGCTGATGCTGATGGCGTTTGCTTTCTATAATGATATCAATCGATTGATTTCCGGCTGACCATATGAAGAAAAACCTGCTAGCGGGTCTGATTGCCACGCTTTTTGTTTCTGGTGCATCCGCTTTTGAACCGTTTACCGTCAAGGATATTCGTGTCGACGGTATTCAACGCACTGAAGCCGGTACTGTATTCAGTTATCTCCCCGTAAAAGTCGGCGATACGATGACTGACGAAAAGGCAGCGCAAGCGATCAAAGCCTTGTTTGCCACTGGGTTTTTCAAGGATGTTCGCATCGAGATTGATGGCGGAGTTCTCGTTGTGGCGGTTGAAGAGCGTCCCGCCATTGCACAGATCGATTTTGTCGGCCTCAAGGAGTTTGATAAGGATCAGATGATCAAAGGCCTGAAGGAAGCGGGATTTGCTATTTCTCGCACCTTTGATCGCAGCATGCTTGAACGAGCCGAGCAAGAATTGAAGCGCCAATATCTTACGCGCGGCAAGTACGGGGTGGCGATTACGACGACAGTGACGCCGCTTGAGCGCAATCGTGTGTCGATCAATTTTAGTGTTGATGAAGGCGATGCCGCCAAGATCAAGCAGATCAACTTTGTCGGAGCGCAATCGTTCGATGAGGGTGATTTGTTGGCGCTTTTTCAGCTACGCACGTCTAGCTGGACCAGTTGGTATACAAAAAACGATCAGTATTCAAAACAGAAGCTTGCAGCCGACCTCGAGTCGTTGCGCTCGTACTATCTGAATCGAGGCTTCCTCGAATTTAATATTGAGTCGACGCAGGTGTCGATCAGCCCCGACAAGAAAGATATCTACATTACGGTGAGCGTTTCGGAAGGCGAGCGTTACCTTGTGTCGTCGGTTAAGCTCGCCGGAGAGCTTATTCTGCCGGAAGAAGAATTCAGGGCGGCAATGAAGGTCAAGCCAGGCGACGTGTTTTCGCGTGAGAGTTTGAATGAGAGCACCAAAGCCATTAGCGACAAGCTGTCGGCAAAGGGGTATGCCTTTGCCAATGTGAACGCGGCCCCGGAAGTTGACAAGGAAAAAAGGCAGGTTGCATTCACCGTGTTTGTTGATCCGGGGAAACGCGCTTACGTACGCCGAATAAATGTCACCGGTAATACAAAAACCCGCGATGAGGTTATTCGCCAGGAAGTTCGCCAAATGGAAGGTGCCTGGTACGACGATGAGCGTGTGAAGCTTTCAAAGGAACGAATAGACAAGACGGATTATTTCAGCGAAGTCAATGTTGAAACGCCACCAGTGCCTGGTACAACCGACCAAATCGACGTCAATATCGGCGTGGCGGAGAAATCCACGGGAAATATTGCTGCCGGCGTAGGCTTTTCGCAATCTGAAGGCGTAATTCTGTCCGGTTCGATTTCCCAGTCGAATATTTTTGGCAGTGGTAAGTACGTAGCCTTGCAGCTGAATACAGGCAAAATAAACCGCGCCATAGGGCTTAGCTATACGAATCCATACTTCACAGTCGATGGCGTTAGCCAAGGATTTGATGTCTATACCAGGAAATCAAATCCAACGACTCTCGGGTATGTTTACAAGACAGTATCGAGCGGCGGCGGGATTCGTTTTGGCGTTCCGATTTCCGAGAAACAGTCGATTAGCTTTGGTATGGCGATTGATCAGACACAGGTCGAGATCGACCGATCAAATGCGAGTACACCGCTGCAATACAAGGATTTTAGCGACAAGTTTTGTGGCGGGCAAAACAAGTGCAGCAATATCTCTATTCCTTTGACGGCAGGCTGGTCGAACGACACCAAAGACAGTGTGTTGAATCCGACGCACGGGTCATATCAGCACGCCAGCCTGGAAGTCAGTCCTGGTGGGGATCTGAAATACTATAAGCTGAGTTATCAGCACCAGCGTTTTTTCCAGATGACGAGAAATATGGTGCTGATGCTCAATGGTGAACTTGGTTATGCGAAAGGGATTGGGGGGCAGGAGCTTCCGTTCTTCAAGAACTTTTATGCGGGCGGTACAGGTTCTGTTCGTGGCTATGATACTGCGAGCCTTGGACCTTACGACAACACTACGGGCACCATTGTGCGGCTCGGAGGAACCCGCCGTGCCGTCTTCAATGCAGAATTGTCAATGCCCATTCCCGGACTTGGGCTTGATAAATCAATTAAGGTTGGACCGTTCTTTGATGCCGGGCAGGTTTATTCCGATGCGTCCAAGTCAACCGGTGTCGTTGATGGCGGGACAATTCGCATGTCCGTCGGTGTCGCTGCAACCTGGATTTCTCCATTTGGCCCGCTCAAATTCAGTTTCGCGCAACCGCTCAATAGTCAAAACAATGATAAACTTCAGCGGTTCCAGTTCCAGATGGGACAGACCTTTTAATTCAGGAGAGATAGCTTGAACACGAAAATTGCCACGTTGCTGGTCGCGTTGATGGCTTCGCTGCCAGTGTCTTATGCGTCGGCATCGGATTCATTGAAGATTGGCTACGTCAATACGCAGCGTATTTTCCGCGATGCACCAACGGCTGTTAAGGCCGCGAAAAAAATCGAGGCGGAGTTCTCCAAGCGTGATCAGGATTTGCAGCAGATGGCGAAACAGGTACAGACTTTGCAGGATTCTCTGGAGAAAAATGCAGTCACCATGCCTGAATCCGAGCGTCGTACCAAGGAGAAGGATCTGAATGAACAGTCACGTGAGTTCCAGCGCAAACAACGAGAGTTTCGTGAAGACTTAAACCTCCGTCAGAACGAGGAGAATGCAGCAATCATCGAGAAGGCCAATAAGGCGATCAAGCAACTTGCTGAAGCCGAAAAGTATGACCTGATCCTTCAGGATGTGGTTTGGGTCAGCCCGAAGCTCGATGTGACTGAAAAAGTCATCAAGGCCCTGTCCGAAGGCAAGTAGGTAGAGTGACGAAGCGAGAAGGTCTGCGGCTCGACGAGATCGTCAACCGCCTCGGCGGTTCGCTGGAGGGTGATGGCTCCGTTATTGTGTCGCAGGCCGGTAGCCTGGCTTCAGCCGGAGCGGGACAGATTACTTTTCTCGTCAGTCCAAAATATCGGCAGCAATTGCAGGCCACGCGAGCGGCTGCTGTTATCGTTCCCCCACAGTTTGCTGGGGATACGGCTCTCCCTCGGATTGTTCATCAAAACCCCTACGCCTATTATGCCTGGGTCGTGGCGTTACTCAATCCCCCATTGCAACGTCCGGCAGGTATTCATCCGTCGGCCGTGGTTTACTCCGAGATTCCAGCCTCGGTCAGTATTGGTGAGCGTGTTGTTGTCGGCGCAAGTGTAAAGCTTGGCGAGAACGTAACGGTTTATCCGGGTTGTGTGATCGGCGATGGTGTTTCTATTGGTGCAGATTCGCTGCTCTATCCAAATACAGTGGTCTATCACAACTGTATGATTGGCCGACGCGCTGTCATTCAGGCGGGTGCTGTTATCGGCAGTGATGGCTTTGGCTTCGCCAAAGAAGGTGAGCGCTGGATCAAGATTCCACAAATTGGTCGCGTAGTTATCGGTGACGATGTGGAAATTGGCGCAAACACGTCGATTGATCGAGGGGCGCTCGATGACACTGTGATTGGCGATGGCGTCAAACTGGATAATCAGATCCAAATTGCCCACAACGTCGTTATCGGCGATCACTCTGCGATAGCCGGTTGTGTCGGTATCGCCGGTAGCACAAGAATTGGGCGCCGCTGTACCATCGGTGGTGCCGGGATGATCATTGGTCACCTTGAGCTTGCTGATGATGTGCATGTTTCTGCAGGGACGATGGTCACCAAAAGTCTGCGCAAGCCAGGGCAGTACACCAGTATTTTCCCACTCGAAGAACACGAAGAGTGGCTACATAACGCCGCACAGATCAAACGATTGGCAAAGCTGGCCGAGCGGGTTGCCAAACTTGAGAAACAGCTCGAACAAATGGAGATAAGATCTTGAGTGAAATGAATATCCACGAAATACTTGAACACCTTCCGCACCGTTATCCTTTCCTTCTCGTGGATCGCGTGCTCGAATGTGAGCCGGGGAAGTCAATTCATGCATACAAGAACATCACGATCAACGAGCCGTTCTTTGTCGGTCATTTTCCACATCATCCTGTGATGCCAGGTGTGTTGATCATGGAGGCGCTGGCGCAGGCGGCTGGCATCCTCTCGTTCAAGACAATGGGTTCCAAGCCTGACGCGAACTCGGTTTTTTACTTTGTCGGTATTGACAACGCGCGCTTCAAAAAACCGGTAACGGCTGGCGATCAGCTCCATTTGCACGTCGAGATCATGCGCCAGATGCGCGGGATCTGGAAATACAAAGTGGAAGCACGGGTCGATGGCGAGATCGCCGCCGAAGCTGAATTGATGTGTGCGAAGCGCGACGTGGTCTGAGTACAGCGTGGGCAATGAGATGATCCATCAAAGCGCAATCATTCATCCAGGTGCCAGAATTGGCGCTGGTGTTTCTGTCGGCCCCTATTCGATTATTGGCGAACATGTGGAAATCGGCGACAACACCTCGGTCGGTCCGCATGTCGTGATTTCCGGGCATACCCGGATTGGATGTGACAACAGGATCTACCAATTCAACTCCATCGGCGAGGTTCCACAGGACAAGAAATATGCGGGGGAGCCAACTCGCCTTGAAATTGGAGATCGCAACACCATCCGAGAGTTCTGTACTTTCAATCTGGGGACAGCCCAGGATGTTGGGGTTACAAGGATAGGTGACGATAACTGGATTATGGCCTACGTGCATATTGCGCACGATTGCCAGGTCGGAAGCCGCACGATTTTTGCCAACAATTCACAGCTTGCCGGGCACGTCCATGTCGACGATTGGGCGATCTTGGGCGGCTATACCGGTGTGCACCAGTTCTGTCGTATTGGAGCGCATACCATGACGGCCGTGGGTACTGTGGTATTGCAGGATGTCCCCCCGTTTGTCATGGCCGCCGGCAACTCGGCAAGTCCTTATGGGATCAATGCTGAAGGTCTGAAGCGTCGAGGTTTTTCTGCTGACGCCTTGATGACACTGAAACGCGCTTACCGGACACTCTACAAATCCGGTTTGATGCTTGAAGAGGCGCGTGCCAAGCTTGAGGAAGAGGTCAAGACGCATCCGGAGGTCCAGCCGATTCTCGACTTTCTTGCGGTATCCAAGCGCGGCATTATTCGATGACGTCAGTTGTTGTACGCATCGCCATGGTGGCAGGCGAGGCATCAGGGGATCTTCTGGCCAGCCACTTGATCCAGGCGCTCAAGGCAAAGCTTCCCAATGCCGTTTTTTACGGTGTTGGCGGCCCCAAAATGCTTGGACAAGGCTTCGACGCCTGGCACCCGCTCGAGAAACTGGCTGTGCGCGGTTACGTTGAGGTGCTTCGGCACTATCGCGAAATCTCAGGTATTCGCGGTGATCTGAAGCGTCGGTTGCTGGCCGAGCCACCTGACGTATTCATTGGAGTAGATGCACCGGATTTCAATCTGGCGCTCGAAAAAACGCTGAAACAGCGAGGCGTCCCGAGCATTCATTATGTCAGCCCGTCGATCTGGGCGTGGCGGGGAAATCGAATTCACAAGATTGGCGCAGCCGTGTCGCGCGTTCTGGCGTTGTTTCCCTTTGAGCCGAAGCTTTACGAGGATCAGGGAATTCCTGTCAGTTATGTGGGACATCCGCTGGCCGACATGCTACCAGTCGAAGATGGCCGCGACAACGCGCGCGAACTGCTGGGTTTGCCGTCGCAACAGCCCGTTTTCGCTTTGCTTCCTGGAAGTCGGCAATCCGAACTGCAGTACATGGCCGATACGTTCATTTCGACAGCGCGTGAAATCAACAAGACCCTCCCGGGGGCCTTGTTTCTTGTCCCGCTGGCAACACGAGAAACTCGCTTGTTGTTTGAAACGGCGCTCTATCGCTGCAATGCGCTAGAACTGCCGATCCGGATGTTGTTCGGCCATGCGCATGAGGCGATGATGGCCTCTGATGCGGTGCTGGTCGCTAGTGGTACGGCGACGCTGGAGGCCGCCCTGCTCAAGCGGCCGATGGCCATTGTTTACAAGATGGCTCCGTTTTCCTATCGCATGATGCGGCGCATGGGGTATTTGCCCTATGTCGGCTTGCCCAATATTCTCGCCGGAAAGTTCGTTGTGCCGGAATTTATTCAGGATGACGCGACACCTGAAAATTTGGCTCAGGCGCTGCTCAACCTTTATGCGGACAAGACGACCTGCGTGCGTATCAGCGAAGTGTTTCGCGGGATTCATTTGCAGTTGAAGCAGAACACGGCCGAAAAAGCAGCTTCAGCGATTCTTGACAGTTTGCCATCACACGTACGCAATCATGCCAACGCTGTTGTTGCCTGAAGGTCTGGTTTGTGGAGTGGATGAGGCTGGCCGCGGCCCGCTGGCAGGTCCTGTGGTTGCTGCTGCCGTTATTCTCGATCCGGCCAATCCAGTCGCCGGGCTGAATGACTCCAAAAAATTGTCAGCCAAACGCCGCGAAGCACTGGCCGTAGAGATCCGTGCCAAGGCGCTAGCCTGGGCCGTTGCCGAGGCCAGCGTCGAGGAGATCGATGAGATCAATATCCTTCAAGCCAGTCTATTAGCCATGCATCGCGCGGTCGAACTTCTCAAAATTCAACCGACTCATGCGCTGATCGACGGCAATCGCTGCCCCGCATTGTCGTGTTCGGCGGAGGCCATTATTGGCGGCGATGGCAAGGTCGCGTCCATTGCGGCAGCGTCCATTCTCGCCAAAACCGTGCGCGATGCAGGAATGATGCTTCTTCACGCGGAGTATCCGATGTACAGATTTGACCGCCATATGGGTTATCCAACCGCACTGCACCTTGCCGCGTTGCAGGAACATGGGGTGAGTCCGGTGCACCGGCGCAGCTATGCTCCGGTGGCTCGATTGATCCGCTGATGAAACACATTGCTTCCCGTGATAATCCGCACTTTAAGGCGTTGAAAAAACTCTGCCAAAGCGGTCGCGAACGTCGTAAAACCGGTCAGGTTTTGCTTGATGGCATGCATCTTATCGAGAGCTATGTCCAGCATTACGGCACGCCGGAAGAAATTGTCGTCAGTGAAAGCGGGGCGCAGCGTCGGGAAATTGCGCGTTATCTGGAAAGCGGCCATGCCGGGAAGTCGGTCAGCGTCCTGGCTGATGCGCTTTTTGATGATCTGGCGTTCGTCGAAACGCCGAGCGGTGTCATGGCGGTGGTAATGCAGCCCCATTGTTCTCATGGGGTCAACCAGGAGATCGACGCGGTCCTGCTTGATGGCATTCAGGACCCTGGCAACCTCGGCTCGATTTTGCGTAGTGCCGCTGCCGCAGGTTTTCGTCAGGTACTGCTATCGGCTGATTGTGCTCAGGCCTGGTCACCCAAAACGTTGCGTGCGGCGATGGGCGCGCATTTTATGTTGGATATTCACGAAAGTTGTGATTCGCTGGCTTTCCTCGGTGGATATCGTGGGCAAGCCGTGCTGACGGCACTGGACGCGCTTGTTACGGTCTATTCGCTTGATCTGAAAGGTCCAGTGGCCTGGGTGTTTGGCAACGAAGGGCAGGGTGTTCGTCCGGAAGTGGCCGAGTCGACACCGTTGCGCGTCCGCATCCCGATGCCGGGAGCGACCGAATCACTAAATGTGGCCGCTGCTGTCGCGGTGTGTTTGTTCGAGACGGTTCGTCAGCGCCAAACGTTTTGACCGTCAGACTTTGATGCGCATCATGCGCGCCTTTTCGCGATCCCAGTCTCGCTCTTTCTCCACTTCGCGCTTGTCATGCTGCTTCTTGCCTTTCGCCAGGCCGATTTCGACCTTGATCCGACCATGCTGATAGTGCAGATCCAGTGGCATCAACGTAAATCCGGCGCGTTCAACCTGACCAATGAGTTTGCTGATCTGGTTGGCATGTAACAGCAGTTTTCGCGTGCGAACCGGGTCGGGGCTAACGTGTGTAGAGGCTTCAGGTAGCGGCGTGATATGCATGCCGAAGAGGAAGACTTCGCCACTGCGGACAACCACATAGGATTCCTTGATGTTCGCCCGGCCAGCGCGGATTGCCTTGACCTCCCAGCCTTGCAGCGAAAGGCCGGCCTCGAATTTTTCTTCGATGAAGTAGTCGTGAAAGGCCTTCTTGTTGGCGATGATGCTCATGGTACGGCTCTCAGAGGTGATAGCGCAGATGCTAGAATGCACAATTCTACAGGATTCACGGGGCGTGACTGAAGATGGCCTTGGTTGAGAAATCAGTATTGATCGAACGTTCGGCGCAGCAGATGTTCGCTCTGGTCGATCAGGTTGAGGACTACCCCAGGTTTTTGCCATGGTGCAGCCAAACTCGGGTTGAATTTCGTGATGAAAAGAAGACCATAGCCACGCTGCATATCAGCTATTTGAGCGTCAAGTCGCATTTCACCACGGAGAACGAGAAGGAATTTCCACTGCGGATGAGCCTCAGGCTGGTTGATGGCCCGTTTCGCCGACTTGAAGGCTTGTGGCGCTTCAAGCCATTGGCTGAGAATGCCTGCAAGATTGAGTTCCAGCTTTCCTATGAGTTTTCAAGCAAGATCTTTGAAAAGATCATCGGCCCGGTTTTCAGCCAGATTACCAACACCTTCGTCGATGCTTTTGTGAAACGCGCCGATGAGGTCTATGGAGCATCCAATGCCTGAGTCGATCAGCGTCGAAGTGGTTTATCCCTTGCCGCAAAAGCAGGAGATTTTTACTGTCCGCCTGGCCGCAGGCGCAACGGTTCGCCAGGCCATTGAGGCGTCGGGTGTATTGCAGAAATATCCAGAGGTCGATTTGGGCAAGAACAAGCTCGGTGTCTTTGCCAAACTGACCAAACCGGATGCGCCATTGCGCGACAAAGATCGGGTGGAGATCTATCGGCCGCTGATTGCCGATCCTAAGGAAGTGCGCAAACAACGGGCCGCCGAAGGCAAAGTAATGAAAAAAGGCGCGGGCGAAACGGACAGCGAGTAGGGCACAAGCCTATTTGCAGTTGGTTTGAACCATTTCGCGCGTCTTGGCGACTTCCTGCTCGCGCTGCTTATCGTCCATAAAATAACGTTCGCCCTTGTCGTCACGCAGCGAGATTCGTTCGCCCGATTCAAGTACTTGCAGGTGGCGACGGGCGCTATCACAGTTCTCTTTTTTGTCGGATGATGCCGTCTGCTCTTTCCTGGCTTTCTCGGAACTTTCCTGCGCTTCTTTCTGGCGTTTGCGGAATTCCAGATCCTTGTCAGCTGCCGTTTTCTCGAGCGAAGTGCTTGTGGCCGGAGCATCCGACTCAATCTTTTTCTGCTGACGAACATTTCCGAGCGGTGCCTTGTCGGAAATAATGGTTTTGCCGTTTTCGTCCTTCCATTGATAGATCTGGGCGCTGACGGCGGTGGTGGCAAGGAGAGCGGCAACAGTGAGGGCAAGGCGTTTCATGGTCATCCTGACAATAGAGAGCATGCTGTATAATACTGACTTGTAACCTCGGATTATAGGCCATGCGTTTAATTCAAAGGGCGCTTACGTTTGACGACGTCCTCCTTGTTCCCGCCCATTCCTCTGTTCTTCCGCGTGATGTCAGTCTCCGTACTCGTTTTACGCGCAACATAACCCTCAATATGCCGTTGGTGTCCGCTGCCATGGATACCGTCACCGAAGCTCGCCTGGCCATTGCGTTGGCTCAGGAAGGGGGTATCGGAATTGTGCACAAAAATCTCAGTCCAAAGATGCAGGCGGCCGAAGTCGCCAAGGTAAAGCGCTTCGAGTCTGGGATTCTAAAGGATCCAATTACCGTCCCGCCGACCATGTCGGTGCGCGAAGTCCTTGAACTGACCCAGCTGCACAAGATTTCCGGATTTCCGGTGCTCGAAGGCAAACGGGTTGTCGGTATCGTGACCAATCGCGACCTGCGCTTCGAGACCAACCTCGATCAGCCCGTTCGGAACATCATGACACCGCGTGAGCGCCTCGTCACGGTGAAGGAAGGCGCCACCGTCGAGGAAGGCAAGGCGCTGATCCACAAGCATCGCCTTGAGCGCGTGCTGGTGGTCAACGATGCGTTTGAGTTGCGCGGATTGATCACTGTCAAAGACATCATCAAGACCACTGAGCACCCGTTTGCCAGCAAAGACGCCACTGGGCGTCTGAGCGTCGGTGCGGCAATCGGCGTTGGCGCGGGAACCGAGGAGCGTGCTGCACTGCTCGCCGAAGCCGGGGTTGACGTGATCGTCGTCGATACGGCGCATGGGCATTCGCAAGGCGTGCTTGATCGCGTCCTTTGGGTGAAGAAGAACTTCCCCCTGGTCGAAGTGATTGGCGGCAACATCGCCACGGCGGATGCCGCGCGCGCATTGATCGATCATGGCGCTGATGGCGTCAAGGTCGGCATCGGCCCAGGGTCCATCTGCACGACGCGGATCGTGGCCGGTGTTGGCGTGCCGCAGATTACGGCGATCCAGATGGTTTCCGATGCGCTCAAGGGCACTGGCGTGCCGATGATCGCCGATGGCGGTATTCGCTATTCCGGCGATATCTGCAAGGCGATTGCTGCTGGTGGCGATGCGGTCATGCTGGGTGGCCTGTTTGCGGGTACCGAAGAGGCACCGGGTGAGGTCGAACTCTTTCAGGGTCGCTCCTACAAATCCTATCGCGGCATGGGCTCGATAGGTGCCATGGCGGCGGGTGCGGCAGATCGCTATTTTCAGGACAGTTCATCTAACGTTGATAAGCTGGTGCCGGAAGGGATTGAAGGGCGCGTGCCCTATAAAGGCTCGGTGCTGGCCGTTATCCACCAGTTGATGGGCGGCTTGCGTTCGTCGATGGGCTATCTTGGCTGTGCGACCATTGATCAGATGCACGAGCGAGCATCGTTTGTCGAGATTACTTCGGCCGGTGTCCGTGAGTCGCACGTGCATGATGTGCAGATTACCAAGGAAGCACCGAATTACCATGTTGACTGATTGATTTCGTATCCCGCAGGGCGGCTCGGAGGGTTTGTCACCTTCTTCGCCGCCCTTCTTCTTTCAAGGTTTGAAAATGGCCCACCAGAAAATACTCATCCTCGACTTTGGTTCTCAGGTCGCCCAGCTGATTGCACGCCGCGTACGTGAACATCAGGTGTATTGCGAACTGCATTCCTACGATGTGTCGGAGGAGTTCATTCGCAACTTCAATCCGCAAGGCATCATTCTTTCGGGCGGCCCCAACTCGGTCTATGAGGCCCTGGATTTCAAGGCACCGGCAGTGGTTTTCGAACTCGGTGTCCCGGTGCTCGGGATTTGCTATGGCATGCAGACCATGGCTGCGCAACTGGGGGGCAAGGTCGAAGGTTCGTCCACCCGCGAATTCGGTTATGCCGAGATGCGCGCTCAAGGCCATTCGGCGCTCTTCAATGGGATCGAAGATCGAAGCAATGCCGAAGGCCATGGCTTGCTTGATGTCTGGATGAGCCACGGCGACAAAGTGACTGAATTGCCGCCCGGCTTCAAGGTTATTGGCAGCAACGATTCGACGCCGATTGCCGCGATGGCCGACGAAGCCCGCAAACTCTACGCCGTGCAGTTTCACCCGGAGGTAACGCACACCCTCAAGGGCAAGGAAATGCTTGGCCGCTTCGTGCGCGAGATCTGCGGTTGTGGTCACGACTGGAACATGCCCGATTACGTGAGCGAAGCCGTCGCGAAGATACGCGCGCAGGTGGGCGAGGAGGAGGTCATTCTCGGTCTGTCTGGTGGGGTCGATTCTTCGGTGGCTGCGGCGCTGATTCATCGCGCGATCGGCGATCAGCTGACCTGCGTTTTCGTCGACAACGGTCTGCTGCGTCTCAACGAAGCCGAACAGGTCATGAGCACCTTTGCCCGCAACCTTGGCGTCAAGGTTATCCATGTCGATGCCGCCGAGCAGTTCATGGGGCACCTCAAGGGAGTTTCTGATCCCGAGCAAAAGCGCAAGATTATCGGTCGCGAATTTGTTGAGGTCTTTCAGGTCGAGTCAAAGAAATTGGCCAATGCCAGATGGTTGGCGCAAGGCACCATTTACCCGGACGTGATCGAATCGGCGGGTGCCAAGACCAAGAAGGCGCACACCATCAAGAGCCATCACAACGTCGGTGGACTGCCGGAAACACTCAATCTCAAACTGCTCGAGCCGTTGCGCGAACTGTTCAAGGATGAAGTGCGCGAACTCGGCGTTGCGCTGGGCCTGGCGCACGAAATGGTCTATCGCCACCCCTTCCCCGGACCGGGCTTGGGCGTTCGCATCCTGGGTGAAGTCAAGCCCGAGTTTGCCGACCTGCTGCGTCGTGCTGACGCCATTTTCATCGACGAACTTCGTGCGGCCGGCTGGTACGAAAAAACCAGCCAGGCCTTTGCGGTTTTCCTGCCGGTGAAATCGGTTGGCGTGATGGGCGATGGTCGTACCTACGAATACGTCGTCGCCTTGCGCGCCGTGGAAACCCAGGACTTCATGACGGCGGATTGGGCTGAACTGCCGCACAGCCTACTGGGTAAGGTGTCCAACCGCATCATCAACGAAGTGCGCGGCATTAATCGCGTGGTTTACGATATTTCGGGGAAACCTCCGGCGACGATCGAGTGGGAATGATTCAGTAATTCATTTACGCCGGTTCTGCTGGCGTTTTTGAGCAAACCCGGGAAGTCAATAAATACGGGCATCTGCGAGTTACTTGTCGAAAGATCCAATGTTTATGCGGGTCTCGCGGCATGCCTTACCAAGATCGCCAATTGACGCGCCTTCCCGGGCATTGTTCCGGCGATAGGTCTTCTTTCCTTGAAACAGAAATCGAATCGCCTTGATCACTGAACTGTATATCCTGTTGCCGCTGACTTTTGTTGCCGCCATGCTCAACGCTTCGGTTGGTGGCGGTGGTCTGGTGTTGATTCCCGGCCTGTTTACGCTTTTTCCCAGCACCGTCCCGGCGGCCTTGCTGGCTACGGAAAAATGCGCGGGTGTCACTGGATTGGCGACCGCATCGGTTCAATATGCCCGCCGGATTCAGTTGCCCTGGCGTCTGGTGGCCATGGCCTCGGGTGCCGCATTTTGCGGCTCGCACATGGGCGCGCGAGCGATTGCGGTGCTCCCCAGCAACTGGGTCAAACCCTTCGTGGTGTTTCTCCTGATCGTGATGTTGCTTTACACGTGGTTCAAGCCGGATTTTGGAAAACAGGATGCGCATGTGCCAATCAGTCGCAACGATCTGATTCGCGGCTTGCTGATTGGTACGGCGATTGGTTTTTACGAGGGCTTTTTCGGGCCGGGCGCGGGGAGTTTCCTGATCTTTCTGTTCGTCAGGGTGTTTCACTTCGATTTCATGCGTGCGACGGCGTGTGCCAAGGTCGTCAATATGTCGACCAATCTGGGGGCGCTGGCCTATTTCATTCCCGCCGGATTGGTGATCTATCCTCTGGCCATCCCGATGGTGTTTGCCATGATTGGCGGATCGTTTGCGGGCAGTCATCTGGCGATGAAGGGAGGAAATCGCTGGCTGCGTCGACTTTTTCTGGTGCTGGTACTCAGTTTGCTCGGCAAGTTGGTTTGGGACCTGGTTCGTGGATGATGAAGGCCTCGATACGTCGCTTTTTGGGATCTGCACCGTACTGAAGCAGCGCCCCATAATTTGAGCACTCCCGCAATTTCGGCATTCCCGCCGGAGTGTTGGTACAATGTCGGGTTTTCTGTATATTCAGCTGGTTTATTATTGTTTTTCCTGACCTTTTTCACTTGGAGAATAATCGTATGGCTATCGAACGCACACTTTCCATCATCAAGCCTGATGCCGTGGCCAAGAATGTGATTGGTAAGATCTATTCCCGTTTCGAAACCAACGGGCTGAAGATCATTGCGTCGAAGATGGTCTGGTTGTCGCCCTACGAAGCCAGTGAGTTCTATGCGGTGCACAGAGCGCGGCCTTTCTTCCAGGAATTGGTTGATTTCATGATTTCCGGCCCGGTGATGATCCAGGTTCTCGAAGGTGAAGATGCGATCAGGAAAAATCGTGAGTTGATGGGGGCCACGGATCCGAAAAAGGCGGAGCCGGGCACCATCCGCGCTGATTTCGCCAATTCGATTGCCGCCAACGCGGTGCATGGTTCTGATGGCGTTGAAACGGCCAATACCGAGATCGATTTCTTTTTCCCTAGGAAGAAGGTTTACTTCGGCCGCTGAGCCGGGAGTATTCATTCGCATGACTGTCAATCTTCTTGATTTCGATGCGGTCGGACTGACGGCTTTTTTCGCCGAGCAGGGCGAGAAGCCGTTTCGCGCCCGACAGGTGCTGCGCTGGATGCATCGTTTCGGGCAGAGCGACTTTGACGCCATGACCGATATCGCCAAGAGTCTGCGCGAGAAACTCAAGGCGATGGCGGTCGTGATGCCGCCAGCGGTTGTTTCCAACAAACTCTCCGATGACGGCACGCGCAAGTTCCTGTTCGATGTGGGTGGTGGGAATGCCGTCGAAACAGTTTTCATTCCCGAGGATGACCGCGGAACGTTGTGTATTTCGACGCAGGCGGGCTGTGCCCTAGACTGTTCGTTCTGCTCGACTGGAAAGCAGGGTTTCAACCGCAACCTGACGGTCGCCGAAATCATCGGACAGCTGTGGCAAGCCAACCGCGCTCTCGGTGCCGATCCCAAAGGTGACCGCGTTATCAGCAATGTCGTGCTGATGGGTATGGGCGAACCACTGGCCAATTTCGAGAATACTGTAACGGCCCTGCGTTTGATGCTGGACGACAACGCCTACGGACTGTCGCGTCGCAGGGTTACCGTATCCACGTCCGGTCTGGTGCCGGTGATGGATCGCTTGGGCGACGAGTGCCCGGTCGCACTTGCCGTGTCGTTGCACGCGCCGAACGACACGTTGCGTGACGAACTGGTCCCGATCAATCGGAAATATCCTCTAAACGAACTTATGGCGGCGTGCAGTCGCTATCTTGAAAAAGCGCCGCGTGACTTCGTGACCTTCGAGTATGTCATGCTCGACGGGATAAACGACTCCGATACGCAGGCGTACGAGTTGCTAGAGCTGACGCGCAAGGTGTCCTGCAAGTTCAACCTGATTCCGTTCAACCCGTTCCCTGGGTCTCCCTACCTTCGTTCGCCAACTCACCGTATCCGGCGTTTTGCTGAGATACTGATGGAGGGGGGCGTCGTTACCACAACGCGGAAGACGCGCGGTGACGACATCGACGCGGCCTGCGGCCAATTGGCGGGGCAGGTACAAGACAAGACGCAACGTGTGAAGCGTCGGATTATCGATCTACATGAGGTTAGGGCGCGATGAGCTCACTGAGCAGGTTTCTTGCATTTTCCATTCTGACGGTTGCGACGCTGGTGATGGGGCCATCGGCCATGGCGCAGAAATCGTCAACTCAAGCGAACGAATCGCCTACAACGTCAATTCCAAAGGATGTGGTTACGCGCGCCAAACTGCACACGGAATTGGGTTCGCTCTATTTCCAGAATGGCAACCTGATTGTTGCTCTCGAAGAATTGACCATTGCCATCTCGATCAACCCGAATTACGCCCAAGCTTATAGTACGAGGGGACTGGTACTGTTCTATATCAAGGAAATGGAATCCGCCGAGAAGGATTTTCAGCGTGCCCTGGATCTTGATGCGAAGGATCCTGAGATTAGCAACAACTACGGCTGGTTCCTTTGCCAGACAGGCAAAGCCAAGGAATCGATCGCGCACTTCCTGCGCGCCATCAAGAACCCGTTGTATCAGACGCCAGAAATAGCGTATCTGAATGCGGGCGCGTGTTACATCAAACTTGGAGATCTCGATACGGCTGAAGAATACATTCGCAAGACCTTGCGTTTTTCACCCGAGAACTGGCAGGCGCTTTTGCAATTGGCCATCCTTACTTACAAGCGCGGCAACTATGACGCAGCTCGGGAACACATGAAGAATGTCGTTCGTTTGAGTGACCCCTCAGCTGAGGCGCTGTGGCTGTTTTTGCGGATTGAGCGACGATTGGGTGACCACACGGCTGAGGCCAGTTTGACCGCTCAGTTGCGACGTAAATACCCAGACTCTCCTGAATACCAAGAGTTGCTGAAAGGAAATTTCGAATGAGCAGGGAGATTGCTCCATCGAGTGCCAGGAATGTCGATGCGAGTGAAGGATCGGTGGCAACAGAGATCGAGGGTGGATCGGCGGAGGCGAGGATCCTGTCGGCGCTGAGTGTTGGCAAGCAGCTCGCAAGCGCTCGTGAACAGCACGGACTGAGCATTGCCGACGTCGCCAAGTCGCTCAAAATCAGCGCACACCAGGTCGTTGCGCTTGAGGCCGACGACTGGTTGAATCTCCCGACTACGATCGTTCGCGGGTTCGTTCGCAATTATGCCCGCGTGCTCGGTCTCGATCCGGATCCACTCATGTCCGCACTGGGCAGGTTGGAAATGCCCCAGAAGCCAGAGCTTGAGATGCCAATGGGAACCCCAGTGAGTATTTCACCGGAGGACAAGGCGGATCGACGCGACTATGTTCGAGTGTTTTCAGGCCTGATCATTCTCGCCATGGCAATTCTGACCTATTTCTTTTTCCCGCAGGATATGTGGCAGTCGGCTCTGTCGGCGCTGAAATCCATAACAGAATCCAACGAGCTTGTAGTCGAGAAGGCTGCTGTGCCGCCAATAGACGAGGCCAGAAAAGCCGAGGCGTTGATTGCGTCTGCTGCACCGACGGTGGCTCAAGAGGTACCTGTTGCAGCACAGGTGGTAGCTGTTCCGGTGGTGCAGGACTCCTCACTGACTGTGTTGAAATTCAGTTTCGCGCGGCCGGCGTGGGTAGAAGTGCGTGATCGAAGCGGAGAAATTGTTTTTTCTCAACTGAGCCAAGCGGGTAGCCAGCGTGAGATTGAAGGGCGACCGCCGTTTGCCCTGGTTGTTGGAAACTCCACTCACGTGACTCTTCAGTACAAAGGTAAGTCGGTTGATTTTCCAAAGCGCAGCAAAGATGACGTGGCTCGCCTTACCCTTGAATAGTCGTTCGTATTGAGTGATGCACCTGATGATTTTCCTTATTTCGCGAGCAAACTGTGAGTAATCGTTCCATAATGCGCCGGTCAACATATGCCGTCAGAATCGGCCATGTTACCGTGGGTGGAGAAGCCCCCGTGGTCGTCCAGTCGATGACCAATACCGATACTGTCGATGTGGTGAAGACCGCCATACAGTGCGCTGAGCTTGCCCGTGCCGGATCGGAACTGGTGCGTATTACCGTGAATACTCCGGAAGCTGCTGCCGCCGTGCCAGCGATTCGCGCGCATCTCGATAGCATGGGCGTCGATGTGCCGCTGATCGGTGATTTCCATTACAACGGTCATCGCCTGCTCGCCGACTATCCTGAATGTGCGCGAGTGCTGGCCAAGTACCGCATCAATCCGGGCAATGTCGGCCATGGCAGGAAGCGCGATGAGCAGTTCGCGCAAATGATCGAGATTGCTTGCAAATACGACAAGCCGGTGCGTATTGGCGTGAACTGGGGCAGTCTGGACCAGGATTTGCTGGCACGCATCATGGACGAAAACTCGAACCGTGCCGAGCCAATGGACGCCATCGAGGTGATGCGCGAAGCCATGGTCGCCTCAGCGCTCGAGTCGGCCGCCAAAGCCGAGGAACTGGGTCTTCCGGGCGATCACATCATCCTCTCGTGCAAAGTTTCGGGCGTGCAGGACCTGATCGCCATTTATCGCGAGTTGTCCAAGCGTTCCGCTTACCCGCTGCATCTCGGGTTGACCGAGGCCGGAATGGGATCAAAAGGCATTGTCGCCTCGACCGCCTCCATGGCGGTACTGCTGCAGGAAGGCATCGGCGACACTATCCGTGTTTCGTTGACCCCGGAGCCCGGCGGCAAACGCACTCAGGAAGTCGTGGTGGCGCAGGAAATGCTGCAGACCATGGGTTTGCGTGCTTTCACACCAATGGTTGCGGCCTGTCCCGGTTGTGGCCGAACAACGAGCACCTTCTTCCAGGAACTCGCGCAATCCATCCAGGAACATGTGCGTGACCACATGCCACAATGGCGCGTCGACTACGATGGCGTTGAAAACATGACGCTGGCGGTCATGGGCTGCGTCGTCAATGGACCGGGCGAAAGCAAGCACGCCAATATCGGCATCAGCCTGCCAGGAACCGGCGAAGTGCCAGCGGCACCCGTCTTCGAGGATGGTGCCAAGACCGTTACCCTGCGCGGCGACTATATCGCCGAAGAATTCACCGCCATCGTGGATCGTTACGTGGCACGTACTTACCAAAGAAAGATCGCATCAAAATCATGAGTCAAACAATCCAGTCCGTGCGCGGGATGAACGACATTCTGCCGGGCGAGTCCGAATTCTGGGAACTCTTCGAAGAAACGGTCCGTTCGTGGTTGAGAAGCTACGGCTACAAGCCGATCCGCTTGCCCATCGTCGAGCCGACACCGCTGTTCAAGCGTGCCATTGGTGAGGTGACCGATATCGTCGAGAAGGAAATGTACTCCTTCTCCGATAGCCTGAATGGTGAACTGCTGACCTTGCGTCCCGAAGGGACGGCAGGTTGCGCCCGCGCCGTCATCCAGCACAATCTGGCGGCGCAGCATCCGCAGCGGCTCTATTACATGGGCCAGATGTTCCGGCACGAGCGGCCGCAGAAAGGGCGATACCGTCAGTTCAACCAGGTTGGCGTCGAATCCTTCGGGTTTTCCGGCCCAGATATTGATGCTGAATTGATCCTGATGGGCGCTCGTCTCTGGGATGACCTCGGACTGGACGGCATAAAATTGCAGATCAATACGTTGGGCCAGCCGAATGAGCGTGCCAGCCATCGCGCTGAGCTGATCACCTATTTCGAAAAGCACCTTGATCTGCTCGACGAGGAAGCGAAGCGCCGCCTGCATACCAATCCTTTGCGCATTCTCGACAGCAAGAACCCGACGATGCAGGAACTGATTTTTGCTGCACCAAAGCTGATCGCCCACCTCGGTACCGAGTCATTGGCGCATTTTGAAGGCGTGCAACAGGTCCTGCGTGATGCCGGATTGCCCTACGAGATCAACCCACGTCTGGTGCGTGGCCTCGACTACTATAACCTTACCGTTTTCGAGTGGGTTACGGATCGACTCGGTGCGCAAGGTACGGTCTGCGCTGGTGGCCGTTACGATGGTCTGGTCGAACAACTCGGCGGCAAGCGGATGCCGGCGTGCGGCTTTGCCATGGGGATCGAGCGTCTGGTCACGCTGGTTCGTGAATCAGGCGGCGAGCCAGCGCTCGAAGGGATTGACGTGTATCTCGTGCATCAGGGTGAAGCGGCGTCGCGTCTGGCACCGCGGGTTGCCGAAAGCTTGCGCGATCAGGGGATCGACGTCCTGTTCCACTGTGGTGGTGGTGGCTTCAAATCGCAAATGAAAAAAGCCGATGCCTCCGGCGCGGCCTTTGCCGTTATCATCGGCGATGATGAAGCGAATGCCGGTGAGGTGACGCTCAAGCCTTTGCGTGCGAATGGCGAACAAAAAAACGAACAGAAGCGTGTCGGTGTCGATTGTGTCGCTGATGAAATCATGAATTTATTTTTGGATTGGGAAGAAGCGTAATGGCTACCTATGACCTCGAAGAACAAGAACAACTCGCCGAAATCAAGACCTGGTGGAAGCAGTATGGAAATCTGCTCGTCAATGTTCTGACCGCCGTCGCCGTGGTCGTTATCGCATGGCAAGGTTGGAACTGGTATCAGCGCAATCAATCAGCTCAGGCCTCAATGGTCTACAACGTTCTTCAGAAAGCGGTACAGGACAAGGATTCGCAGCGTATCAAAGCGGCGAGTGGTGAATTGCTCGAAAAATTCAGCCGCTCAAACTATGCTCCTTTGGGCGCGATGACCTCCGCCAAGGCGATGATTGATTCGGGCGACGCCAAAACCGCCAAGGTACAGCTAGCTTGGGTTGTCGAAAACGGCAAGGACGAATTGCGCGATCTGGCGCGTTTACGTCTTGCGGCCGTCTTGCTCGACGAGAAGGAGTACGACCAAGCTTTGAAGCAACTTGACGGCAGCGTCGGCCCAAGTTTTGCTGCACGCTTTGCGGATACTCGCGGCGATGTGTTAAATGCTGAAGGCAAGAAAGCCGAAGCTCTTGCTGCTTATCAGGCGGCTTTGACCAAACTCGACGAGGCGGATAAAGCGAGCAAGGAAAAGAACTCGTCAGCAGGTTGGCAAGGGCAGTCGAATGCGGTTTATAAGGAACTTGTGCAACAAAAACTCGACTCGCTGGGCGGGAGCAAGTAATGAAAAGGTGCATCGCCATCGCTTTGTCGCTTTTGGCACTGACTGGCTGTTCGACTCTGGAGTCGATGAATCCGTTTGCCAGCAGTGGGCCGAAAATGGCTGAACTGCAACCGATAAATACGACGGTCGAAGCGCGTGTCGTTTGGCGTGAAAGCGTCGGCAAGAGCGATGTTTATGCATTTACGCCGGCCGTGGTAGGTTCCTCGGTCTATGCCGCCAGCAAGGATGGAACGCTGCTGCGGACCGATGATGGAAAACTGATCTGGAAGATCGATGCCGGACAAACACTTTCTGGCGGTGTGGCTGCGGATCAGGGCATGGTTGTTATCGGTTCACCCAAGGGCGATGTGCTGGCGTTTGCCAGTTCAGACGGCAAACCGTTATGGAAAGCCAAGGCGACCAGCGAGATTCTCTCTCCGCCGGTGCTGGGTGAGGGCCTTGTTGTTGTCCGCAGCGGAGATAACCGTCTAGCCGCCTACGATGCGCTTGATGGTAAACGGAAGTGGATATATCAGCGCCCGACCCCAGCACTATCCCTGCGTGTTACGGCACCTCCGATTATTGACGGAAAGGTCGTTTTCGCTGGTTTCCCCGGCGGTAAGCTGATTGCTGTCAGTACGGCCAATGGTGCGGCCATGTGGGATGGTACGGTAGCGCTACCCAAAGGCTCGACTGAACTTGATCGGGTCGCGGATATCACCAGTTCTCCGGTTATTTCCGGGCGCACGATCTGTGCCGTCGCCTTTCAAGGGCGTGTGGCCTGTTTCGATCTTGGCAATGGAAATCTCATCTGGGCGCGCGATTTGTCGAGTTCAGTCGGTTTGACTATCGATGCACGTCACCTCTATGTGACTGATGATAGAGGTTCGGTGCATGCGCTCGACATGGCCAGTGGTGCCAGTATCTGGAAGCAGGACAAACTTTCCTTGCGGCGTGTGACCGCCCCGGTAGCGCGTCGAGGTTTGGTTGCGGTTGCGGATGTCCAGGGGGTGGTGCACTTTTTAAGTCGTGAAGACGGCTCGTTTGTCGCACGATTGACGACAGACGGGAGTCCGGTTGTCGCGCCCTTGCAGTTGCTGGGCGGCAATTTTCTGATGCAGACAAGTAAAGGCGGTATTTTCGCCATTGAGGCGCAATGAAACCTACCATCGTTATTGTCGGTCGTCCGAATGTCGGCAAATCAACTCTTTTCAATCGGCTGACCAAAACGCGAGATGCGCTGGTTGCCGATATTCCCGGTCTTACCCGCGACCGTCATTACGGTCATGGAAAACTGGGCGGCAAACCCTATCTGGTTGTCGACACCGGTGGTTTCGAGCCGCTGGCAAAAGACGGCATCATGCACGAGATGGCGCGGCAAGCAGAGCAAGCCATTGCCGAGGCGGATACGGTCATCTTTGTGGTTGATGGCCGCACGGGCATCACCGCACTCGATAAGGAAATAGCCAATAAGCTGCGCAAGGCAGAACGCCCGGTGATTGTCGTGGTGAACAAGGCCGAGGGTATGAATCAGGGCATTGTCATTGCTGATTTCCACGAGCTTGGTCTGGGCGAACCCTACGCTATCTCGGCAACCCACGGTGAAGGCGTGCGTGGAGTGATCGAACTGGCGCTTGAGCCCTATCCTGAACCGGAAGAAGAGGCCAACGAAAACGACGTGCTGAAGGTGGCCATTGTCGGGCGTCCGAATGTCGGAAAAAGCACGATGATCAATGCACTTCTTGGCGAAGAACGCGTCATTGCCTTTGATCAGCCAGGGACGACGCGGGATGCGATCTACATTGATTTTGAGCGCGGCGGGAGGCACTACACGCTCATTGACACGGCCGGTCTGCGGCGCAAGGGCAAGGTTTTCGAGACGGTCGAGAAATTCTCGGTCATCAAGACCTTGCAATCGATCGAGGATGCCCATGTGGTGATTCTTGTTCTCGATGCGAAGCAGGAGATTTCCGATCAGGATGCTCATATCGCCGGATTTGTCGTTGAATCGGGTCGTGCGCTGGTCGTTGCGGTGAATAAGTGGGATGGACTCGATTCTTACGTCAGGGAACAAACCAAGGCTGATCTCGAAGCCAAGCTGAAGTTTCTCGATTTTGCCAATTTCCATTATGTTTCCGCCCTCAAGGGGCAGGGGCTGGCGCATGTATTCCGATCAGTCAATGCAGCATACAAGGCCGCTACAGTCGATTTGTCTACGCCACAATTGACACGTGCCTTGATCGACGCTGTCGCCAAGCAGACACCTGCGCGCAGCGGGATATTCCGTCCCAAGCTGCGTTACGCCCACCAGGGTGGGCGTAATCCGCCCGTCATTGTGATTCACGGCAATGCGCTGGACAAAATCCAGGATTCGTACCGTCGTTATCTGGAGCATGTTTTTCGCGAGGTGTTCAAGTTGCAGGGAACACCCTTACGCATTCAGTTCAATGTTTCGCAGAACCCTTTTGCAGATCGCAAAGCGCCCGAACAGAACCGGCGTAAACCGAAAGCCGAAGAAAAACCGAAACCAAAAGCCAAGGCTGCAGTCAAACCAAAGTCTGACACCGCTTCAAAATCCAGGCCGAGACCAAGGACAAAGGCCAAATCTTCGCCAGCCTGAATGTTTCGGGTTTGTATGTCACAGCAAGATAGTAATGTCCGGTTCGAGCAAAGTAGAACTGTCCGGTGCATCCTTAGAAGCCTAGGAGGACAGAGCGATGGATCGGATCGAAATGAGCAAGAAAGATTTGGAGCGGTGGCGCGTGATTGGCGAGAT
>JBBQAT010000022.1:0-38350 GCA_038316625.1 Burkholderiales bacterium
CGCCCTCAGGCGAAGTTTGAAGAAAACGGAAATAAACCCGAAGAAGACGCGTCAGATACGATTATCTGAAGAAGACGGACGACAAAGAAAATGCCCGTTCGTCACGGCTGGAACAAGACAGATTCAGCTCGGCGGCCACACGTTCGCCACTTTTTCGGAAAGCGCCGGGAATTTCCGGAGATCAACGCCCGTTTTGATGGCATAGCAGCGGCGCAAACCAAGCACCACCTCTTCGAGTGGTGCATTGCCGGCGCGTTCGCCCAGGCCATTGACCGTCGTATTGACGTGGGTCGCCCCGGCACGCGCAGCGGCCAGAGTATTGGCGGTGGCTAGCCCGAGATCATCATGGGCGTGCATTTCAATTTCGAGATCGGTGGTTTTCCTCAGTGCACCGATGCGTTTAGCAACGGCGAACGGATCAAGCACGCCAAGCGTATCGGCAAAGCGAATGCGGCGAGCTCCCGCAGCTTGCGCCACCTCGGCGATCCGTGCCAGGAATTCCGGATCGGCGCGTGAGGCGTCTTCCGCGCCGATACACACATCAAGACCGGCATCGCGCGCGCGGGCAATATGAACACCCATGTTTTGCAATAACCATGCGCGGTCGCGCCGCAACTTGAACGACAGGTGCTGATCGGACGCCGGCACCGAAATATCGATCAGATGCGCGCCCAGTCCGCAACACGCGGCAATGTCGCCCTCGGTCATGCGGCTCCACACCATCAAGCGCGCTGAGAGTCCCAATGCAGCAACGGCACGAATACTCTCGCGCTCGGCTTCACCCATTGCCGGAATACCGATCTCCAGTTCGGGAACACCGAGATCATCCAGCGAACGAGCGATGTCTATTTTTTCGTCAACACTGAATGCCACTCCGGCCGATTGCTCGCCATCGCGCAGGGTCGTATCGTTGATTACTGTGAAACGGTGAGTAGGCATGGTCATAGAGGCTCCTGGATTCAATAAAGCAATTCCAGTGCCTGCACGACACCCTTTAATAATCAGAGTGTTAGAACAAGCCAAAGACACCTGAAGCACTACAAATGTAGCGAAACCAACATCCGATCACGGAAAATCCTGGATGACACGAGTCGTAAGTTTTGCGGGGTACGAGATACTGCGATTACGCAGATAGGCAAGCCGCCTGACGCCGAAAACCGAAACCTTCTTCCAACGATGGCCTGCTATGGCATGAAATGCAGAGCAACCAATTGAGATGCGTCCATGTCACTGACCGCCGGGTTTTTCATTGCGGACGTAGGTGGCTGTGATCAGCAATTTCCGCTCAGAGCAACGAAATGTAGACCCAGTCTGCACGGAAGGTGGCGGATCGGTTTCTGCCGTTCACGCCCGTGTTCTTTTGAAATTGACGTGGATCCAAGAGTCAAGTCAGCAACTCATTTCAATTTTTCCATCCATTCGACTTGGCCCCACTCTACCAATCCGAACGTAATATTTTCTCCGCCCATAACAGGCACACGATGGTCTTGCCATCGGTAATATCCCCTGAACGCACGGCAAGCAAGGCGTCGTCCAGGCTCATGGTCATCACATCGAGAAACTCACCATGATCGAGGTTTTGCTGGGATTCTTTTACCAACCCCTGTGCCAGGAATATTTCGATTCTTTCGTTGGAATAGCCAACGCAAGGATGCGTCACTCCGAGATAGCGCCACTCACTAGCGCTATAGCCCGTTTCCTCGAGTAATTCCCGGGTGGCTGTATCAAGAATCTCTTCGCCGGGATCGATTTTCCCCGCTGGCAACTCAAGCATGACCTTGCCTAGTGGATAACGATACTGCCGTTCAAACACAAGATCACCGTTATCAAGGACAGGGATGATAACGGCCGCTCCCTGATGCACGATGTACTCGCGGGTGCTTTCATGCCCGTCAGGCAGGCGTACGCGGTCACAGCGAACGTCAAGCAGCTTTCCTTGATACACTTGCGCGCCTTCGATTTGGCTTTCCTGCAGATGCTTATCGTCTTGGTTCTGTTCAATAGCCATTCACGGCTCCAAATGAAAACGCCCCGACCAGCGGGGCGTTCATCATGAAAATACGCAGTTTTTCCTAAAGCGAGCGAGATAAGGACACCGCACAAGCCATCATTACGGTCTGCGGGAAAATACCAAGCAGCGCAACCGCGAGTCCGTTGGCGGATATCAAAATCTTGACGCCAACCGGCGCTTCGATAGGTTCCATGGTAGCTGGCGGATCAAAATACATCACCTTGACGACGCGCAGGTAGTAATACGCACCTACCAGCGAGAAAAACACCGCCGCGATGGCCAACCAAAGATATCCGGCAGTCACAACGGCTTGCAGCACCGAGAACTTGGCAAAGAAGCCGACAAAGAAAGGGATTCCTGCCATGGAAAACATCATCATCATCATCAGGCCCGCAAACCACGGGCTACGTTTGTTCAACCCGGCAAAGTCACTGATCTCGTCGGACTCGAAGCCCGAACGTGAAAGCAGAAGAATCATTCCAAACGTACCTGCACTGGTCAGGACATACGTAACGACATAGAACAGCGACGAGCTGTAGGCGTTGAGTGCGTTGTGTGCATCCCCGCCGACAATGCCTGTTACCAGGCCGAGCAGCATGAACCCCATGTGCGATATCGCCGAATAGGCAAGCATGCGTTTGAGATTTGTTTGCGCAATAGCCGCAAAATTGCCCACGGCCATCGACAGAACAGAAAGGATCATCAACATCGCCTGCCAATCCTGCGAGACGACAATCAAACCACTGACCAGCATGCGAATCACAATGGCAAAGCCTGCAAGTTTAGGGGCACTGGCAATAAACAAGGTCACGGCCGTCGGCGCACCATGATAGACATCCGGAATCCACATGTGGAACGGAACAACCCCCAGCTTAAAGGCGATGCCAGAAACCAGGAAGACCACACCGAAGACCAGGATGGTCTTGTTGGCCTGACCGGCAAAGAGACGCTCGGCGACGGCCGATATCTCGAGGGTGCCCGTGGCCCCATAGATCATTGACATGCCGTAGAGCAACAAACCGGAGGCAAGCGCACCGAGAACGAAGTATTTCATCGCGGCTTCTGTCGCGGGAATTGAATCCCGGTTCAAAGCTACCATGGCGTAGAGCGACAATGACAGCAACTCGATACCGATATAGATCGTAAGGAAATGATTGGCCGAAATCATCACCATCATGCCCAGCGTGGCAAACAGGGTCAGGGAATAAAACTCACCCCTGGCCATTTGCGGACGGTCGAGCACGTATCCACGCGAGTAAAACAGGACAACGATGACGGTGAGGTATACCAAAAGCTTCAACAGATCGCCCAGCAGGTCGCCAACATACATATTGCTGAAGGTATACAGGACTTGGCCACTACTCAACGCGAAGGTGACAACAGCGGCTCCGACCAGCGCTAACTGGGTTAGAACAAAAGTCACGGTCCTTTTTTTGTCCTTGACGAAAAGATCAACAATCATGATCAGACAGGCCATCGCCAGGATGAAAATCTCCGCGCTGGCAAGGCGAAGATCGGGCGGAACAAATTGCATTTCGGCAAGCGTCATAGCGGATACCAATTATAGGATCTTGCTTACGGCGATGTGACGCAGCAGCTCATTGACCGAGCTGTGCATGACTTCAGTGAAAGGTTGCGGGTAGAGACCCATGCCCAGCGCGCCAACAGCGAGCAGAGCCAGAACCAGGAATTCGCGAGAATTGATATCGGTCAGATCAGCCACGTGGTGATTGCCGACGGCGCCAAACACCACTCGCTTGTACATCCAGAGCGTGTAAGCCGCGCCGACAATCATTGTCGTGGCTGCCGCAAATGCAACCCAGAAGTTGTACTTTACGGCCGCCAGAATAACCATGAATTCACCAACGAAACCTGACGTTGCGGGAAGCCCGGCGTTAGCCATGGCGAAGAGCATGAAGAAGGCCGCAAACTTGGGCATAGTATTGACTACCCCGCCGTAATCGGCGATCTGACGCGAATGCACTCGGTCATACATGACACCAATGCAATAGAACATCGCACCGGCAATGAAGCCATGCGAAACCATTTGCACCAGCGCGCCTTCAAGCCCGAGAGCACTAAACATGAAGAACCCGAGCGTCACAAACCCCATGTGGGCAATTGACGAGTAGGCCACCAACTTCTTCATATCGTCCTGAACCAGTGCTACCAGACCGATATAGACAATGGCAATCAGTGACAAACCTACGATCAGGCCGGAAAGCTCGTGTGAAGCATCTGGCGCTATAGGTAACGAGAAACGCAGGAAACCGTAAGCGCCGAGTTTCAAGGCAATTGCCGCCAGGACGATCGAGCCACCGGTCGGCGCCTCAACGTGAGCGTCTGGTAGCCACGTATGTACCGGCCACATCGGCACCTTCACTGCAAAAGCGACCAGGAAGGCAAGGAAGATCCACATCTGCGGCAGCTTGGGGATTGCCAGTTGATGCCAGTCCAAAATCGAGAAGCTGCCCGAATGGGTGTACAGATAGATCAGCGAAATCAGGAACAGCAGTGACCCCATCAGGGTAAACAGGAAAAACTTGAACGCTGCATAGACGCGCCTTGGGCCACCCCAAACACCAATGATCAGGTAGAGCGGGATCAGCGAGGCTTCAAAGAAGACGTAGAACAACATGCCATCAAGGGAGGCGAAGATGCCGTTCAAAAGACCGGACATGATCAGGAACGCCGCATTGTACTGGGCGACCTTATTGTCGATAACTTGCCATCCGGCAAGAACGACAATGATGGTAATGAAACTGTTAAGCATGACGAACAACATTGAGATGCCGTCAACGCCGAGATTGTAGTTGATATTGAAACGCGGAATCCACGGCGAAAGTTCGACAAACTGCATTGCCGGTGTCGTCGTATCAAAACCAGTATATAGAGGGATAGTGACTAGCAAGCCAGCGACTGCGCCGACCAGCGCAAGCATCCTGGCCAAGGGCGCATTGCGGTCCGATCCGGTGGCCAGAACGACAAGGCCAGACAGAATCGGAACCCAGATGGCGAGTGAAAGAAGCGGCATTCCTGACATATTATTCCCAGTCTTTTTCCAGTTCAGGCACGCAAGAGCCAGAAGGAGAGCAGTGCGCAAACACCAAAGATCATCGTGAAGGCGTAGTGGTAGATGTGTCCTGACTGAAAGAAGCGAGCCAGCATTGAGATCCCGCCGACCAGACGTACCGCACCACCGACGATCAGTCCATCAATCACGCCCACATCGCCGCCTTTCCACAATCCTTTTCCAAGCAAGCGTGCGCCCCCGGCAAAGACCACTTCGTTGAACTTGTCAAAGTAGTATTTGTTCTCGAGAACGGTATAGATCGGGCCGCAAGCAGCCTTGATTGCAGCAGGGATCTCGGGGCGCTTGAGATAGAAGAACCATGACAAAGCAACACCTGAGAACGCCAGCCAGAGCACTGGCGACCCAAGAGAATGAGTCGCCATGGCGAACGCGCCATGAAACTCGTGTGCCAGTTCTTCCATCACCGGGTGCGCTTCAGCGTTGATGAAAATGGCGTCCTTGAAGTACCCGCCAAACAGCATCGGCTCGATGGTGATGTAGCCAATAACAGCCGAAGGAATAGCCAGCAGCACGAGCGGCAACCACACTACCCACGGTGTCTCATGCGGCTTCTGACCAGGTGCTAGGCCATGATGCTCTTCATGCACCACTGCAACTGCATGGTGATCGTCGTCATGAGTACTGTGATCATCGTGTTTGGCGTGCGTTTCGTGGACTGAATGCGCCTTGCCGAAACGTTCCTCACCGTGGAACACAAGGAAATACATCCGGAACGAGTAGAAAGCAGTAATGAATACGCCTGCCATGACCGAGAAGTAAGCGAAGCCCGAGCCGAAAATATGCGACACCGCGACCGCTTCAATGATTGAATCTTTTGAATAAAAGCCGGCAAAGAACGGGGTTCCAATCAGAGCCAACGATCCAATCAACGAGGTAATCCAGGTAATCGGCATGTATTTTCTCAGCCCACCCATGTTGCGAATATCCTGATCATGATGCATGCCAATAATGACTGAGCCGGCACCAAGGAACAGCAAAGCCTTAAAGAACGCATGAGTCATCAGGTGGAAGATCGCCACCGAATAAGCAGAGGCTCCAAGTGCAACAGTCATATAACCAAGCTGCGAGAGCGTCGAATAGGCGACGACTCGCTTGATATCGTTCTGGATAACACCCAGAAAGCCCATGAACAAGGCGGTTATTGAGCCGATGATAATGACAAAGGACAGAGCCGTATCGGAAAGCTCAAACAGCGGGGACATGCGGGCCACCATGAAGATACCGGCCGTAACCATGGTCGCGGCGTGGATTAACGCCGAGATCGGCGTCGGGCCTTCCATCGAGTCCGGCAACCAGACATGCAGCGGAACCTGTGCCGATTTGCCCATCGCACCGATGAACAACAGAATGCAAGTAGCACTCATCAGCGAAACTGTTCCCCATTCACTTCCTGCGTAGAGCGTAATCGTTGCCTTGGCCAACTCGGGTGCGTGCTCAAAAACGGTCTTGTAGTCAAGCGAACCAAAATGTGCAAGAACGAGGCCAATACCAAGAATGAAGCCGAAGTCGCCAACGCGGTTGACCAGAAAGGCCTTCATGTTGGCAAAGATCGCGGTCGGTCGCGTGTACCAGAAACCGATCAGCAAGTAAGAAACAAGGCCTACTGCCTCCCAGCCGAAAAAGAGCTGCATGAAGTTGTTGCTCATCACCAGCATCAGCATCGCAAAGGTAAACAACGCGATGTAGCTAAAAAAGCGGTTATAGCCCGGATCATCCTGCATGTAACCGATCGTGTAGATATGCACCATCAGTGACACAAAGGTAACGACGAGCATCATGGTTACAGTGAGCTGATCAATCAGGAAACCGACTTCAAATGTGTAGTCACCCGATGTCAGCCACTGATAAACCGAGCCATTGAATGTGTTCCCGGCCGCGACGTCATTGAATATCAAAATAGAGGTAACAAAAGCAATCGCCACGCCTGATATAGCCGCAGTATGGGCAACCCAACGCGGAATTACACGGCAGAAAAGACCGGCAATCATCGCCCCGAAGAGAGGAGCCAAGGGAACCAGCAGGTAGAGTTTTTGCATTTCCATGTTCAACCCTTCAGGCTGTCCAGATCATCCACGTGGATGGTCTTCAAGTTACGGAACAGCACGACGAGAATCGCCAAGCCAATCGCTGACTCGGCCGCAGCGACGGTCAGAATGAAGAAGACAAAAATCTGTCCCGCCAGATCCTGCATGTAGTGCGAAAAAGCGATGAAGTTCATATTCACCGCAAGCAGCATCAACTCGATCGACATCAGGATGATGATCAGATTCTTCCTGTTAAGGAAGATGCCGACAATGCTGATCGCAAACAGGATCGCGCCTAATATCAAAAAATGGGACAGTGTAAGCAAGGTGCCTCCCTGGTTCCTTCTGCAAGTGGCAGCGCTAAGCGCCACCACATCGAATTCTCGAACTAAAAATCACGAATGAATAAACATCCGCTATTGTCTAACGGTTTCAGTCGCGTTTCTCTGCGGTCATCTTCAGCACACGAACGCGGTCTTTCGCTTTCACGAACACCTGCTGTCCCGGACTGACTGACTTGCTCTTTCTCTTGCCGCGCAGCGTCAATGCCGTCGCAGCGACGATACCTACAAGCAGGATGACCGATGCCAGTTCAAACGGATACACGTACTCGGTAAATAGCAGACGGCCGACGGCCTGGACGTTGCTATAAGCAGCGGCCGCTTGCGGAACATCCTTTTCGAATAGATCAAAATAGCTGCCTCCGACGACGAGGCTCATTTCGGTAACCATCAGCAAAGCGACAATCGAGCCCAGCGGAAGATAACTCCAGAAACCCTCCCGCAATCGGTCTATATTGATGTCAAGCAACATAACGACAAACAGGAAGAGCACCATCACCGCGCCGACATAGACAAGTATCAGTGCAATAGCGAGAAACTCGGCCTGCAACAGTATCCATACGCCACTCGCGCTAAAAAACGCAAGAATGAGGTGCAGCGCCGCATGCACTGGATTGCGCAAGGTCACGACACGGAGACTGGCATAGACCAGAACCGTGGACAGAAAATAAAAAACGAAGGTCTTGAATTCCATCGTATCGGCGCCTGTTAGCGGTATTTCGAGTCAAGTTCGCGGTCTTCGGCGATCTGCGCTTCATAACGATCACCATTGGCCAGCAACATTGGCTTGGTATAGTAAAGGTCACCGCGCTTTTCGCCGTGATACTCGAAAACGCGGGTTTCGACAATCGCATCTACCGGGCAAGCTTCTTCGCAGAAACCGCAGAAGATGCACTTGTTCAAATCTATGTCATAGCGCGTAGTGCGGCGCGATCCATCATCACGCTCTGCTGACTCGATAACGATAGCCATCGCCGGGCAGACTGCCTCGCAAAGCTTGCAGGCAATACAGCGCTCCTCACCGTTTGGGTAGCGACGAAGCGCGTGCAGGCCGCGGAAGCGAAAACTCTGCGGTGTCTTTTCCTCAGGATACTGAACGGTGATCTTGCGGGCAAACATATGCCGCCCGGTCACCGACATGCCTTTGAATAGCTCCCGAAGCAGGAGACTATTAAAAATTTCTTTCATCGAACCCATGTTCAAGCCTCTCACTTCCAGATGTTCAATGGCGACATCATCCAGCAGCCCACAACAAGCAGCCAGATGAGACACACAGGTATGAACACTTTCCAGCCAAGACGCATGATTTGGTCATAGCGATAACGCGGGAACGTGGCGCGAATCCAGAAGAAAAAACACACTATTGCGAATATTTTCGCGAACAGCCAGAAGATACTGTCCGGCAAGAAGCCAACTGGTGACAACCAGCCGCCCAGAAATAGCAAAGAAATAAGCGCTGAGCACATTAGCATCGCCGAATACTCTGCTAGCTGGAATACCGCAAACGCCATCCCTGAGTACTCAACGTGGTATCCAACGATCTCTGATTCACCTTCTGCCATATCAAACGGCGCGCGATTGGTTTCAGCAACGCATGAAACCACATAGACAACGAACATCGGCAAAAGCGACAGCCAGTTCCAGGACAAGAGACCCAGACCCATCTCGGCAAAACGCCCTTGACCCTGACCCCTCACAATATCGCCAAGATTGAGGCTGTTGGAGATCATCAGGACAACCACCAAGGAAAGGCCCATCGCGACTTCATATGAGATCAACTGGGCCGCCGAACGCATACCACCCAAGAAAGCGTATTTTGAATTAGACGACCACCCGGCAAGAAGAATGCCGTAAACACCAATAGACGTCACTGCCATAATATATAGTAGACCGGCATTAATATTAGCCAGCACCATTACGTCGTTGAACGGGATGACGGCCCAAGCAATCAACGCAGGAGCAAAGGCAAACACGGGGGCCAGCAGGAAAACTACTTTATCCGCGCCCGACGGAATGACAACCTCTTTCAACATCAACTTGAGGCCGTCGGCAAGCGGCTGCAGCAGCCCCCACGGACCAACACGATTCGGGCCAATACGGACCTGCATCCAGCCGATGACCTTGCGTTCGCAAAATGTGACATAGGCAAGGACCAGAAGCAGCGGGGCAATGATCAGCATGACCTTGATCACTGTCCAGACCACAGTTAGGATATCGGCCCACGCCGAACCAAACGTATCCAGCCCGAACTGCATGAGAATATTCAGATACGGGATCAAAAAGCCCGGCAGCAGTTGTTGTAGCGCATCCACCATCATCCACGCTCCACGTAAATCGTACCGAACATATCACCGAGCCCCGCAGTTGACGCATGAGCCGCCGCGACCCGAACACAGCCCACCGGCACCGTTTCGTCCCCCCTGGCGATCAGTTGGGTTTCGCCTTGGCCCTGCCTAACACGTACGTGGGAACCATCAGCGATACCCACCTGCGCCAGCGTCGCCGCGCACATGCGAGCGGACGGAACAGTCGCATCGCGCGTCAGCTGCAAAGCAACACCGCGCCGAACCAGAGGGTCAGCAAAATAGATCGGCACATCAGCGATGCGTTGCAGGCCGTCACTGGCACCACTTAGCGTGAACGGGTTACCGCTAATAGCATTATCAAGGCAACCAACAAAGATACTGCCGGGCGAAACAATTTCGTCGCGTATCTGTTCGCTGGACTCGTAATCGAATCCCGGAATTGCCAGAACATTGCCCAGAACACGCATCACTTTCCATGCTGGACGCGTATCGCCCAAGGGACGGCAAACGCCACTGAAACACTGTAGACGACCTTCGGTATTAACATATGAACCCGAAGTTTCTGTAAAAGGCGCAACAGGCAACAATACATCAGCGTATTCAAGAGCCGCGTCATGCTTGAACGGAGTCAGCATGACAACCAACGCCGCCTGTTTTAACGCAGCCACGGCCAGTTGTGGGTTATAGCAGTCAAGATCTGGTTCGATGCCGAGCAGGATATAGGCCTTGCGCGGCTGAACAAACATTTCATAGGCATTCAGCGCTGTCGGTAAAGCTTGAGCTACATAACCTCCAACACTGTTAGCCGCCTCGCCGATAAAACCAAAACTTGCACCAGTCAACCTGGCGAGATCTGCTGCCAATGAATGCAGTTGCGCAGCTTGCGCGCTTTGCTCGGCGACATTGCCAAGAAATATTGCATGTCTTTCACCCGCGAGCAGGCTCTCGGCTATCAACTTGCTCGCTGCACACGGTTCAAGAGATTCCAGCCCAGCCGGCACCGGCATCGTCTTCAACTGAGCCACCGCCTTGACCACGCCAGCCAAGGCAGTAGCCAACTCGGCTGGCGAAACCGTAATACGTGAATGCAATTTGATTAGTGGGTCGTCGCCAGTCACAGAAATCAGATTGACCGTACCCGACTTCTTGGCGAGTTGGCGAAGGCGCTGCGCGAACAGCGGGTGATCCTTGCGCAGGAAACTGCCAATCACAAGCGCCGAGTCAAGATTATCTATTTCGGAAAGCTTGAGACCAAGCCAAGGAATCCCCGCAAGCTTGCCATCGGCCGAGAAATCACAACGACGTGGACGGAAATCAACGCTTCCCGAACCCAGACCTCGGGTTAGCTTCTGCAACAGAGACAACTCTTCAAGCGTCGAGTGGGGCGAAGCAAGCGAGGCAATAGCCTCTCCACCGTACGTATTGGCGACATCTTTGAGCGCGTGTGATACATAATCCAGCGCAACATTCCATTCGACTTCACGCAACGCGCCATCAACGCGAATCATCGGTTTCTGCAAACGCTCGGTAGAATTGAGCGCTTCGTACGAGAAACGATCTTTGTCCGATATCCAGCACTCGTTAATCTCTTCGTTTTCACGTGGCAAAACACGCATCACGCGGTTGTTCTTGACCTGCACAGTCAGATTCGACCCCATGCTGTCGTGCGGGCTAACCGACTTGCGTCGCGACAGCTCCCAACTGCGCGCAGAGTAACGGAATGGCTTGGACGTCAATGCGCCAACCGGGCACAGGTCGATCATGTTGCCCGAAAGCTCGGAATCGACGGTGCGACCGACAAAAGTCTGAATCTCTGAGTGCATGTTGCGATTAGCCATGCCGAGTTCCATTACTCCGGCGATTTCCTGACCAAATCGAACGCAACGCGTGCAGTGAATGCAACGAGACATCTCCTGCATAGAAACCAGCGGGCCAATGTCTTTGTGGAAAACGACGCGCTTTCCTTCTTCGTAACGGGAAGCTGCGCCACCGTAACCAACTGCCAGGTCCTGCAACTGGCATTCCCCACCCTGATCACAGATCGGACAATCGAGCGGGTGATTGATCAGCAGAAACTCCATCACGCCCTTCTGCGCCGTGACAGCAAGTTCTGAATGTGTAAATACCTTCATGCCGGCAGTAACCGGAGTTGCGCAAGCCGGCATTGGCTTTGGTGCCTTCTCGACCTGAACCAGACACATCCGGCAACTGGCTGCGATTGAGAGCTTCTTGTGGTAGCAAAAATGCGGGATATAGGTACCAACAAGCTGGGCGGCATCCATGATGGTGCTCCCCGCTTCTACCTGCACCTGTTTGCCGTCGATTTCAATATCTAGCATATCGCTACCTTAGACCGTTGCCTTGAAGAAGCCGCTACCCGCACGCTGTACATCACGCGGAACGAGACACTTCTTGTGCTCAATATGGTATGCAAACTCGTCACGAAAGTGCTTGACGAAACTCTGCACCGGCATCGATGCAGCGTCACCAAGCGCACAGATGGTGCGCCCCATGATGTTGGTGGTAACACGGCCTAGCAGATCCAGATCATCTGGGCGCCCTTGCCCGTTTTCAATTCGATGGACGATCTTGTACAGCCAATTGGTGCCTTCGCGACACGGCGTACACTGCCCACAAGACTCTTCGTAGTAGAAGAAGGACAATCGTTCAAGCGCTTTCACCATGCAGGTCGTCTCATCCATGACGATGACCGCACCTGAACCTAGCATCGACCCGGCTTTGCTGATGGAATCGTAATCCATCGTGCAGTCCATCATGATATCGCCCGGGACAACTGGAGAAGACGAACCTCCGGGAATACAACCCTTGAGCTTACGCCCGCCACGCATGCCACCCGCCATCTCAAGCAACGTTGAGAAAGGTGTGCCCAGCGGAATTTCGTAATTGCCCGGCTGATTAACATGCCCGGAAATCGAGAACAACTTGGTACCGCCGTTGTTGGGCTTTCCCGCTTCAAGATACGCTTCGCCACCGAGATTCATGATGAATGGAATGGCACCGAATGTCTCGGTGTTGTTGATCGTCGTCGGTTTTCCGTAAAGACCAAAGCTGGCTGGGAACGGCGGTTTATAGCGCGGCTGCCCCTTCTTGCCCTCAATCGACTCAAGCAACGCAGTTTCTTCGCCGCAAATATAGGCACCGTAACCATGATGCGCAAAAAGCTCGAAATCAAAACCTGAACCTAGAATATTCTTGCCCAGCAGCCCAGCAGCGCGCGCTTCGACCAGAGCCTCCTCAAAGCGCGTATAGACTTCCCATACTTCGCCGTGAATGTAGTTGTAGCCGCGAGCCGCACCCATGGCGTACCCGGCAATGATCATTCCTTCGATGACCGAATGCGGATTGAAGAGCAGGATGTCGCGATCCTTGAATGTTCCCGGCTCGCCTTCGTCCGAATTACAGACTACGTATTTGTCACCCGCGAATGAACGGGGCATGAAGCTCCACTTCAGGCCAGTCGGAAAACCGGCGCCACCGCGACCGCGCAGGACAGACTTTTTGATCTCATTGATCACCTGATCCTGGGTTGTTTTCTCGGCAAAAATTTTCTTCAGCGCCGAGTAGCCACCACGATTAACGTAATCTTCCAGCCGCCACGCATTATCTCCGTCTAGACCGACGGTGAGCATCGGGTTGATTGCACCGAGGATCGCCATTATTCGAGCTCCGCCAGCAGTTTGTCGATTTGCTCTGGCAGCATGCAGCTACACATGCGACGGTTATTGACCAGCATCACCGGCGCATCACCGCAAGCGCCCATGCACTCGCCTTCCTTGAGCGTAATCCTGCCATCAGGTGTCGTTTCGTTGAATCCAACACCCAACTTTTTCTTGAGATACTCGCCAGCGTCAACACCACCGGATAACATGCAAGGCAGATTTGTACAGACGGTTAGTTTGTATTTGCCAACCGGCTTGAGATCGTACATGTTGTAGAAGCTGGCCACCTCATAGGCCGCCATGGGAGCCATACCAAGATAATTGGCAACCGACTCGACGGCCTCACTCGACAACCAGCCCTGCTGTTCTTGGGCAATAGCCAGTGCAGCCATTACGGCAGACTGTTTCTGGTCAGCGGGGTACTTGGCGATCTCTCGATCAATTCTCTGTAGGGATTCTATTGTCAGCATTAGCGGTCAATCTCGCCAAAAACGATGTCTATTGTGCCGATCATCGTTACTACGTCGGCAATCATATGACCATGCGTTAGCTCATTCATTGCCGACAAGTGAACATAACCCGGCGAACGAATCTTCAGTCGATACGGCTTGTTCGCGCCGTCGGAAATCGCGTAGATACCAAACTCACCCTTAGGGTGTTCAATGGCCGAGTAGACCTGACCTTCCGGCACATGGATACCCTCCGTACACAACTTGAAGTGATGGATCAACTCCTCCATGTTCGACTTCATGCTGGCACGCGGGGGCGCAGCCACTTTGTGATTATTGGTGATCACTGGGCCAGGATTGACTCGCAACCAGTCGATACATTGCTTGATGATGCGGTTCGACTGGCGCATCTCCTCGACACGCACGAGATAACGGTCATAACAATCACCAGTTACGCCGACCGGAATATCAAAATCGACGCGGTCATACACGGCATAGGGTTGCTTCTTGCGCAAATCCCAAGCGATCCCGGAACCGCGCAACATCGGACCAGTAAAGCCCAACTGCATGGCGCGCTCCGGAGTCACGACGCCCACATTGACCAGCCGCTGTTTCCAGATTCGGTTGCCAGTAAGAAGCGTCTCGTACTCGTCAACAATTTTGGGGAAGCGGGTGACAAAGTCATCAAGAAAGTCGAGCAAGGTGCCGCTGCGCACTTCGTTGAGTTTGTTTACCTGAGCAACGCTCTTCCACTTCGACGCTTTGTACTTCGGCATGCTATCGGGCAAATCGCGATAGACACCACCAGGACGATAGTAGGCGGCATGCCAGCGCGAACCCGACACAGCTTCGTAGCAGTCAACCAGATCCTCACGCTCACGCATGGCGTAAAGCATCATGGTCATCGCACCAACGTCGATCCCGTGAGCACCGATCCACAACAAGTGATTCAGAACACGAGTAATCTCATCAAACATCACGCGGATGTACTGGGCGCGTATCGGCACATCGATACCGAGCATTTTTTCGATTGCCAGACAGTAGGCGTGCTCACTGCACATCATCGACATGTAGTCGAGGCGATCCATGTACGGAACCGACTGAACCCAAGTCTTTGTTTCAGCCAGTTTCTCAGTTGCGCGATGCAGCATTCCAATATGCGGATCGGCACGCATGACGACTTCACCATCTAGCTCAAGCACCATACGCAACACACCGTGCGCTGCCGGATGCTGCGGTCCGAAGTTCAGCGTGTAATTCTGGATATCAGCCATTTCCCACGTCCCCGTAGCTCTCTTCCCGAACGATGCGCGGAGTAACCTCGCGCGGTTCGATCGTCACCGGTTGATAAATCACACGCTGCTGATCAGGGTCGTAACGCATCTCGACATAGCCGAAAATCGGGAAATCCTTGCGGAACGGATGTCCGATGAAACCGTAATCGGTAAGAATCCGACGCAAGTCAGGATGCCCCGGGAAAACGATTCCGTACAGATCGAAGGCTTCACGCTCGAACCAGTTGACCGAATTCCAGATAGAAACAACCGAAGGAATCGAGGGGAAATCATCGTCCTGTGCAAAGCAACGTACCCGCAGACGCCAGTTGTTCGATATAGAAATCAGATGACTAACCGCAGCGAACCGCTTGCCAGTACATTCCTTATTTCCATAGGTAGAATAATCGACACCGCAAAGATCCATCAACTCTTCGAAACGCAACTCGGATTCATCACGAAGCATCGTCATCACAGCAAAATAATCCGCCACGTTGATGTCGATGGTGATCTCGCCGAGGGCTACTTGTAGCGACCCGATTCGATCTCCGAGATGTTTTTGCAGGTTCTGGCTAAGCAGTTCAAGCTTGGCGGACATGACGAACTCTCGATTGGATTAACGGGCGATGGTGCTAGTACGGCGAATCTTGTTCTGCAGTTGTATCAGGCCATAGATCAACGCTTCAGCTGTTGGCGGACAACCCGGAACATAGATATCGACAGGAACAATGCGATCACATCCCCGAACAACCGAGTAGGCATAATGATAGTAACCACCGCCGTTAGCACAGGAGCCCATTGAAATCACCCAGCGCGGCTCGGCCATCTGATCGTAAACTTTGCGCAGTGCCGGTGCCATTTTGTTGGTCAACGTACCCGCAACAATCATCACATCAGACTGGCGTGGGCTGGGACGAAATACGATGCCGAAGCGATCCAGATCGTAGCGCGAACAGCCCGCATGGATCATTTCGATTGCACAACAGGCAAGACCGAAGGTCATCGGCCACATTGAGCCGGTACGAACGTAGTTGATGAGTTTGTCAGCGGTCGTTGTAATAAAGCCTTCTTGGAGAATGCCATCAATACCCATTGCTCACTCCCAATCCAACGCACCCTTGGCCCAGACATATACATAGCCCACGACCAGAATTACGATAAAGACCAACATCTCAATGAAGCCAAACCACTTGACCGACTCAGTCTGAGTAATCTCTTTGAAAATCGTCGCCCAAGGAACAAGAAAGGCAACTTCAAGATCAAATAGGATAAATAGAATCGAGATCAAGTAGTAGCGAATATCGAACTTGACGCGCGCATCCTCAAAAGCCTCGAAGCCGCACTCATAGGGCGAAAGCTTTTCGCTATTGGGACGATGGGGCGCAACCACCATGCCGGTGATGACCGGTGCGATACCAAACACGGCACCAATCAAAACAAAGACAAATACCGGGAAATAGTTTTCAAGCATGATCCGCCACGCTATCGCTTATGTTCAGTTTAGAGCCACCCACTCAGGACAACTCCACTTGGACTTGGTGCCGACGATGAGACTCGAACTCATACGACCTAAGTCACTACCCCCTCAAGATAGCGTGTCTACCAATTTCACCACGTCGGCACTACAACAGTCAGACGGCAGGGGAATAAAACGAGGGAAAAAACACACCCCCACCGCTGTCTTTCTGTCTACTTACTTTGGAATATCTTTTGTCTTCGAGTCAGAATCCACAGGGCTTCCAACCTTATCTGCACCCGCCGGGGCCGGTGCTGAAACAGGCTGCGATTTTACCTCATCCTGCATCACACTGCCAGTCGTTTTTGGCTTGTTTGAGGCGATATAAGCCAGCGAAAGACTGGTCACAAAAAAGACAGCGGCCAAAACAGCCGTTGTCCGGCTAAGGAAGTTGGCTGATCCCGTTGCACCAAACAGGCTACCCGAAGCACCGCTACCGAAGGCCGCACCCATGTCAGCACCCTTACCGTGCTGAACCAACACGAGGCCGATAACACCGATCGCGGCCAGAATGTGAACCAGCAAGATTGTTGAAAACAGATATTCCATGGTGTCTCTTTATTGAGCCGCTGCGCGACAAATTGCCAAAAAGTCAGCCGCCACCAATGAAGCGCCACCAATCAGGCCGCCATCAATATCGGGCATGCCAAACAGTTCGACGGCATTGGATGGCTTGACGCTGCCACCGTAGAGAATCTGCAAGCCTTCTGCCACATTGGCATCCGCACGCGCAATCTGGGCACGAATGGCCGCATGCACATCTTGCGCCTGCTCGGAGGTCGCAGTACGGCCGGTACCAATGGCCCAAACTGGCTCATAGGCAACAACGGCACCGGAGAAAGCAGCAACACCAACGCGCTTCAATACAGCATCAATCTGGGCGGAAACCACGTCGACTGTTTGACCGGCTTCACGTTGAGCCAGCGTTTCACCAACGCACAGAACGGGGTGCAAACCAGCCGCCAATGCCGCTGCAAACTTTTCGGCCACCAGTGCATCAGACTCGCCGTAAATGGCACGACGCTCAGAGTGTCCGACGAGAACATAGCGACAAAAAAAGTCCTGCAGCATCGCCGCACTGACTTCACCCGTAAAAGCGCCCTGCGCCTGCTCGCTAATGTTCTGCGCGCCCCAGGCTACAGACGTTCCGGTCAAGGCGGACTGCGCCTGCGCCAAATAAGGGAAAGGCACACAAACGGCAGCCGCCATACCACGCAACTCGGCCACACCTGCAACGACGTCCTGAAGCAACTGCAGGTTGGTCTTAAGCCCACCATGCATCTTCCAATTACCCGCAACTAGCTTTTGGCGCATAGAACACCCCGTGCAAAAAGGGCGAATTATAGTCAGTCAGAGCCCCTGTGGTCAATCAAAAGCCTGCAGATCTATTTCCAGAAGCATATGAATACGGCTGAACAATGCTGATCGTGCGGTCGACGACGACTACGCCAACGTAGTCACGACGACACCGCTTCACGCACGGCCGCAGCGAGTTCTTCGGCTGCGGCCTGCACCTTCTCCGCATCGCGCCCTTCAACCATGACCCGCAGCAATGGCTCGGTTCCTGAAGCGCGCAGCAGCACACGCCCCTCTCCCTCGAGGCTTGCTTCAACTTTGTCCCGAGCAGCATTAATCAGCGGGTTATCCTTCCAGGAAAAACCCTTGACCAGCGGCACATTGATCAGTATCTGCGGATAAAGAACCAACTGCCCGAGTAAGCCCGCGAGATCGCCTCCTTCCTCACGCAGTGCAGAAAGAACCTGCAAGGCTGAAACAATTCCATCGCCGGTCGTGTGCCGATCAAGACAGAGAATATGCCCAGAGTTCTCGCCCCCGTACATCCACCCCTTCTCCCTCAACATTTCCAGCACGTAACGGTCACCGACAGCAGCGCGTGCAAAAGACACATTCAGCGCCGCGAGAGCATGCTCGAACGCCAGATTGGTCATCAGGGTTCCCACAACACCCGCCACTCCTCCGTGCCTCAAACGACTGCGAACAACCGCCAGAAGCAGTTGATCACCGTCATACACACAGCCCGAAGCATCGACCATCATCACGCGATCTGCATCGCCATCAAGCGCGATACCCAGATCTGCCCGATGCGACAAAACCGCGTCGCTCAAGGCTCTCGGAGACGTTGCCCCGACGTCCTTATTGATATTAAGTCCGTTCGGCTCTGCACCAATAGCGATTACCTCGGCGCCGAGTTCGTGAAACACGTGCGGGGCAATCTGATAGGCCGCACCATGCGCGCAATCGATGACGATTTTCAATCCACGCAGATCAAGATCGTTCGGAAAGGTGCTTTTGCAGAACTCGATGTAGCGACCGGCAGCATCGTCGATCCGGCGCGCACGGCCAAGTTCGGCAGATTGCACGCAGACCAGAGGCGCATCAATCCCGGCCTCGATTTTCGCTTCCAGTTCATCCTCGAGTTTGGTGCCATGCGCGGAGAAAAATTTTATACCGTTATCGTAAAACGGATTGTGCGAGGCTGAAATGACAATCCCGGCTTGCAGACGCAACGCCCGAGTCAAATAAGCCACGGCCGGGGTCGGCATCGGGCCGACCAGACAAACATCAACGCCAGCTGCCGAAAAGCCGGCCTCAAGTGCCGCCTCCAGCATATAGCCCGAAATTCGCGTATCCTTTCCGATCAGAACCGCCGGGCGATCACCTTCCTTGAGGTGCCCGCGGGCTGATCTGTCTGAAACAAGCACCTTACCGGCTGAATAGCCGAGACGCATCACAAAATCCGGTGTAATCGGGGACTGCCCTACTCGGCCACGCACGCCATCCGTGCCGAAATACTTTCTTGTCAAGTTCTCTCTCCCCAAGGTAACGAATTAGCTAATCACAAAATGCTGCTATTGTACTTAAACGTTCAGTGCCAAGGCTTCCGGCTAGCCATGAATATGCGCAGTTCTGAATTCAAGGAGGCGACCAGAAGCTGCGTTCGCCCGGCAATCCAGCCCCTAGTCAGCGAATCCGGTTCGTTTTTCGGATGCATCTCCTTGATCAACCGCGAAGCGGTGACTTGATCATTCAGCGTACCGAGCAAATCCTGGATCGTTGAAAGAGAAGACTGATAGGCCATTAGCCGCTTGTGCGGCAAAATCGGCGCAAAGAACTCGAGGGCATATCGCAGCTTCTTGAAGGCAATTCGCAGATCATGCCGGCGCTCGGCATTCATCTTGCCGTGTTCATTGGCAAGGCTCTCAATCATTTCCACCCTTTTGTGCAGTCTGCGTCGAGCAAATTTGCGTAAACTCAATGCGGACCACTTTGTCTGACCATCAATCGTCGGCGGTTCAACTCTGAACAAAGCCGCAGAAAACGCCAGCAAGAGCTGGCTATAAGCCTGATGCGTCAAAGCGGTACCGGCCGATGCCTGGGCCTGGGCTTTAGCCGCCTCTCCTTTGGCTCGCAAAACCACCAGATCCGCATCCCCGGGAAAGGCCTCTTCAAGCGGGGCCAGTGTTTCGGTCAAAAACACATCCCAGTCGCGCGCGCTACCAAGACGCCCAGCCAGTCCCCGCCAGTGCGGGGAATACATCTCGGCAAAAGGGACAAAAAGTACCGGGGAAAAAAGCTTGAATGCTGAGCGAAGGCGGCGAATGGCAACCCTCAACTGATGGACGTGCTCGGGGTTACTACCGATGATTGCCCCTGGCTCATTGCGCTGCAGCTGAGAAAGGCAAGACAGTGCGATAGATCTGAATGCTTCGAGTGGTGACATTTCCTTCTTCAATGGCGACGTGAATGCTTTGACCGGCTGGGCCAGGGTGCCATCGGCCAGCGAATAACCACGTTCTGCTTTGCTAAGGATCTCGGGGTGCAGGTGCAGATCGGTCGCCATTTCTATCGCCAGATCAAAAAGCACATCAGGCGATTGGCCTTCGATCAGTTCCAACTCCACTTCGCACAAGAGCTCGCTGACCGGAGGCGCACCGCCGGAAACCGGTAGCGCACTGATCTTGCCACGATCAAGCGCCAGTTCGATCACCGACTCACGACGCCTTAGCGTCCACGCCGTACGTGTAAAATCGGTCGAAAAAACGGCCTGCAGACGAGAATGGTGCGACTCTAGAAATTCGCGCAATTTCTCGTCGGTAACAATACTAAAATCAAACACACCGGGCTGTGTTGGAGCCTCCCACTCGCTACGCCGGGCCAAACCACCCGCCCCCGAATCACTCCCTTTGACCGTCATCAACCAGACGGCCCAACCTTTGCGCCGCAACCTCAAGGCGATGCCACGCTTGCGCAGATCGAGGTCTGGCGTGTCGAAGTAGGTGTTGAACAGGCGATACTTCTGTGGGGTGGATTCGGACAAAACCGAATGCAACTGGAAACGTCGCACCTGCGAGGGTGCCAACCGTAATTTCAGTTCGATTTCCTTGGACATTCGAGCTTCTTCTCCTGGTTTTTGACCTTGCCAGCCAACCCGATAGGCGACCATCATGGTGGATAGTTTCAGAGTCCAGTTGTCTAGGCTAGCAGAGATGAATGCCCTTTGTCTTGCCTGTCGATATTGTTGTCTTGTTGTGGCGTATATCCAGATGGCAAAACCGCCTTCAATCGGGATCAACAGCCTTTAATACGGCAAGCGCATCGCGCGTCTCAGCCACGTCGTGCACCCGCAAAATCTGCGCACCACGCTGCACAGCCAGCAAGGCGGCTGAAATACTCGCAGACACGCGCTGTTCAACACAACGACCGGTGATGGCACCCAGCATCGATTTGCGCGAAATCCCGGCCAGAAGCGGCAAGCTGTCGTTGGAGACTTCGACAATACGGCGAAGCAGTTCGAGATTGTGCGCAAGCGTCTTGCCAAACCCAAATCCCGGATCAAGCACTAGACGGTCAGTTGCCATGCCAACTGATGCAGCAGCCCGCACCCGTTCGGCAAGAAAATCTCGTACCTCAGCGACCACATCGCCATAACAAGGGCTCTGCTGCATAGTCAGCGGCTCGCCCTGCATGTGCATCAGACACACCCCACAATCACTCGCCGCCACGATCTCCAGCGCCCCTGGCATGCGCAGAGCGAAAATGTCGTTAATCATCGACGCGCCGTGAGCCAGCGCGGCACGCATCACTTCCGGTTTATAGGTATCAACGGAAATCGGCACGCCACAGTCGGCCAGAGCGTCCAGCACGGGCAGAAGGCGAGCCAGCTCTTCGTTAAGCGAAGCAGGAATAGCACCGGGACGTGATGATTCGGCACCAAGGTCGAGCAGATCGGCACCGGCTTCAATCTGATGCCAGGCGTGTGTAACGGCCCGCGCACTATCGCTCGCCAACCCGTCTCCAGAGAAAGAGTCCGGTGTCAGGTTGACGATGCCCATCAGCAAAGGTTGACCAAGAGACAATTCAAATTTTCCGCAACGAAGCATAAAACCCCGACGTAAAAAAGCCGGGGGAACTTCAATTCCCCCGGCTTGGTTTGATTCCACTGGCTCAGGCCGGTGCGGTGGCACTCGGTGCCGCATCCGGTGGCGGCGTATCGGTTGCCGTAACTGTTTTTGCCTGCGTCTGCCTGGGCGGACGTGGCGGTTTGCCGTCCATGATGTCGTTAATCTGATCCGCATCAATTGTTTCCAACTCAAGCAGCGCCGCCGTCATTGCTTCAACCTTATCACGGTTCTCTTCGAGGAGTTTGCGGGCTAGGGCATACTGCTCGTCGATGATGCGGCGAATTTCGGCGTCAACCTGCTGCATCGTCGTTTCCGACATATTCTTGTGCGTGGTAACCGAGCGGCCGAGGAAAACCTCGCCTTCGTTCTCGCCATAAACCATTGGACCCAGCGCATCGGACATGCCATAGCGTGTAACCATGTCACGTGCCATTTGCGTCGCGCGCTCGAAGTCGTTGGAGGCACCGGTCGTCATCTGATTCATGAACAGTTCTTCGGCGATACGCCCACCAAACAGCACCGCAATACGACTCATCAGATAAACGCGGTCATAGGCGTAACGATCTTCTTCCGGCAACTGCATGGTCAAGCCAAGCGCACGACCACGCGGGATGATAGTGACCTTGTGCACTGGGTCGGATTTTGGCACCAGCTTAGCCACAACCGCGTGACCCGACTCGTGATACGCCGTATTACGCTTTTCTTCATCATTCATGACCATGCTGCGGCGCTCAGCGCCCATCAGAATCTTGTCCTTGGCCTTCTCGAAGTCTTCCATATCAACTAGACGCTTACTGGCCCGAGCGGCAAACAGGGCCGCCTCATTGACTAGATTGGCCAAGTCGGCTCCCGACATTCCCGGGGTTCCTCGGGCAAGAATGTCCGCCTTGACGTCGGGCGACAACGGCACCTTGCGCATATGCACAATCAGGATCTGCTCTCGACCACGGATATCCGGCAGCGGCACCACCACCTGACGGTCAAAACGACCTGGGCGCATAAGCGCCGGATCAAGTACGTCAGGGCGGTTGGTCGCAGCAATCACAATCACGCCAACGCTGCCTTCAAAACCGTCCATTTCGACCAACATCTGATTCAATGTCTGCTCGCGTTCGTCATTGCCACCACCCAGACCGGCGCCGCGCTGACGACCAACCGCATCGAGTTCGTCAATAAAAATGATGCACGGTGCATGCTTCTTGGCGTTCTCAAACATGTCGCGCACCCGCGCCGCACCGACACCAACAAACATCTCAACGAAATCGGAGCCGGAGATTGAGAAGAACGGAACTTTGGCTTCGCCAGCGATCGCCTTGGCCAGTAAAGTCTTACCGGTGCCCGGATTGCCAACAAGCAGCACCCCCTTAGGAATGCGTCCACCGAGTTTCTGGAATTTTGTCGGATCACGCAGGAAATCAACCAATTCGGAGACTTCTTCCTTGGCCTCGTCGCAACCAGCCACATCGGCAAACGTAATACTGTTGGTTGATTCATCAAGAAGGCGAGCCTTGCTCTTACCGAAAGAGAACGCCCCCCCTTTGCCTCCACCCTGCATCTGACGCATGAAGAACACCCAGACACCAATCAGCAACAGCATCGGGAACCAGCTGACAAAGATGCTCATAAGGAAGGACTGTTCCTCTTCAGGCTTGGCTTCAATCTTGACACCATGCTTGAGCAGATCGGAGACCATCCAGAGATCAGGCGGCGCATAGGAAGTCAGCTTGCGCCCGTCGCTCGTCGTTGCCTTGAGCACGCGACCTTCAATCACCACTTTAGAAATAGAGCCTTGCCCAACTTCCTCCATGAACTGTGAATACTCCATCGACGCCTGCGGTGTCTGACGGGTATTGAACTGGTTGAAGACCGTCATCAGCACCAGACCAATAACCAGCCAAACAGCCATATTCTTGAACATGTTATTCAATGCTGCACCTCTTCCTAGTTACGCTTCAGGGGATCCTGAAAGGATGTGTATTTCGGGAAAACATCATTCTAAACCTTATCCAGCCTACCACGCTGCGATGCCACCAAGAACCGCTTGGAAAATCAACTCTTCAATCCCTTGCCTAGCAAATACAGCTCAGCACTCCGATCACGAGAAGCGTCGGGCTTGCGCGATGATACGGTCTTGAAAACTTGCCTCATCTCCCGCATGAACTCGTCAAATCCGTAACCTTGAAAGACTTTGACCAGAAAAGCACCATCTGGTTTCAGCCAGTTCCTTGAAAATTCCAGACCCAACTCGGCCAGATGCATCACGCGCGCCTGATCGGAGAGGAGAATACCTGACATATTGGGGGCCATATCCGAAAGCACAAGCCCCACCTTCTCACCGGCCAGCATCTTTTCCACCTGTTGCAACACGTTCTCTTCCCGGAAATCACCCTGGATGAAATCGACGCCATGCAAGGGCTCCATATCAAGCAAGTCCAAGGCGATGACCCGACCCCTGCCCTTCATACGCTTGGCGACGACTTGCGACCACCCGCCCGGCGTCGCCCCAAGGTCAACGACTACCTCACCGGAACGAATCAGGTGGTCCTTGTCGTCAATTTCCATTAATTTGAAAGAAGCACGCGAGCGATAGCCCTCAGCCCTGGCGCGTTGCACGTAGGTGTCATTAACGTGCTCACGCAACCACGCATTACTCGTTCTGGTTCGTTTCATCGCCTAAAACTCGGTAAAATGCGTTCTTTGAAAAGGTTTACTGAATGCTCGATATTACTACCGACCAACGCCGCGCCCTGCGTGCTCGTGCCCATGCCCTGAATCCTGTTGTAGCGATCAGTCAAAACGGACTTTCCGATTCTGTTCTGCAGGAAATCAGCGTCAGCCTTGAAAGCCACGAACTAATCAAAATCCGTGTCTTCAACGATGACCGTGCCGTACGCGAACAGTATCTGGCCACCATCTGCGAACAACTCGGCGCAGCACCGGTACAACATATCGGGAAATTGCTCGTTGTCTGGCGTCCGGGCGCTGAATCCAAGTCGGTCAAGAACGCCCCGCGCCACCGCGCCGAACCGCGCCGCAGCAAACGCAGTTTTCAAGGCGGAACACGCAGCTAACGCCCGTGTTTTTCCGCTGATTACTCGTAGCGGACATCAAGCACTTCGTACTCGCGCAACCCGCCGGGTGCTTGGACCTGCGCAATATCACCGGCGAACTTCCCGATCAAGGCGCGGGCAATCGGCGAATTGACCGATATCTTGCCCGCTTTGATTTCGGCTTCATCCTCGCCGACGATCTGGTATGTTACCTGCACACCGGAATCCTGGTCCTCAAGATCCAGCGTTGATCCAAACACACAGCGCCCATCCGCATCGAGCAACTGGGGGTCAATGATCTGGGCATTTGACAGCTTGCCTTCGACCTCTTTGATGCGACCTTCAACGAAACCCTGTCGCTCTTTGGCGGCATCGTATTCAGCATTCTCCGAAAGATCACCATGCGAACGAGCCTCGGCGATGGCGGCAATCACGCTCGGCCGCTCGACGCTTTTCAACTGATGCAATTCGGTGCGAAGTCTCTCGGCACCCTTAACGGTCAATGGGACTTTATTCATTTTCTTTGCTCACTTGGTTCGCTATAAAAGCAAAACCGCCGGCACCCGGAAAAATTGGCGTCACCGGCGGCTCAAGGGTTAGTTAACTCAGTTGTGCGTGTAGCGCCTGGATTGAATAGACCACCAGTTCGCCGCGGTTCTTGATGCCTTCGGCCGCTGCTTCGGCGCCCCATACCGTGGTATACATCGTCACGCGCGCCGCCAACCCAGACGTCCGGATCGAACGTGAATCGTTGATAGCCTGACGCTTCTCGTCCACCGTATTGATGATCAAGGCAATTTCCTTGTTCTTGATCATATCAACAATGTGCGGGCGTCCCTCGGCCACTTTATTGACCATGGTGACAGGAACACCCGCCTTGGAAATGGTGGATGCGGTACCGCGTGTGGCCAAAATAGTGAATCCCGCCGAATGCAGATCGCGGGCGATATCAGCCACTTTGGACTTGTCGGATTCCTTGACGCTGATAAAAACCTTGCCGTGAGCTGGAAGCTTCACACTGGCGGCTAACTGGCTCTTAACGAAGGCTTCCGCAAAGGTTCTGCCAACACCCATCACTTCGCCGGTTGACTTCATTTCAGGACCGAGGATCGTATCCACACCAGGGAACTTGTTGAATGGGAATACAGCCTCCTTAACGGAATAATAGTGCGGAACGATCTCCCGAGTTACTCCCTGACTGGCCAGCGACTGCCCCGCCATACAGCGTGCAGCGATTTTTGCCAGCTGCAAACCGGTCGCCTTGGACACGAAAGGTACGGTACGTGAGGCACGCGGGTTAACTTCCAGCACATACACCACATCATTCTGGATGGCAAACTGAACGTTCATCAAACCGCAAACATTCAAGCCCTTGGCCATCAACTTGGTTTGTCGGCGCAGTTCGTTCTGCACATCGTCCGACAGAGAATAGGGAGGAAGCGAACACGCCGAATCACCCGAATGCACACCCGCCTGCTCAATGTGCTCCATGACGCCGCCGATAATCACTTCTTCACCGTCGGAAAGCGCATCAACATCGACTTCAACAGCATCGTTAAGGAAGCGATCGAGCAGTACCGGGGAATCGTTCGAGACCTTTACAGCCTCACGCATATAGCGCTCAAGGTCGCGCGGTTCATGGACGATTTCCATGGCACGGCCGCCGAGCACGTAGGATGGACGGACAACCAGCGGATAGCCGATTTCAACGGCCAGACGCAAAGCATCAGATTCCGTTCGAGCGGTACGGTTTGGCGGCTGCTTTAGACCAAGATCCTGCAGCAATTTCTGGAAACGCTCGCGATCTTCGGCTGCATCAATCATGTCCGGACTGGTGCCGATGATCGGAACACCGTTCGCTTCAAGCTCGCGCGCCAGCTTTAGCGGCGTCTGGCCGCCAAACTGCACGATGACACCAACCGGTTTTTCGATAGCAACGATTTCGAGCACATCTTCGAGCGTCAACGGTTCGAAATACAGGCGATCAGACGTATCGTAGTCGGTCGAAACGGTTTCCGGATTACAGTTGACCATGATCGTCTCGTAACCATCTTCGCGCAGGGCGAGCGCCGCATGAACGCAGCAATAGTCAAACTCGATCCCCTGCCCGATGCGGTTCGGGCCGCCGCCAAGAACCATGATCTTCTTCTTGTCGCTCGGATTCGACTCGCACTCATCCTCGTAGGTCGAATACATGTAAGCCGTATTCGTTGAAAACTCTGCGGCGCAGGTATCGACGCGCTTGTAGACCGGCCGGATGCCCATGGCGTGCCGGCTGGTGCGAACATTGGTTTCGCTCGTCTTCATCAGCTTGGCTAAGCGACGGTCGGAGAATCCCTTGCGCTTGAGTTCGCGCAATGTTGTTGCATCCAGTTCGTCGAAAGCCATGTCATCGAGAACCATCTCGATCCGGACGATATCCTCAATCTGTGCAAGGAACCACGGATCGATATGCGTCAGCGCGTGCACTTCCTCCAGCGTAAAACCATTCTCGAAAGCGTCGCCGACGAACCAGATGCGCTCCGGCCCTGGCTCGCCAAGTTCGCGTTCGAGCTCCTCGCGGTCGGTTGTACGCTGGTTCATCCCATCGACGCCTACTTCGAGGCCGCGCAACGCCTTCTGAAAGGATTCCTGGAAAGTTCGCCCGATGGCCATCACTTCACCAACCGACTTCATCTGCGTCGTCAGGTGCGAATCGGCTGTCGGAAACTTCTCGAAGGCAAAACGCGGCACCTTGGTTACAACGTAGTCAATCGACGGTTCGAAAGACGCCGGCGTCTTGCCGCCAGTAATGTCGTTGGCCAGTTCATCGAGCGTGTAACCCACTGCCAGCTTGGCTGCCACTTTGGCAATCGGGAAACCGGTTGCCTTCGAGGCTAGCGCGGATGAACGCGAGACACGCGGATTCATCTCGATAACCACCATGCGGCCATCTTCTGGGCAGATGGAAAACTGAACGTTGGAGCCACCAGTATCGACGCCAATCTCGCGCAGCACCGCCACCGAGGCGTCGCGCATGATCTGGTATTCCTTGTCGGTCAGCGTCTGCGCCGGCGCTACGGTGATCGAGTCGCCGGTATGCACGCCCTTCGGATCAAGGTTTTCAATCGAGCAGACGATGATGCAGTTGTCCTTCTTGTCGCGGACAACCTCCATCTCGAATTCTTTCCAGCCGATCAGCGACTCTTCGATCAACAATTCGTGTGTCGGGCTGGCCTCTAGACCACGCTTGCAGATCTGGACGAATTCTTCTTCGTTGTAGGCGATACCGCCACCGGACCCACCCATCGTGAACGACGGACGGATGATGACCGGGAAGCCGATCATCGCCTGCACCTGGTAGGCTTCCTCCATCGAGTGCGCCATCGCAGAACGCGCCGAACCGAGACCGATCTTAGTCATCGCCGTCTTGAATTTTTCGCGATCCTCGGCCTTGTCAATGGCTTCCTTCGAAGCACCGATCATCTCGACGCCAAATTCTTCGAGCACACCGTGTTTGGCCAGGTCGAGCGCACAATTGAGCGCCGTCTGACCGCCCATGGTCGGCAGCAGCGCGTCGGGACGCTCCTTTTCGATTATGCGCTCTAGAACTTTCCAGGTAATCGGCTCGATGTAGGTTACATCGGCCATTTCCGGGTCGGTCATAATCGTCGCCGGATTGGAGTTGACCAGAATGACTCGATACCCCTCCTCGCGCAACGCCTTGCAGGCTTGCGCGCCGGAATAGTCGAATTCGCAGGCCTGACCGATAACAATCGGGCCGGCGCCAATGATGAGAATACTTTTTAGGTCTGTACGCTTTGGCATGAGTTACTTTCCTGCGGCCTTATTGTCTTGCATCAGCTTGATGAACCGGTCGAACAAGTACGCTACGTCGTGCGGACCCGGGCTCGCCTCCGGGTGTCCCTGAAAGGAGAACGCCGGCACATCGGTTCGCGCGAGGCCCTGCAACGAGCCGTCGAACAGGGAGACGTGCGTTGGCCGCAGGTTGCCCGGCAACGTATCGGCATCGACTGCAAAACCATGATTCTGGCTGGTAATCAAAACCTGCTGGGTGTCGAGATCCTTCACCGGATGATTGGCACCATGATGACCAAACTTCATCTTGACTGTCTTGGCCCCTGAAGCCAAAGCCAGCAACTGGTGGCCAAGGCAGATGCCGTAAGTCGGCATACCGGCAGCCAGCAATTCGCGAATGGCCGCAATAGCGTAGTCGCATGGCTCTGGATCACCCGGACCGTTGGACAGAAAAACCCCGTCTGGATCATACTTGAGGACGTCAGCGGCTGACGTTTGCGCCGGAACCACGGTCACCTTGCAGCCCCGCGCAGAAAGCATGCGCAGGATGTTACGCTTGACGCCGTAATCGTAGGCAACGACATGGAATTGCTTCTTGACTGGTGCGGGGCGATAGCCTGTCAAGGTCCATTCGCCTTCATTCCACTCGTAGGGCGAATCGACTGTCACCACCTTGGCCAGATCCATGCCGGCAAGTCCAGGAAAAGCGCGCGCCTCGGCAACTGCAGCAGCCTCATCAACATCTACCGCCATGATGCAGCCAGCCTGTGCCCCTTTTTCACGCAGGATACGGGTGAGCTTGCGCGTATCGATCCCGGCAATGGCCACGACACCATGCTTCTTGAGGTAATCGGGTAAGGTAATCTGCATGCGCCAGCTTTCGGCGCGCAGCGGCAGATCGCGAATGACCAGACCGGCCGCGAAATTGGCTCGCGACTCAAAATCCTCGTCATTGCAACCGGTATTGCCGATATGCGGGTAGGTCAAAGTGACGATTTGCCGGCAGTAGGAAGGATCGGTAAGGATTTCCTGATAGCCGGTCATCGCTGTGTTAAAAACCACCTCGCCGCTGGTGGTCCCTTTGCTGCCGATGGCATAACCTCGAAAAACGGTACCGTCGGCAAGGGCGAGAATCGCGGGCTGAAAAGAGGGTAGCAACGACACGAAAGACTCCTGATCCGTAGCTTAGATACACAAAAGCGGGATGAGCATGGTGCCCTCCCGCTTAAATACTTGAAAACCCGAGGATTATATCTGACAGAGCACTTCTCGGCAATCTAAAGTGACATCTAAAGTGGAACTTCACCGCGAACAAAACGCTCCATTTCCGGCTTCAACCGGGTCATTTCATGCGCCAGCATATCAGCGAGATGTCCACAATGCAGCCAATCGACGCTATCAGGACGTCTGGCTGCCTGCTCCAGATCAAGCGCAATACGCCGCGCAGATTCACCATGGAAAATCGCCAACAAACTCTTTACGGTGTGCGCATTCAAGCATAGCTGAGCGGCATTTTTCTCGCGCAAACTGGCCTGAATCTGCCCCAAGTGCCCATCCCACTCATTGACCAGCATGCCAGCCATCGTCAGCAAAAGATCCCGATCTCCAAGGTCACGCATCGCCGCGCCCAGATCCAGCGACGTTTCGGTGAGAGGCCGATCAGACTGCGTCTGTGCCGAGCCCATTTCACGCTCAAGGCCGAGAGAACGGTCAATCGCCGCATAAAGCTCTTCTGTCTTGATCGGTTTGGATACGTAGTCATTCATTCCAGCCTGCAGACAACGGTCTCGATCACCGTCCATCGCATTTGCGGTCATGGCAATAATGCAAACCTGGTGGAACTCCTCCGAAACAACCCAGCTACGCCGCATTTCGCGTGAACGGATCGCTTCCGTCGCCTCAATGCCATCCATCACGGGCATCTGCATATCCATGAAGATGAGATCAAAATGGCTTTTCTCGAAGCAATCTACGGCTTCTGCGCCGTTATTGGCCAGCGTGACGCTGTAACCACGCTTTTTCAGCAAACGTTCGGCCAGTTCCTGGTTGACCGGGTTGTCTTCAACCAACAACACTTCAAGCCGGTTTGCCGTGTCGAGCAGCACCTGATCCGGGAAATCAAACGGATCGAGCAAATGGCCCGACTCGACCTGTTGCCCGGAAACCAGCTTCAACGCTTCTACCACGTCTTCTGGCGACACTGGTTTGACCAGATGGGCATTGGCACCCATCTCACGCAGACGCTTCAGATCCTGACGTTGCTGCTCGGTATTCAACAGCATGATCAACTTTTCGGAACGGTTGCTATCCCGCCAGGATTCAGCCAGCGCCATTCCTCCGGGAGCGGGCATCTGCGCGTCGGCAAGTACGAAGTCAAAAGCAAAGCCCAGCACCTTTGATTTTTCCATGGCCGCAAGACCTTCCTCCGCATCAAATACATGCTTTGCATGTACGCCGATTTCGGCAAGTATCGCCAGCAGTTGCACAGCAAGGGCCGGGTTGCTTTCAAGCAACAATAGTCGCTGGCCATCGAACTGACTATTTCTGTCGACTGCAGTATCGGCCGAATCGGCGATTCCGAATCGGCCGTTGAAATAAAAGCAGGAACCCTCTCCTTCAACGCTTTCAAGCCAGATTCGCCCGCCCATCAATTGAACCAAATGCGAGCAAATCGTCAAACCCAGACCGGTCCCGCCAAACCGCCGTGTCGTCGAATCATCAGCTTGAGAAAACGCCTCGAAAACCGCACTCTGCCGAGAGGCCGGAATACCTATACCGGTATCGCGAACGGCGAAGCGCAGAACAACGGACGCAGCTGAGCGCTCTTCAACTGCAACCTCAATCGAGATGTTCCCATGCTCGGTGAACTTGATCGCGTTACCAACCAGATTGGAGATTATCTGGCGCACTCGCGTTGGGTCTCCGACAACTCTGAGAGGTACATCGGTTGCCAGGGAAACGATAACCTCCAGCCCTTTCTTGTGGGCCGTTACCGATTGCGTACGAACCGCCTCAAAAACCAGATTGGTCAGGAAAAATGGAATTTCTTCAAAACGTAGCTTGCCGGATTCCACTTTGGAAAAGTCGAGAATGTCATTCACGATGGCCAGCAGCGATTCGGCGGAGGACTTTACTGTCCTTAGGTAATGTCGCTGCTCCGGGTCGAGTTGAGTATCGAGCGCCAGTTCGGTCATGCCGATGATTCCGTTCATCGGCGTCCGGATTTCATGGCTCATGTTGGCCATGAAATAGCTGCGTGCCCGGTTGGCAGCCTCTGCCGCTTCCTTGGCAGACAAGGCATCAGCAGCCGACTGCCTGAAGTCCGTAATATCACGTTGCAACAGGAGGAGCCGCAACGGATCCCCACTCGCCTCGCGGGCAGCCACCAAGCCCTTAAGGAACAGCCACTTCCAGTCACCCGCCTTGGTTTTCAAGCGGCATTCAGACTGGAAAAAACGGGTCTTGCCTTGTATATGTGAAGCAATCGCTGCATCAAGAACCAGCAGATCGTCCGGGTGCACCAAGCGACGCCAAGCCAGGATCGTGGCGTCGAGTTCATCGTTGGCGTAGCCAAGCAACATCTTCCAGTTTCTGCCGGAATCGATTTGCCCGCTTTTGAGATTCCAGTCAGAGAATGCATCACCCGAAAGCTCGGCCTGGACCTGATGCATGCTGGAAAATTGTGCCAATAATCCATCGGCAGCATCCAGCAATTTCGGCACACCGCGGGCGAGAACCGGGTGTCCGTCAACCGCAGAGGACAGCAATTGCTTTAAAACAAGTTCGCCGTCACCACCAAAGATTTGGTGCAGTTTTCCAGCCAGAAGTTGGGATCTCATCCTAGCAGTCCTGGCTGGCGATGTTTCTTAAGGAACTTAGCGCAATCCCAGAACATCCTGCATGTCAAACAATCCCATCTTCTTGCCAGCCAGGAAGCGGGCAGCGCGCAGACTACCCAGCGCATAAGGCATTCGACTACCCGCTTTATGGCTGATTTCAACGCGTTCGCCGGTACCGCAATACATGACTGTATGGTCGCCGACGATATCGCCGCCACGCACGGTTGCAAATCCGATTGTTGAGGGCTCACGCTCCCCGGTCACACCTTCACGGCCAAAAACCGCACATTTCTTCAGATCGCGCCCAAGAGCCTCGGCAACCACCTCACCCATGCGTAGCGCCGTTCCGGAAGGCGCGTCGATCTTGTGTTTGTGGTGTGCTTCAACGATCTCTATATCGTAGCCTTCAGCCAAAATCCGCGAAGCGGTGTCGAGCAGCTTGAACACCACGTTCACGCCAACGCTCATGTTGGGCGCGAAAACGACCGGAATTTCGCGAGCCGCATCAGCAATCGTCTGTTTTCCTTCCACGTCGAGCCCGGTGGTCCCGATAACGATAGAAACCTTGCGCCTGCGACAGATAGCCAAGTGTTCAAGCGTGCCTTCCGGACGCGTAAAGTCAATCAGGCAATCGGCCTTGGCAATGCCTGCCTCAACGTCACTTGTGACCACAACGCCACAGGGCGGCATACCGACGAGTTCGCCCGCATCCTTACCCATGGCCGGGTTGCCCAATTGATCAACAGCCGAAACGAGTATTACTTCGCTATCCTTCAATACTGACTCGATAATCATCTGCCCCATACGGCCGCTGGCACCAACAATCGCTATCTTGATCTTCTTCATATTAGAAACCCACGCTTTCAATCATTTTCCCAAAAAAACCCTTACCTTCAATCGGTGGCGCAACGCTATCCGGCGCAATCGAGCCCAGGTCAAGTTCACGTGTCCGGCTATCGGGTGTCGCCAAAGCATCACCCGTCTGCGCCGGGGTCACGTCGCCGGAAACGCGAACCAGCTTGTCAGTGGTATCAAAAAAGGCCGAAAACTTCCTCATCTCGACCTCGCCCGTATTTCCCTTCTGCAGTCGATAAACGTAATCCCAGCGACTGGCGTGGAACATATCCATCAGCATTGGCGTACCAAGAATAAAGCGCACCTGATCCTTGGTCAAACCGGGCCGAAGCTGGGAAACCATATCCTGCGTCAGGACGTTTCCCTGCTGAACGTCAATTTTGTATTCATTGACAATACGCGGCACCGATGAACAACCGGAAATTGCGGCCACCAGAAGAACCGTTCTGGTAATTCGAGAAAAAATCATGCTTGGGATATTTCTTGGAAAATAATCGGAAATACGCTTCAAAACACAGTCAGAAGGCTTAAAGTCGAGCCATGCGGTATATCATAACCGAAAAGAACGCCTCCTTTCTCCGTCGATCAAGCCAAAGCATGAGCAATTCCACCAACCTGAAAAACATGGGACTCAAGGCCACAGGCCCGCGCCTGAGGATTCTCGAGCTTTTCGAAAAAGCCGAAGTACGCCACCTGACGGCAGACGATGTCTATCGTCTGTTGTTGAGTGAAAACATAGACATCGGATTAGCGACGGTCTACCGCGTGCTCACCCAGTTCGAGCAAGCAGGCCTGCTTGAACGCCACCATTTCGAGTCAGGCAAGGCCGTATTTGAAATCAAGGCCGGACAACACCATGACCACCTGGTGTGCATCAATTGCGGTCGAGTCGAAGAGTTTTTCGACGAAGAAATCGAACGGCGCCAGAAAAAAATAGCGAAGGAAAGGGGTTTTGTCATCCAGGAACACGCACTCTACCTCTACGCAGAATGCAGCAAACCGCAGTGCCCGCATCGCGGCAATCCGGAAAAACCGACTGATCAGGCGAAAGAATTCAGCAATCCGCCGACCTGAGCATCCCCGCCAACGCTTCTCTCGACCCTGCGATACAAGGCCGTACTGCCTTGGCCCGAGTTGGACAGCTCTTCCCGCTGCTGTACCGCGAGCTCAATCCTCGCCTCACTCTCCATGCGCGTTGCCCGCGCCGCGACGCTCTGATCTTGAGCGGACGGGTCAGCCGGGGCCAATGCGGCCGCACGAATTTGCTGAGCCTTGGGTATTGTCTCTTTAGGTGTCCGGCCAGGAGAGGCATCAATTGAAACCTCGCCAGCCACAGCGTATCGCTGGTTGTCCGGCCCAGTCTGATAGCTGAACGTTGCTCCCCCGCGCACCAGATCGCCACCGACCGCGAGATGCGCTTGCTCGTGCGCCCGGACTTTACGATCAACTTCCTGGAGTTGTTGAACCTGCCGTTGCTGTTCCGGTGTTAACTGATTGGGCTGGCTTGTCGTTGATTTTGAAGACTCCGAGGAAGTCGTAGAAGAGTCCGAACGAACACCTGTCTGCCTCGAAGACGGGGCACCGAAGCGTACCTGGTTCTCGAAACCATAGCCTGTCTGGGTCGAACTACTTGCTATGCTCTGAATCATTGTAGAAATGGCCTTGAAACCAAAGGACTACATTGTTCAGGGTAGCTCATAAGAAGCTGAAATTCTAGCGCCGCCGGCCTGCGCAATTTGAAAGTTGCGTCTTCTTGGCTGCGCCGTGACTGCAGCTAAAGTTTGTACGCGGCCAACACCTTGTGAATTTCCTTTGCCAGGCTGTCCAACCGCTTCGCCGTTTTTGCGCCATGTGAGGCGCTACCCGAACCCGCATCGGCCATCTGTGCGATTTGTTCAACCAGGCGCGCTACGTTTTGGCTAGCGCTGCTTTGCTCCTTGATCGCATCGGTAATCTCGGAAACCATGCTCACCGTACGCTGGCTGCTATCACCCATCTTGCGGATCGTATCACCCGCACCGCTAGCATTTGCCACCGTTTTTTGTACGCTGGCCACGGTCCTCCCCATATTGCTGGACACTGTTTGAGCGCTATTCTGAATCTTCGAAACGGTTCCGGAAATTTCTTCCGTCGAACGGGCAGAACGCTCGGCGAGTTTGCGCACTTCATCGGCAACAACGGCAAATCCCCTTCCTTGCTCACCGGCCCGAGCCGCCTCGATTGCTGCATTAAGCGCCAGCAGATTGGTCTGATCTGCAATTTCGCGAATCGTCTGCACCACTGAATTGATCAGACCACTCTGTTTCTGTAACTCTTGCACCAGCGACGCCGAGCCATCGACGACCGTAGCGATCTCGTGGATGTCTTCTATCGTCTTGTTGATTACGTCCGTACCGGACGCCGCCAGCTTCCCTGCCTCGGCGGTCAGGGCCTGCGCTTCGCAGGCCTGTTCGCCGACATGCGTGATGCTCACCGAGAGCTCCTGCATCGTCGCTGCCATCCCGGACGCGGCCTGGCTTTGCTTCTCGGAATTTTCAGCTCCCTGCGTGGCACCGTCTGCCATTTCGGCCGCCGCATTCGCCACGGAGACCGCCGCGGCCTGAAGTTGCCCGAGATTGCTCTGAAGCTGTTCGAGAAGGCGATTGAGTGTTTCCGCCATATCACCCAGTTCATCGTGGGAGGTCACAGGGACCCGCGCCGTGAAATCAAGATCTCGTCCTATGCGCGCGATGGTCTCCTGCATGCCGCGCACAGCACCACCAATTCCGCGAACGGTAAGGAATCCAAGCACGCCGACAACGCCAGCGGCCAACGCCATACCTACCCAGGCAACCATGCTACCGATTGCCGCCTGCTTCTCGGACTGCACGCGCACGTCGTCTGCCACCTTGCGGTTATGCTCGGCATGGTCGCGAAGGGCCAGCTGAAGTTTCTGGCTGATCGGGCGCAATTTGCCGAACATGATCCCTGTAGCGGCATCAACGTCGTACCCGCGTGACGCCTCCATCATCTGTGCGACCAACGGCATGTAGGCGCGAAGCAATTCCTGTTCGGTCGCCAGCATCTTCTTGCCGGTTTCGTCGTTCACGACCTTCGCATACGCAACGAAACTCGCCTCGAGCTTTTTGTACGCGTCATCGACGTTTTTCTGAGCCGCATCCTTAACCGTGGGTTCCTTGGTGGCGATATGCCCCGACGCCTCAACCTCAAGAAAAAGGAATGTAGACTGAATTTCGCCAAGCATGGCGATACTCGGCATGGTGTCTTCCATCACCGAGGTCACCGTATCCTGCGCACTACGAGTCGTCCAGGCACCGATGGCTCCCACACCAAGCAGTGCAATGACGCTAACGATGACCATGGACCAAAGCCGAGAGCTGATTGTAATTTTCATAGCGCCCCAATCGTCAGCCAAGCTGGCTGCGTAGTTAGTTTAACAGCAAAACTAACATTAGTTCATGACTTAGACAATGCTCAGCATTTCCCGCGCGTGCTGCCGGGTAATGGTCGTTATTTCAACACCACCGAGCATTCGGGCAATCTCTTCAATCCGCGCGTCGTCGTCAAGCAACTCGACATGACTACGAACCTGGTCACCCTCTGCGCTCTTGACCACCTGCCATTGCCAATTGGCGCGTGCAGCCACCTGTGGCAGGTGCGTCACGCACAGCACCTGTCGCTCGGCACCCAGTTCGCGCAATAGACGGCCAACGACCTCGGCGACACCTCCGCCAATCCCGACATCAACCTCGTCGAAAATCAGCGTTGGAACGCTCGCGGCCTGGCTCGTCACCACCTGGATAGCCAAGCTGATGCGCGACAACTCACCGCCTGAGGCGACCTTGGCCAATGGACGCGCTTCACTCCCCGCCAAGCCGGCGATGCGAAACTCGATCTGCTCCAGGCCATGAGCAGTGCCTGCCTCGACGGATACCAGACCGATCTCGAAGCGCCCGCCACCCAGAGCCAGTTGCTGCATAACGCGGCTAACCTCGACGCCCAGTGCCGCTGCAGCCTTGGCGCGGCCTTTCGACAGGCTTTTGGCGAGTTCCTCGTAACGCTTGCGTGCGGCGGCAACGCGCGCTTCCAATCCAGCTATATCAGCCGCCTCCACTAGCATGGACAGCCGTTCCAGCCAACGTGTAAGCAGCGTCGGCAGTTCCTCGGGGCTCGAGCGGAATTTTCGCGCACAGCCGAGCACGGCCTCAATCCGATGTTCGACTTCGCCCAATCGTTGCGGATCGAGCTCGACCCGATCCGCATATCGGCGGAGCGCCGAGACCGCTTCGGTCAGTTCTGCCCGAGCGGATTGCAGCAAAGCGGCCACCTCAGCCAGTGCCGGATCATAATCAGCCAGGTCATCGAGCCGGTTAGCCACGGTATCGACCTGCGCCTCGCACGCCGAATCGCCTTCTGCCAGAAGTTCCAGCGAAAAGCGCGCCCCTTCAACGAGGTTGGCGGCATGCGCCAAACGCTTGTGTTCGATATTCAGCGTATCCCATTCGTCGGGCGAAAACCCGAGCGTTTTCAATTCCCGGACCTGCCATTCAAGTTGCTCGCGTTCCTTTTCCAGCGCCTCGGCACCACCGGCAGCCGCGTCGAGCAAGCCTTTGGCTTCGCGCCAGAGATGCCAGGCCACCGAAACCTCGCCAAGCAAGGGGTTGAGCCGGGCGTGCGAATCGAGCAGCGC
>JBBQAT010000023.1:0-36889 GCA_038316625.1 Burkholderiales bacterium
TCTGCCCATTTGCTGTAACCGGGGATCTCCGCTGTCTCTCGTGGCAATATCAAACCCGTCGCCTTGCCCAATTCCTGCGCGGCCGTTTCGCTCAGAACAGGCGAGTCTTCTTCAGGTGCCTCTAGCGCAGCCTCTTCGACGCGCTCTTCAATGGACTCTTCCAGCGGGATTTCTGTGTCAGGCGGGAAATCATGTGCTTCGTTCACCTCCTTGAAGGGGGCGATTTTGGTGCCGGTAGGACCGAATTCCACGACTTCCGTCGTAGAGATGGGGGCAGGCGACGAAACGAAAACGACATCCTGAAGTGTTTGGTGAAGAACGACTTGCGGGGCCGTTTTCATCAGCGGTGGATTTGCAGACAGGCTCGCTTCAACCAGACTGTCGAGGGCGTTGAAAACCGTCTGGCATTGCCCGCAACGAACCTTGCCGACGCGTGCCTTCAACTGCTCCGGTGTGACGCGGAACGTTGTCTGGCAGGCTGGGCAGCGTGTCTTCATTGCCCGGCCTTTGTTCCGGCGAGGCAAACCCAGCCGTCGCGCGTGTCGGCGACATTGAGTGCGAGGTAAGGTGCGTAGGCAGAAATCAACTCATCGGACTGTTCCGCCAGAATGCCGGACAGGGCCAGTTTTCCGCCTGGGCGAACGTGAGAACAGATCGCCGGAGCGAGTGCCTTGAGCGGATTGGACAGAATGTTGGCCACGACGATGTCGAACTGCCCTTTGATTTCCTTCGCCGAGTCGTCGAAGCGGGCGTTGACCTCGTTGCGTTCGGCGTTGCTTTTGGCCGCACTGACGGCCTGCAGGTCAATGTCGACGCCGAGAACGTCGCTGGCGCCAAGCCGGGCGGCAGCGATGGCCAGAATGCCCGAACCACAACCGTAATCAAGAATCGACGTGCCGGGCGTGACGGAGCGTTCCAGCCACTCCAGGCACAGGCGGGTTGTCGGATGCGAGCCGGTGCCGAAGGCCATGCCCGGATCGAGCACCAGAACGATGGCGTCGGGGTCGGGTGCTTCGTGCCAGGAGGGGACAATCCACAGGCGTTCCGAAACGCGAATCGGATCAAATTGCGATTGCGTCAGTTGCACCCAGTTCTGTTCGGCGATTTCTTCCTGCGTGAACTCAGGGACGTTGTCGAGCCCGGCGAGGGGGGCGCAAGCGGCAATCAACTCGCCGGCATCCGTCCCCGATTCAAGCAAGGCGATGACGCGCGAGCGCTCCCAGCCCGGCGTTGTCAACGAGCCGGGTTCGCCGAACTGCGGTGTTTCGGCCGGGGTTCCCGCGTCGGCATCCTCGATGCTGGCCGAGAGTGCGCCGGCGTCGAGCAGGGCGTCGGCTAGCGCTTCGGCGTGGAGACAGTCGGTTTCTATGGTGATGGAGAGCCAGGTCATGAGGGGTCTTTAATTGTGTCTATTGATACTGCATTCTAATCCGTGCAGTTTGAAGCATTTCGCTGAATTCTGTCCAGTCACGGCCGCGCTCGGACGGGCTTAGCGGAGGCTGACTTTCTGCAGAATGAGGTCGAGTTCCTGTTCGGAAACGCGGCCGAGACGGGTGAGTCGGACACCTCCATCGGCACCGAGCACCACCGTGTAGGGCAAGGCCATCTGAGCGTTGCCGAGTTGTTTGGTCAGTTCCATTCCCTCGTTTTCGGCCATAAGCAGGGGGTAGCTGACGGGGTGCTGTTTCGAGAATGTGGCGACGTTGTCCGACGTATCCAGCGCGATGCCGACGAACTGGATGCCGTTTGCCGCGTATTTTGTTTGCAACCGGGAAAATGACGGCATCTCTTCGCGGCAGGGCGGGCACCAGGTGGCCCAGAAGTTGATCACCAGCGTTTTCCCCTGCCATTGAGAGAAAGGTTGAAGCTTGCCATCGGTATCGATTAAGCGGGTAGTGAAAAGGCGGGTGATGGTTTCAGCCGAAATCGACTGCGCCGGCGGCCTCTCCTGTCGCGATTCCAATCCGATATAGACGCCGGCGGCCAATGCGATCATTGCAGCAACGAGGCCGACAACAAGGCGCTTGCTGTTTCTCATGGGGCGTCTGCGGGGTGAGAGGTGGGCAACAGCTTGTTGACTGCTTCAAGCCGGGCGCGCTGACGAACCCGGCCGTCGCGGGTCTTGAAGGTGACTCGTTCTTCATCGGTCGGGTAAACGATCAGGTTGGCAACAGCGTCTTCGCTGTGAATGGTCAGTACGGCTTCGGCGCGTTCAGAGCGCGGAACACTGTGTTCGTAATCCATTTTCTGGTTCAGCAGAAAGATTTCAACATCCTTGGCGCTGTCGGTGAATAGCTGGATATCGATTTCGGCATAGCGACCGGCGCTTCCGTCGAGTACGGAACCGGTGAGGTAGGGGTTGAAGCGCTGCATGATCAACATGATTTCGCTGGCGATTCGCCGCAGATGATCGATTCTGGCCGTTTGTTCCTCGTCCTGGAACAAGCGCTGGTAGATGCGCAGTTCGGCTTCGACCTCGGCATTTTCCGGGAGTTGAATGCCCTCCGTCAGACCAAGGCTATTGGCGGCCTTGCGCTTGGCCAGGGTGTAGTCGGTGATGCCATCCTCGGCAATCAGCCGGGCAGCGGCGCTGGCGATGAGTGCGCGTTGCTGCGTGTTGTTCGGGTGGTGGTCGTGGCGGTTGGTCATGGGGCGGGTCGCGGTGCCTATGGAGGTACAATTCTGCAATTCGGTCGGTGTTTCGCTGCTTGGCGAATTTTAACTTGGATTATTTGCATGCATATTCATATTCTCGGCATCTGCGGCACCTTCATGGGCGGCATCGCCCAGCTGGCGCGCGCCGCAGGGCATCGTGTCACAGGTTGCGATACCGGCGTTTATCCGCCAATGAGCACGCAACTGGGGGCATCGGGCATCGATCTTGTTGAAGGCTACGGCGTTGAACAGATTGCACTCAATCCCGATTGCTATGTGGTCGGGAATGCCATTTCGCGCGGCAACCCGTTGCTCGAAGAAATTCTGGATCGCGGCCTGCCCTACGTCTCCGGCCCGCAGTGGTTGGCCGACAACGTGTTGCACGGGCGCTGGGTGCTGGCGGTGGCTGGTACGCACGGCAAGACGACGACGTCCTCGATGCTGGCCTGGATTCTTGAGGATGCCGGTCTGAGTCCGGGCTTCCTGATTGGTGGTGTGCCGATGAATTTCGGCATTTCGGCGCGCTTGGCGGGGAACATTGCCGATTCGCCATTCTTTGTGATCGAGGCCGACGAATACGACACGGCCTTCTGCGACAAGCGCTCGAAGTTCATTCACTATCGTCCGCGCACGGCGGTGCTGAATAACCTGGAGTTCGATCATGCCGATATATTCACCGACCTGGCAGCGATCGAGACGCAATTCCACCATTTGGTGCGTACCTTGCCGCGCAATGGATTGGTCGTGAGCAACGGTGCGGAAGCCAGCCTTGAGCGCGTGATCACACGCGGCTGCTGGACGCCGGTCGAACGATTCAACGAAGCTACCGGCTGGCGCGTTGAAGGTGATGATGCCGACGGTTCCTTGCGCCTGATGCGTGGCGATCAGGAAATCGGTAAAGCAAACTGGAATCTCAACGGCGAACACAATCGCACCAACGCCATTGCCGCGCTGCTGGCGGCGCGGCATGTCGGCGTTCCGTTTGACAAGGGCCTGGAGGCGCTGTCGCGCTTTGAGAACGTGAAGCGCCGGATGGAATTGCGCGGAACGGTGCGTGACGTGAGCGTTTACGACGACTTCGCCCATCACCCGACGGCGATTGCAACGACGGTCGCCGGCTTGCGGCGCAAGGTCGGTTCGGGAGAAAGCGCGCCGCGCATTCTCGCCGTTCTTGAGCCGCGCTCGAACACCATGAAACTTGGCGTGATGAAGGCGCAGCTGCCGGCGAGTCTGGCCGAGGCTGATCTGGTTTTCTGCTATGGCGCCAATCTTGGCTGGGATGCCGCCGAGGCGCTGGCACCGCTGGGCGAGAGAGCGGTGGTGGGCGACGATCTGGACAGCCTGGTCAAACGTGTTATTGCAGTCGCTCAACCCGGTGATCAGATCCTGGTGATGAGCAATGGCGGTTTCGGTGGCATCCACGGCAAATTGTTGGCCGCGCTGGCGGCTTAGGGAGCGCTGACTACGTGTCGAGAATCGCCACGGTGAGCTACTGATTCATCCTCCTGAACGGCAATGGCTTGCCGTTCAGGAGTCAAAAAAATGCTTGTCAAGACTTGACTTATTCACAAAGTGCATCGGGTGGACGATTTCCCGCGCAGGAACAACGACTTAGATAATCTGCGTCGCTTTAAAAATAATTTATCGATACAAATCAATGGCTTAGTGGTTTGTTCAAGAAAGCGGCAAAGTAATCGAATCCGTGCGCTGACAGGGACTTAGCGCCCCGCCTAACACTTCATCCACAGAGTTATCCACAGAAAATGTGGATAAGAAAAATCTGCTCAACGGATGATGGCCTTACTTCCGGGACTTGATGTTTTTCTTCAACAGACTATGCCTTTTGGTGTAGCTAGCGGGCAATTCTGCGAGTCGGAGTCGACCGGCGCACACTCAATGCAGGCGACGGCCGAATTGGCGGTTATCATCTGACTTTGCCCATTTACGAGAAGCAATCCGCGCATGCAAAAAGAAGTCCAAGAGAAGTCCCGGTACGCTGTTGTGGCGGCTGTTCAACTATCGAATGTGAGCGACGACGAGTTCGATGCCTCACTGACCGAACTGCGCGAACTCGCGAAAACATTGGGGTTCGAGGTTGTCCACACCTTCATGCAGAAACGCTCGGGCTTCGACAAGACAGCCTATCTGGGCGTTGGCAAGCGGGAGGAAATCCGCTGTTTCGTGAATGGGGAAGTGGCGGCCGTCGAAATGGATGCGCTGGATGAAGTGGGGCAGTTCGCCATTGCCCCCTATGGCGGCGAAATCGACGTCATCTTCGTCGACCACGAAATTTCGCCGTCGCAGGCACGCAACCTGGAAAAAGAGGTTGGTTGCCAGGTGATGGATCGCACCATGGTCATCCTTGAAATCTTTCACCGCAACGCACGCTCGCGCGCTGCGCGCGCGCAGGTCGAGATTGCGCGCCTCGGCTACATGGCACCGCGTTTGCGCGAGGCGGCCAAACTCGCCGGGCCTCAAGGGCGTCAGCGCAGCGGCCTTGGTGGCCGGGGGGCCGGCGAATCGCACACCGAGATGGATCGACGCAAGATTCGTGACCGGATCGCCGAGCTGCAACTGGAAATCACCGCGATGGACGTCGAGCGCAAGACTCAGCGCGCCCGTCGGCAAGGCAGCCAGGGGCTGGCCAGCGTGGCGCTCGTCGGCTACACCAATGCCGGCAAGTCGACGCTGATGCGGGCGCTCACCGGCAGCGAGGTGCTGGTCGCCAACAAGCTCTTCGCGACGCTCGACACCACGGTGCGTGCGCTCTACCCCGAGAGCGTGCCGCGCGTACTCGTCAGCGACACGGTTGGCTTCATCAAGAACCTGCCGCACGGACTCGTCGCCTCGTTCAAATCGACGCTTGAAGAGGCGCTTGACGCCTCGCTACTGCTCCACGTCATCGACGCCAGCGATCCCGGATTTGAGCGCCAGCTCGAAGTGACCGACGATGTGCTTGAGGAGATCGGAGCGAAGGACGTGCCGCGTCTCCGTATCTTCAACAAGATCGACCACGTCGGCGATCTGGCGGCGCAAGCGGAACACGAAGCGATGCTGCGTGCGCAGTACCCGGATTGCATCGTGATGAGCGCACGCCGCCATGGCGACGTCGCCAAGCTGCGCGAGGTGATCGTCGGGTTTTTCCAGGGAAATCTGGTCGAGGACGAGATTTTTCTTCCCTGGTCGGCACAGCAACTGCGCGGCGAAATCTACACCCGTTGCGAAGTGCTCGAAGAGCGTGCAGACGGCGAAGGCGCGTTCTTCCGCGTTCGCGGCGAGCGCGATGCGGTAAAGGCCTTGCGCGAGCAGTTTGGGCCGGCACCCTCCTCAACCGAGTAAGTGCCCGCCCGTGCGGCCGCCGTCGCGGGTCGCCTTTTTGCTATGCTAGCGGCTTTTAAAAGGCCGGCACCGCTGCATTGGTCAGCCGTGCCAATTTATGGAGAAGCACGTATGGCCTCGTTGCAAGAGCAGTTTTTGAAAGCCGGCCTGGTCAACAAAAACAAGGTCAAAGTCGCCAACCAGGAGAAAACCCAGCAGAAGAAGGTCGAGCGCCGGACCGGTACGCAGAGCGTCGATGAAGTGCGCCTCGCCGCACTTGAAACGCAGCGCAAGAATGCCGAGCGGGCGCGCGAACTCAATGCCCAGCGTGAGGCGGCCGCCACCCAGAAGGCGATCATGGCGCAGATTGTCCAGATGGTGCAGAAGAACCGCCAGAGCAAGGGAGCGGGCGATATCGCCTACAACTACACCCACGACAAAAAGATTCAACGGATGTATGTGTCGGCCACCGTTCAGGCGCAATTGATGGCCGGACACCTGGTGATCGTTTGTCAGGGCGGCAGCACCGAACTGGTCCCGAGGGTTATCGCCGACAAGATCGCCGAGCGCGATGCCTTGCTCGTCGTGCGAGTGAGCAAGACCAGCACCGAGGTCGCTGCGGACGACCCGTACGCTGCCTTCAAGATCCCGGATGACTTGATGTGGTAACTTGGGCACCGGCTGGTGCGGCAAGTGGGTCGTGGTTGAAATCTGCTCGCAATCCGCATTGCCGTTGTCCGGCGTCGAGACGCGACCCTAACCTTGGTCACAGGCGAGGCGCATGTTCCGACAGTCTTGCCCCGCAGAGCATGAGTTCCGTCTTTTTCGATGGCATATGCGCCACTAATATTTACGCAACTCTCCTTGCTCAAACGGAGTACAGGCAAAACGAGTATCGAGCCATGAAGACGTGCAGAACAAGCAATAGATTGACGAAGCCATCCGCAATCGCGCAATCTGTTTTCTGTAGTATCACCTACCATGCGATACTGATCAAACCTTTGATATGCCAAAGGGAATAAGCATCGGTTTTCACGGTAAGAAAAGACTATGGCTTCATTTGCAGAGACCGATAGTTCATATTCAAATTGCTATTGGCCTGAGTTATAACTAAGAAAAACAATACAGGAACGCGGGTCGGAGAAGGGATAGGAGGCATGACAGAGGCAAACCCGATGTTGCACTTTGACGTTAGCACTGGCCTAAAACGCGTTCTGGGCCGGGAGTTGATTACGGACGATGAGGTCGCCATCTTTGAATTGGTCAAGAACTCGTTCGATGCCGGGGCCGACACCGTCCATCTTCACTTTGGAAATGACCGCATCGTTGTTGCCGACAACGGAACCGGCATGTCATATGACGATCTCACCCAGAAATGGCTGTTCGTGGCTTACTCGGCAAAGCGAACCGAGCGGTCGGAGGACGATTTCCGCAACGTAGCGGCTGACCGGCGGCACTTCGCTGGCAGCAAGGGTATCGGACGCTTTTCATCAGACCGGCTTGGAAAGAATGTGCTCGTTCAATCGCGTGCGAAGGGCAAGGACCGTCAGGTCCATCAGCTGACCGTCGATTGGGATCGCTTCGAGAAGAATGACCGCGAACACTTCGAGGCGGTGCCGGTGTCGTACGCCGCGACCGCAGCGTTCGACCTGCCGAGGGAATTGGAAAAGTTTGGTGCCTCTCTTAAGCATGGGACGGCCATCGATATTCGCAAGCTCCGGCGGCCATGGGGACGAGCGCGAATATTGGCGCTGAAGGAATCGCTGGCCAAGCTGATCAATCCATTTGGGGATCAGACAGACCGCTTCAGCATTCACATCACTGCACCCGAAGAATGGGGTGAGGACAAGAAGCTAGGGCAGAATTCTCTACCCAAAGACATCGTTAATGGCCTGGTCGGAAATTTCATCTTCGCGGCATTGCAGGACAAAACGACCTATGTCCGTGTGTCCATTGACGACGATTACTTGAATACCGCACTCACCGACCGAGGCGAGCTTATCTATCGCATCCGCGAGCCCAACCCTTATCCAGGTCTCACGAATTCGGGTTTCGTCTGCGAAATCTACTATCTGAACCAGTCAGCGAAAGCTACTTTCACCCGCCGCATCGGCCTTCAGCCGGTGCAGTTCGGTTCGGTGTTTCTCTTCCGGAACAACTTCCGCGTCTACCCGATCGGCGAAGACGGGAATGACTGGTTCGGATTCGACCGCCGTAAGCAGCAAGGCTACGCGCGGTTCCTCGGCACGCGCGAAATCATCGGACGTATCGATGTATTCGGGTCCGACGACGACTTCCAGGAGGCTTCGAGCCGCAACCAAGGCCTCATCGACACGCTCGCCGTGCAACAGCTACGGCGTGCAGTGATGGAGCACTGTCTGAAGCGGCTCGAGAAGTACGTTGTGCCGGTATCATGGGTGGATAAGGCAGACGCGAACACAGAGGACCTGTCCCGACTACTCACCGACCCTGGGCGCGCGCGCGTTTCTGCGGCCGTGGCCAATCTTGTTGATAACGACCAAATCGAACTACTGGAATACAGCCGCACCCTCATCGACCTGATCAACGAGCGCTCGGAAAACTTTGAGGAATCGCTGGTCAGCCTGCGCGCAATTGCCGAGAAAACCGGCGACAAGAGGCTCATCGCAAAGCTGGACTCGGCAGAACGTCGCTTCGACGAGTTGAAGAAGTCGGAGGCCGACGCGCGCCGGGTTGCCGATCAGGAGCGGCAAGCGACGGCGGCTGCGACACAGCGAGCAGAGACAGCCGAAGCGGAGGTGGTGGTTGAGCGCAGGCGGTCGCACTTTCTTGAATCGATTGTTGACCTAGACGCCGCGACGATCCTGAATTTGCACCATCAGGTCACGATCTACGCAGTGGATATTGCGCAGCAGATCGAAAACTTACTCTCGGCAACCGCAGGCAAGACGACTGTTCCTAGGGAATCAGTGCTCAAGGCTTTGGAGCAGATGGCGTTTTTGAACCGCAAAGTTCTAGCGGTGACGAAGTTCGCGTCACGAGCAAAGTTCAAGCTGGATTCCGAGTTGATCGAGACGGACCTGTCCAGCTTCATCACCGACTACATCGAGCAGATCGCCCGTACGACGGGGAGCGTTCGTCTTCAGATCGACGTTGAGAGCGAGCACCCTGGCTTGAAGATGCGGTTCAAGCCGATTGATGCTTCCATCATCGTTGACAATTTGGTCAGCAACGCGAAACGTGCGAAGGCATCACGCATCAAATTTGATCTGTCGCCGATCGACAAACGCGGACTCCTGATCCGAGTGACTGATAACGGTCGTGGTCTGGCAGCCGGGACGAACAAAGCGCGCATCTTCGAAATGGGCTATACAACGACGCAGGGCTCCGGCCTCGGTCTCTATCACGTCCGACAGGTCCTCGGCGAGATTGGCGGAAGCATTGAGTTGGAAGAGAACGAAGAAAAGAAGGGAACGACCTTCGTCATAACGATCATTCCTACGGGGAGAAAAACTTGAGGCTCGACTTTAATGTCCTATGGGTTGACGATCACCCAAACTATTTGGATGCGCAGATCGTGGCAATCAATGCACGAATGGCAGACGAAGGCTTTCGCTTCAATAAAACGCTGTGCAAATCGATTGATGACGTCGAAGCGCTCATCGCCGGCGATGTTTTTCAGGATGAAATTGACCTGATCATGGTGGATTGGGATCTTGGAAATAATGTTAAGGGCCAAGACGTCATCGAACGCATTCGACAGGTCGTTCGCTACAAGGATGTGATCTTCTATTCCTCACTGACGCCAGTCGCCGAGCTTCGGCAACTGGCCTTCAATCAGAAACTGGAAGGCGTCTACTGCGCTAGCAAAGGCGAACTGGTGGAAGAAGTGATAGGCGTGTTCGACGCTTTGGTAAAGAAGGTTCTCGATCTCGACCACACGCGCGGAATTGTCATGGGCGCGACTAGCGACATTGACCATCTCGTCAATACCTGTTTGTCGATGGCCCACACCAAACTCGATGATGAGGGCAAAAGAAAGTTCGTTGACGAAGCGTTGCGACGCATCACCGATAAGGTCAAGAACGTTACCAAGCAGGGTGAGAGGATCAAGAATGAGCCGAGCGTTGAAGCGCTATTCAAGGCTCATATGGTTTTCACTTCAGACGACAGGCTTCGCATGTTGGCGAACATCCTTGAGATGGAGACGTTCAGAGGGCATGCTGGCGCAAATCGTACGATTACGTCCTACCGTGACGACGTGGTTCCGGTTCGGAACAAGCTGGGGCACATGGTCCTCGCTCCGGAAGGCAAGCCGCAAGCGGTCGAGACCACGGAAGGAAAACAAGTCAGTCTTGACGAAATGCGGAACCTGCGGAAGAAAATCCTAGGCCTCCGCGAAGACTTCCGAGTCCTTGCGGACGCGCTGACGGCTTGATTGCCCCGTGCAGGCTGGGCGCGCCTGCGTGGCGGTCGCCATCAAAGCGATGAGCATTTCGCCAATGGCTCGGGCGACCAGAGGTGGGACGGCGTTGGCAACCTGCGTGAAGCGCGGTACTTCCTTCTTGCGCAGGTGTCCGCCAGTTGTGTATTTGCCATGAAACGCATACCAATCAGGAAAACTCTGTAGGCGAGCGTTCTCACGCACCGTCAGCGTTCTGGGTTCACTGTAGTGAATGAGATCGTCCGGCATGCTCGTAATAGTAGGCGAGGGGCGATCCGGGTCGAGAACGCGTAGCGCCCTCTTCTTGAGCCCGTAGCGCTCCCGGATCTCGGTACTAATACTCGTATTTAACCTCCCAGCTGCATGGCTTAGGTCGATGATCTCTTGGAAACGCTGAGCGATGCCTTCCGAATGGCGAGCGAGCCTTAGATCGCTGGGCGTCACGCAGTCCCCGTTCATCAGTTTCTGATAACGAGTTAACGGTCGCCCGTAAGCAATCTGATTGAATCCTTTAGTGTCTTTCGATGGCTCAGTCCCGCAGCGTCCAAGTTCGAGATCACTGATTGCGTTAGATGAAGAGACCGGCGCACTAATTCCAAGCGCTCGAAGGAATGAGGGAATCCGGCTTTCAAGCAGCTTGAATGGGTCGGTGGTCGAGACCGACGACCTGACCGCGATCACGAAATAGCGCGTACGTGCTTGGGGCACGCCAAATCGCGACAGGTCGAGCAACCGCTCATACACTTGATAGTCGTCAGACAGAGCAGCCTTTAGGGCACCAGCGTAGTTGGTGACATTCTCCTCGACAGCGAAGTCCATCGTAAAACCGCGTACATTCTCAATTAATACAATCTTCGGCTTTACGACTTCGACAAGGCGGAGATATTGGGCAAATAACTGATTTCTTGGGTCGTCATGCTGCCTGCGGCCAGCCATGGAAAATCCCTGACACGGAGGCCCGCCGACCAGAACGTCAACACCACCTTTGAGCGCCGCCAGTTCCTGTTCATATTCACTCAGCAGTGACGCAATACTCAGCGGTTCTTTTGGAAGCCACCGTGGCCAAGAGTACTTAAAGGACGCCGTCTTCGATAGCAAATTGGCCTTCAAAGTCGCGAAGGCAAAACTGTCGTGTTCAATCGCAAATTTGCCCAACAGGCCTGCTTGCATCAACCCAAGCGAAAGCCCTCCGCACCCGGCAAAAGCGTCGATAAAAGTAAGTGGCTTGGACATTTCAGCTTTCTTCTCATTCTGGCTCGTGATTATGAGGTGTTTACAAATAATGCACCAGGCGCATACAAGGCGCAAACAGACACAGATAACATGAAAGCGGGTGAATAGTATTGCTGCGCAGTATTTGACGGCGGCGTGTGTTGGAGTCGCCGCCCAATCCGTATGGCCTCAATGGCTACGGAATTGCAGTCAGTCGCAAAAGCCTTCCCGAACATCAGATTTCAAGGTCGTTGCAGGCAGACAACGTATGCCGAACTCGGTAGCGCGCAACAAAAAAAGATTTCTTGAGAGTGCTTGCCCTGGAGGCCAATATCCATGCGCTTCTCGCAGCACAGCATCCGAAGACCGCCTATTGATGCGCCTTCCCGAGGTGTCGATGCATCGGCTCTGCACCTTGCCAAAGCCTGAAATTGAGCGCCAGCGTGACCGTGAGGAGGATGGCGGCGCCGGCGTTGTGGGCGACGGCAAGGCTTAGTGGCAGCGAGAGCAGGACGTTGGCGATGCCTAGTCCGATCTGGATGAGCAGTCCAGCGCCGAGCAGCAGCCCCCAGTTGCGCCATTCGGGGCGGCGTAGCAGGGCGATGGACAGGGCACCGACAATGATACTTACGATCAGCGCGCCAACCCGGTGAGCCCAATGGATGGCGGTCAGCGCGTCGAGCGACAGCAACTCGCCGGTGGCCGTCTGGCCGAGTTCGCGGTGAATCTGGAATGCTTGTGCGAAGTCCATCTCGGGTCGCCACGCGCCTAGGCAGGTCGGGAAGTCGCTGCAGGCTAGCGCGGCGTAGTTGCTACTGACCCAGCCTCCGAGGGCGATCTGGATGAACAGGGCGAGTAGGGCCAGTGTGGCGAGCAGTCGCGTTAACGTGGTGTGCCTTTTCTCCTCCCCCTTTGCCCCGAAGGAAATCCCCTTGGGGGGCAAGGGGAGGGAGGATTGGTTGGTTCGATGGCTTTGGAGTAGTAGCCAGACGAGCAGCGCCAGCGTGGTCATTCCGCCGAGCAGGTGGGCGCTGACGATCACCGGCTTGAGCAACAGCGTCACGGTCCACATGCCGAGCAGCGCCTGTAGGCCGATGACGCCGACCAGCACGGTCGGCAGTACGGGTGACTGCTTCAGGGCGCGGCGGTAACGCCATGCCAGCAACGCAATCAGCGCGATGACCAGACCGAGGGTGCCGGCGAAATAGCGGTGCACCATTTCCTTCCACGCCTTGTGCGCCTGCACGGGCTTGTCGGGGAAGGCCTGGAGTGCGGCGGACTGCTCATGCGCCGCTTCGGGTACGCCGATCAGATGGCCGTAGCAACCGGGCCAGTCGGGGCAACCCAGCCCAGCGTCCGAAAGGCGAACGTAGGCACCGAGCGAGATCACGCCGAAAGCCAGCAGCGTGGCGAGGATGAGCAGCGGGCGATAGAGGCGCATCGGCGCTCAAATGAAGTGGTCGGCCAGCAGCGCCGCGAAAAGCAGCGTCAGGTAGATGATCGACCAGCGGAAGGTGCGCCGCGCCAGTTCGTCGCTGTACTTGCGCCACAGAGCGAAGGCGTAGCCCAGAAAAACGGCGTCGAGTGCCAGCACGGCTGCCAGATACCACGGCCCGCTCATGCCGAGCGTGTAAGGCAGCACCGTAGCGGCGCTGAGCATGACGACGTAGAGCAGGCTGTGCAGACAGGTGAATTCGACGCCGTGCGTGACCGGCAGCATCGGCAGGCCGGCCTTGGCGTAGTCCTCGCGCCGGTAGCAGGCGAGCGCCCAGAAATGCGGCGGCGTCCAGATGAAAATGATCAGGAACAGAACCAGCGCTTCGGGGCCGACGTGGCCGGTGATCGCCGTCCAGCCGAGCAGTGGCGGCATGGCACCCGACGCTCCGCCAATCACGATGTTCATCGGCGTCGCCGGTTTGAGGATGAGCGTGTAGATCACCGCGTAGCCAAGGAAGGTGGCCAGCGTCAGCCACATGGTCAGCGGATTGACCCACGCGTAGAGCAGCCACAATCCGCTGCCGCCTACCAATGAGGCTAGTACCAGCGTTTCGGCCGTCGTGATTTTGCCGCTGGCCGTGGCGCGCCAGCGGGTACGGGTCATCAGTGCGTCGACGGTTCGCTCAACGAGGCAATTGATCGCCGCCGCCGCGCCAGCGACCAGCGCAATGCCGACGGAGGCAGCGAGGAAGCGACCGAGCGGTGGGAAGCCGGGTGATGCCATGAACATGCCAATCATCGCGGTAAAGACGATCAGGCTGTTGACGCGCGGTTTGCACAGCGCGAAGAAATTTGCGAATCGCTGCCGGATGGGGCGCGCGGTGCTGAGCGATTCGCTGACCTGATCTCTTACGGTTGCGGGCATACGGCAGCTCCTTTAAGTGTCAGCGAATCCAGGAGTACTTGAGCAGACGCTCAAGGTCCTTGAGCACGCCGCGCATGTCGCCGGGGTCGGCGTAACGCATCATGATGTTGCCGAGCGGATCGACGACATAAATCGTCTGTCCGCTGACATCCGGAGCACTACGCCAGGCCATGTTTGCCGTGCTGGCGACGATCAGATCCGGAAAATCCTGCTGCATTTTTACCAACGCCGGATCTGAGGCGCTGCTGCTGATAAAGACACGCTGCAGACGCGATTGTTCCTTGTTCAGCGCGATGTGAACCTGCCGCATTTGCTGCAGATTGTGCTGGCAGGTGATGTCGCAAGTTTGGTCAACGGGCATGAGCAGCAACCACTTGCCACGCAATTCCGAGGTTGGCAGCGGGCGTCCGTCAGGATGCGCAAGGCCGCTTACCGGCAGCAGGCGCGGCGGCTGGAGAAGTTCGCCGTGATTGACGAATTTTCCAGGACGCCAACCGGACCAGAAGAGGCTGGTGCCGATGACAAAGGGCACGACAAACACTGCCGCCAGCAGCAACAGCGTGCGGTATGCTGGTTTGGGGGCGGGCAGGGCGGAGGTCATGGCACTCATGCTTGTTTCCGGAAATTGAGGACGAGCCAGAGCACCACCGTGGTGGCGGCGAAGCTCCACCACTGGATCGCGTAGTTGAGATTAGTCTGCAACCGTTCGTCGAGGCGACCCCATTCGCGGACGAAGCCGCCGGCGCTGCTGTCAGGATCAAGCTGGATGACGACGGGCTGGATCGGGAAGGTGACGGAGCCACCGTAGCGGGCCAGGTCGAGGTTTTGCCAAACGCTCTGCCAGTCGGATTTGGGGCCGGCGCTGTCGCTGCCGAGCGTGAAGAAGCGGGTACCTGGGGCGATAGCTGTGCCGGAGACGTCGACGCTCCCCGTCGGGGTGGCAATTTGCGGCACCTGGCGATGATCGGCAAACGCCGGCACCCAGCCACGATTGACGAGCACCCGAATGTCGCTGCCATCGAGTCGCAGTGGGGTGACGACGTGGTAACCGGCTTGGCCGTGAAGCGTGCGGTTGTCGATCAGTATCTGTTTTTGCGGCTCGTACTGGCCGCGTGCGACGACCTTGCGGTAGAGCAGCGACTGCGCATCAATACGTGTTGTCGGCAACTGTATCGCCGGCTCTGCGCCACGTGCATCGAGTTGCTGTTGCAGACTGGCTTTGCGGCTGGCCTTGTTCCACTGCCATTGTCCGGCGGCGATGAACAGCGGCACAAGCAGGGCGGCCGCGAGTGTGGGCCACAGGCGTGGCTGGAAGCGTCGCCGTGATGTGCCATCTGCTGGCGCATGCGCGGACGCAGCAATATCGCGAATGCTTCGCGCATTAGCTCCTCCCCCTTCAAGGGGGAGGTTGGGTGGGGGATGGGGCGGATTCCCAAGCTGGTGAAGTGACGGATTTGTCATTCTGACCCATCCCCACCCCAGCCCTCCCCTTGAAGGGGAGGGGGCGTTGTCGAGGTCTCCGGTCTGCGCGCATAATCAGGGTTCGCTTTGCCGGAGTTGCTGAAATTGGCCGTGTTCAAATTCATCATCGTTCTCATGTTGCTCGGAGTGATCGGCAGCCTGTTTTCCGGACTGTTCTTTCTCTTTCGCGATCAGGGTGACGGCAAGCGCGCCGTGAAAGCTTTGACGGTGCGTATCGGCCTGTCGATGGCGATCTTCGCCTTGCTAATGCTCGGCTATCGTTTCGGGCTGATTCCTGGCTACGGCCAGTAAAGGAAAGCGACCGCTTCATCAGCGTGACGCCAGAGTCTTCGCCGCCACTTTCGGATCGGCGGTGTTGAAGAAGGCGTAGGCCAGGGTGATCGTACGGATGTCCTTGTCGAGCTCGGGTTTTACGATGAAGGTCACTGGCAACTCCTTGGTCTCCCCCGGGGCCAGCGTCTGCTGTGCGAAGCAGAAGCAGTCGAGCTTCTCGAAGTGCTGTGCCGCCAGACCCGGCGAAACGCTGGGGATGGCCTGCCCGACGATTGGCTGGTCCGAGCGGTTATGAACGCGGAACAAGGCCTGGTGCAGTTCGCCGGGATGCAGATCGAGGCTTGGGGTCAGCGCTTGCATGTCCCATGGCAGTCCGGGCATGACGGTGCCGATGAATTCGACGCTGACGATCCGGGTGCTGTCAATGCGTGAAGGCGGTTTGGTAGCGGGTCGGCTGATACCTCCGATCCCGACATTGGCGTTGCCGGCCGTTTTTCCGTTGAGGCCGGTCGCCAGGCAGAGCGCATCGTAGAGCGGCACCAGGGCAAATCCGAAGGCAAACGAGGCGGCAACGACCAGCAGCAGCTTGATCAGCAAGCGACGATGGTTATGTGCCGGCACCGGGTGACTGAGGGTCGTCATCGCCGTGTTTGAGTTGGGGGTGGAGCGGTGGCAAGTTCGATCTTCTTCGGTGCTACCGAGGCCTGATCATCCGGCACGCTGATCAGCGCCAGATTGACGAAACCCAGTATGACCAGCGGCACGAGCGCCCAGAACCATTGAATGCCACCCGTTGGCCCGAAGAATTTTCCTGCTCCACTGGATCGACGGTGTTTGATCATCGACAGCAGGATGATCACGAACACCGCCGCAAAGAGGGCGCTGATGATGATCATGTAGCTATGGTGCATCCTCACGTCAGGTTCTCCTGATTTCCAACAACACCGTTCGGCCTGAGCTTGTCGAAGGCCTGTAAAGGCGGAACGCTGCGGTTCGACAGGCTCACCGCGAACGGTATTGGTTTCACGATTAGATCCAGTAAACAAAAACAAACAGCAGCAGCCAGATCACGTCCACAAAGTGCCAGTACCAGGCGACGGCCTCGAAGGCGAAATGCCGCCCAGGCGTGAAGTGCCCGGCCAGCGAGCGCAGAAAAATGACGAAAAGCATCACCGTTCCGAGCATGACGTGGAAGCCGTGGAAACCGGTCAGCATGTAGAAAGTGGTGCCGTAGATGCCATCGCGAATGCTGAAGGCGGCTTCGGCGTATTCGTGGATTTGCAGGGAGATGAAGATGAGGCCGAGAACGACGGTCAGCGCCAGACCCAGCTTGAGCTGGAATTGCCGGCCCAGCTGCAGGCCCCAGTGCGCCCAGGTGACGGTCGCCCCCGAGGTCAGCAGGATCAATGTATTGAGCGCCGGGATGCCCCAGGCGTTGACGGGCGTGATCACGGCGCTGGCAGCGGGGCCGGCGCTTGGCCAGGTCGCGGTAAAACCCGGCCACAGGAGTTGCGCGTCGGCCAGCATCGGTACGGCGATGTTACGCGCGTAAAAGAGCGCGCCAAAGAAACCACCGAAGAACATCACCTCCGAAAAGATGAACCACACCATGCCCCAGCGAAACGAGGTGTCGACCTGGTGGGCGTATTTCCCGGCGAGGCTTTCCTTGATGACGGTGCCGAACCAGCCGAACAGCATGACCAGCAGAATTCCTGCGCCGAGCGCCATGACATACGGGCCGGCGGCCATCTTGCCCAGTAGCAGGGCGAAGCCGGCGGCCAGTGTGAGCAGGGCGACCGAGCCGACCAGCGGCCAGATTGAGGGCGGGGGAACGTAATAAACGTCGTGATCGGTGTGTGCTTGCATGGAGGTGTTCCCTGGCCTACTTCACGAACGGTGGGGTGGCAAAGGAGTGATAGGGCGGCGGTGAGGTTTGCGTCCATTCGAGCGTATCGGCTCCTTCCCAGGGCTGGTTGCCGGCCGGCTCGCCGCCACGCACGCACTTGATGACGATGTAGAGAAACAGCAGCTGGCTGGCACCCAGCAGGAATCCGCCGAGGCTGGAGATCATGTTGAATTCGGCAAACTGCAGCGCGTAGTCGGGAATGCGTCGTGGCATGCCGGCCAGGCCAAGAAAATGCATCGGGAAGAAGGTGATGTTGAAGGCGACCGCCGTCAGCCAGAAGTGCGTTTTACCAAGGCTTTCGTCGTACATGTGGCCGGTCCATTTCGGCAGCCAGTAATACACGCCGCCCATGATGGCCATCGCTGATCCCGAGAACAGCACGTAGTGGAAGTGGGCCACCACGTAGTAGGTATCCTGCAACTGGATGTCGACGGGTACCAGCGCCAGCACCATGCCGCTGAAACCGCCGATGGCGAACAGGAAGACAAAGGCCAGCGAGAAGAGCATCGGCGTTTCAAAAGTGATTGACCCACGCCACAGCGTCGCCACCCAGTTGAATACTTTGACGCCGGTCGGAATGGCAATGAGCATCGTGGTGTACATGAAGAACAGTTGTCCGCCGACCGGCATGCCGGTAGTGAACATGTGGTGCGCCCAGACAATGAAGGACAGGAAGGCAATCGAGGCCACGGCATAGACCATCGACACGTAGCCGAACAGCGGCTTGCGCGCGAAGGTCGGAATGATCGTCGAGACGATGCCGAAGGCCGGCAGAATCATGATGTACACCTCCGGGTGGCCGAAGAACCAGAAAATGTGCTGGAACATCACCGCGTCACCGCCCGCTGCCGCGTCGAAAAAGTGTGTGCCGAAATTACGGTCGGTGAGCAGCATGGTAATCGCCGTGGCCAGCACCGGCATGACGGCGACCAGCAGGAAAGCGGTGATCAGCCAGGTCCATACGAACAGCGGCATCTTCATCATCGTCATGCCGGGCGCGCGCAGGTTGAGGATGGTGACGATGATGTTGATCGCGCCCATGATCGATGAGATGCCGAGGATGTGTACGGCGAGGATTGACATGTCATAGGCGATACCGCCCTGCATGAAGAGCGGCGGATACATCGTCCAGCCGCCAGCAAGCGCGCCGCCGGGAACGAAGAAGGTGGAAATCAGCAGGATGCCGGCGGCCGGTAACAGCCAGAAACTCCAGTTGTTTAGGCGTGGGAAAGCCATGTCGGAAGCGCCGATCATCAGCGGCACCTGCCAGTTGGCGAAGCCGACCAGCGAGGGCATGATCGCGCCGAAAATCATGATCAGGCCGTGCATGGTCGTCAGCTGGTTGAAAACAGCCGGTTGGAACAGCTGCAAACCGGGCTGGAAAAGTTCGGCGCGGATCAGCATGGCCAGCGCGCCGGCAAAGAAGAACATGAACAGCGAGAACCAAAGGTACAGGGTGCCGATGTCCTTGTGGTTGGTGCTGGTCAGCCAGCGCATGATGCCGCTCGGGGCACCGTGCTCGTGATCGTGGCTGTGGCTCGGCGCGGCAATATCTGTGGCGGTATTCATTTCCAGACTCCTTGTTACTTGCGCCGCGCAGCGATGTCGGCTGGCTGCACCACATCGCCCATCGTGTTATTCCAGGTGTTGCGTTCATAGGTGATGACGGCTGCAATATCGAGATCAGACAGTTGCTTGCCAAAAGGGGCCATCGCCGTTGTCGGTTTGCCGTTGAGGACGATATCCATGTGTCCGGCTGCTTCGCCGCCAACGATTTTTGAACCGTTAAGCGCCGGGAACGCGCCGGGAATCCCCATCCCGGTCGGCTGGTGGCAGGCCGCGCAATTGGCCAGGTAGACCTTTTCGCCGAGCGCCTTCAATTCGGCCATCTCGTAGGTCTTGCCGACGTTCGCCGTGGCGGCGGCGACCAGGGCCTTTTGCTCCTGCTTCCAGGCGGCGAATTTTTCGGGCGTGACCACGTCGACGACGACCGGCATGAAGCCGTGGCCGACGCCACACAGTTCGGCACATTGGCCGCGATACGTTCCCGGCTGATCGACCTTGAACCAGCTGTCGCGAATAAAGCCGGGAATGGCGTCCTGCTTGACACCGAAGGCCGGTACCCACCACGCGTGGATGACATCGCTGGAGGTCATCACCAGGCGGATTTTTTTGCCGGCGGGGACGACCAGCGGGCGGTCGACTTCAAGCAGGTAATTCTCACCCTTGGGTTGTGCGCCGTCGATCTGCTCTTTCGGCGTCGAGGAATTGCTGATGAAGCGGATATCGTCGCCCAGGTATTCGTATTCCCATTTCCACTGGTGGCCGGTGACTTTGATCGTCAGGTCTTCCTTGCTGGTGTCCTTCATCGAAGCCACCAGCTTCGTCGCTGGCCAGGCCATGGCCAGCAGGATCAGCACCGGGATGATCGTCCAGACGATCTCCAGCTTGAGGTTGTCGTGGAATTTTGCGGCTTCATGCCCGGCTGACTTGCGGTGCCGTATCAGGGCGACGAACATCGGAACGAAAACCACGACAAAAATCGCGACGCAGATCCAGAGAATCGTCGTGTGCAGGTCGAAGATGTCTTGTGCCAGTCCGGTTGCTGGCGCGTGAAGGTTCAGGCCGAACTCGGCGTGAGCCAGTGCGGGAGTCAGGGCCGATATGAGGGCGACCAGGTAATCGCTGGTACGAGTTGAACAAGTTGAACGAGTTGAACGAGTTGAACGAATAGCACAAACAAGCTGACCAACACGCCGGCTGATGGAATTTTGCACTCTCAAGTTGTCTCCTCCCGCCCTCTATGAATTACGCTGGGGTAAGGTTCTGACACTATTCATAATTAAAGTTCATTGGTCCTTGTCTTTTTTGATTTGAGGTTAGCTATGTGGCGGGTATTTGTTCTGATCGTTCTTTTCGGGCTGGCGGGCTGTACCAAGCCGGCGCCGGCGACGTTCCGCAGCACCGATATTACGGGTGCCGACTTCGGGCGATCACTGGCGGGGCTCAAGGACCATCGCGGAAAGCCGGGCACGCTGGCCGACTTTCAGGGCAAAGCGGTTCTTGTGTTTTTCGGCTACACCTCCTGCCCGGACGTTTGCCCGACAACGCTCGCCCGCCTTGCCGAAGTAATGAAGGCGCTTGGTGGAGATGCTGGCCGGGTGCAGGTGCTTCTGGTCACCGTCGACCCGGAGCGCGATACCCCGGACAAACTGGCCACTTACGTGACGGCCTTCAATCCAGCATTCATTGGTTTGTCCGGTGATATGCCGGCGACCGAAGCCGTAGCCAAGGAGTTCAAGGCCTACTTTGCCCGCAGCAAGGTGGGCCCGAGTGCGAGTCATGAACATCAGCATGAGCACGCCGCCGATTCCTATGCGGTCGATCACTCGTCAGGGATTTACATATTCGACCCCGCAGGCAAAGTCCGGCTCTACGTCAAGGATGATGCCTCGGTTGATTCGATCACGAGCGATCTGAAGCTATTGTTGGCAGCGCCGCAATGAAGTAATGAGGCTCTGTTGGGTGGCTCCCGAAGAGGCCATCAATTGGACCTCTGGGGTGATGCAGGCTGGAGATCCTCATGGATAGGGCCTTCCACGGCATAGGTGTTGGAGATGCCCGTATTTATTGACCTGCAGCCCGCCGACGCCGGATTCGCGGTATCAAGCCTGGCGAAAGAATCGAGGGCGTATGCCCCGGTTCAATAGGCTGTTTGCATTGTCGCCGGTCATTATGGCTGAGTCTGCTGTGTGATTTCAGGCAATTTACCAGTTACCTCCGGCGGCATTCAACTCTAAGATCAAGCGTCTTAGTGGCGTTGGCACTGCGCCGATCGCATCACGGTTCCCATAGCTTTGTTGCCCCTCAATCTGGCGATTTGACGGATGCGGCATTGCCCTGGGAAATCTGAAATCTATGACGATTCGGCCTGAAGATACAACGCGAAAAATTTCTAACTTTGCATACTAAATGGAGTACTAGAAAATGAAAAAAGGTTGCCAATTCGGAACTCATCGAGTCATTGAGCCACAAGGTGTCTTGCCACAAACCGCCTTGAAAATCGACAACGACATGGAGATCTACGATAACGAGATTCGTATCAATGTCAGAACCTTGAATGTTGATTCGGCCAGCTTCACCCAGATCGAAGAACAGGCTGGCGGCGATGAGGCAAAGATCGCTGAAATCATGCAAGGTATTGTCAAGGAACGCGGCAAGCACCAGAACCCGGTAACCGGTTCAGGCGGAATGCTGATCGGTGTCGTTGAGGAAATCGGTTCAGCATTGATCGGCAAAACCGATCTGAAGGTCGGCGACAAGATCGCTACGCTGGTTTCTCTTTCCCTTACCCCGCTCAGAATCGACAAAATCCTGAGCATCAGAAAAGACATCGACCAGGTCGATATCGAAGGCAAGGCAATCCTGTTCCAGAGCGGAATTTACGCAAAACTGCCGTCGAATATGTCGGAAAAACTGGCCTTGTCAGCGCTCGACGTTGCCGGAGCGCCTGCTCAGACGGCAAAGCTCGTCAAGCCGGGTGATTATGTTCTGATTCTCGGGGCGGCCGGCAAGAGCGGGCTGCTCTGTGCCTATGAAGCCAAGAAGAGGGCCGGCGTTACCGGAAAGGTGATTGGAATCGCTCGCGCCGGAAAGAACGCCGAAAAACTGAAGAAAACCGGCCTGTGCGATGTGGTTATCGAAGAAGACGCAACCCAGCCGGTGGCGGTTTTGAAGAAGGTGTTGGACGTAACGAATGGACGATATTGCGACATTTCCATCAACTGCGTAAACATCCCGAATACGGAAATGTCATCCATCCTGCCAGTGCGTGACAATGGAATCGTCTACTTCTTCAGCATGGCGACCAGCTTCACGAAGGCCGCTTTGGGGGCAGAGGGTATTGGGCGAGACGTCAACATGATTATCGGCAATGGCTACTGCAAGGATCATGCTGAAATCACCCTGCAGATCCTGAAGGAGAGCAAGCTGCTGAGTGATTTGTTTGAAGAGGCGTATGCATAAGCAATAGCGGCGTGTAAGTCAAAGCCCACGTCAAGGATTGGGAGACCTCGCCTGAGAGGCCTCCCAATCCTTGATTGCTATCCGCATGCCGCCGCCAGGAAAGCCGAATCAGGCCGCGCGGTGCAACCCATTGACGACTTGTCTTCGGTCGCGATTTCGCCGTTGTCCGGGCAAATAAAATCAAGAGTTCAGTGTCGTTTGGTGACGATTCCCTTGCGCACCGTAGCGAGCCGCGTATCGCCCGGCTGGCAGAGGCTCGATGCGCCGGTCGAATGCTGTGATGTGCAGTGTCGATCTATCTTACACACGCCGACAGCCGTGCCGGAATTGATGAAATAACCACTTGATTAAACGAGTGTTTTATCCGTTGGCTAGGATATTGCTTTATTGCTCGACGGGAGTTATTGTTACTCGCCGAAGTCGATTTGGTCCGCTGTCCATTTTTTGCAGTATGCCCCGTATCTCTATCAACTCAATATTGATCAGTAGGTCGTCATGCTCAGTTCCATTACCGTGGTTTCAGCTCGTCACGACGTCACCGGGCAGAAGGTGACTCATATTCTTCCTGCCGAGACGCTTGATGAGGCCTTTGTGCTTCTGGAAGAAGAAGCCTGCTACTACAACTTTGCCGCAATCGAGATCCGCTACAACGATTTCGTGCACCTGATTAACAACCAGAATCGCGTTTTCCAGCCGCACGGTCATGCCCAAGTGGCCTCTGATCGCCGACAGGGATGCGACCGTCGACTTCTGGGTGACCGCCGCAGGCTGACTCGCGAAATTGGCGAAAGCAGAGATCGTCGAGGCCTGGCCAGGGCGGGTCTCCAATCGGGTGAATGCTAGCCGGTTACAGTTCCCCAGCCACCCGGATAGTCAGTAAGGAGTTGAGCAAAAATAACTTGAACACGACGAACCCTGTAGGTCGGGTTAGCCCAAAGGGCGTAACCCGACGCATCGCTAGTCAATCGTCGGGTTACGCCCTTTGGGCTAACCCGACCTACGAGGTTTCGATTGCCCGTTCAACTTGTTTTTGCTTGATGCCTAAGTGATCCGGAATCAGGCCGCCGTGGTGCAATACAACGTCGATTCGCCTTCGATCACGACTTTTCCGTTGACCGTGCAAACCGAATCAAGAATACAGCGTCGTTTGCCGACGATTACCTCGCGCACCGTAACCGTAGCCGTGACCGTATCGCCAATGAAAACGGGGGCCTTGAATTTCAGGGTTTGCCCCAAATAAACGCAGCCCGCTCCGGGCAGCTTGTTAGCCAATACCGCCGAAATAAAACTCGCTGAAAGCATGCCTTGGGCAATGCGGCTGCCGAATGTCGTTGTTTTTGCAAACTCCTCATCCAGGTGGACCGGGTTGACGTCGGTCGAAACGCCCGAAAAGAGGATGACGTCAGTTTCCGTCACGGTTTTTGAAACACGTGCGCTCATGCCGGGCTGGAGCTCTTCGATGTTGTATCCGCCTAATGGATTCATTGTTTATCTCGATGAAAAAGGGATTCGTGGCCGGGCATGATACACAATCCAGCGGATGCACAACGCACTTGTCGCTGTGCCGAGCGATGCCTGCTTTTGCCCTATTCCGGTCGATCCAGTTTAGTCGTCAGGAGGATGGTCGAGAAGGTATCAAGGACGCCCTTGACCCCTCTGATCTTGTCAATTGTCTCATCGAGCTCGTGGGTTGATTCAGTCATCAGTATGGCGCACAAATCATAGCGGCCGCTGACTGAATACAGCTTGACGACCTCGTGCCGTTTGGTGAGCGCGCGGACCACCTCGGGCTCGCTTTTTGAATCGATCGACATTAATACCATGGCGCGAATGCTTGAGGCCGCGTGTGTCCCGGTTACATTGGCGGTGTAGCCCGTGATGACTCCGCTGTCCTCGAGCGCCTTGAGGCGAAGCTGAGCCGTGCTCCGTGCGCAGCCGAGCGCTTTCGCCAGTTTGACGATGGGCAGGCGGGCATTAACCTTGAGCAGTTCAATTAATTGGCGATCAAGTGCGTCAAGAGTCGTCGTCATAAGTTCAATGGGCAAATTGTAAGTTCATCGGTCATTATGACTGAATCCAATCCCTTGTTACAGTCGTTTTAGGCGTTTGTGCCGGCGGTGTTCGTGCCTAGACTTCTTCCTGTTGGTGCCCACGCTTGGTGCCAGGTTAACTCCACGACCAATACAGACAAGGGGAATCGAATGCTGCACAACGTCGAATTCAATCCGGCCAGAAACTTTCTGACCCGTAAAGAGCTGGATGCCTACGATCCGGAATCGGAATCATGGCAGAGGCAGTTTGCCCGCCGCTATACGCACCATTCGGAACTCGATGGCATTCTGAACAATATGGAGAACGTCAACGAGACTGTCTACGAGAAATTTGCCATTGCGATCACGCCTTACATGGCCAAGCTGATGGATCGTGATGACCCGAACTGTCCCATTCGCCTCCAGTACCTGCCGTCGCATCACGAGGAAACCAAGCCAGGCTATGCTACCTCGCTCGATGAACTGGGTGAGGAAGGCGACACCATTCCGGGGACCAGCGTTGTGCACCGTTACCCCCGCCGCGTCCTTTTCCTTGTCAGCAACACCTGCGCGACACTTTGCCGGTTCTGTACCCGCAAGCGCATGGTTTCGCAGCCCGACGGATCGGTTGCCAAAGACAGAATCGAGGCGTCCATCGACTATATTGCCGGCAACAAGGACATCGACGATGTTCTGCTCTCCGGTGGCGATCCTTTGACATTTACCGACGAGCGTCTGGACTACATTCTGGGCGAATTGCGCCGCCGCGCCCCGCACGTGCGCTTCCTGCGCATCGGCTCGCGCATGGTCGTGCAACTGCCGACCCGCGTTACGCCGGAACTGTGTGCCGTGCTGGAAAAGCACCGTGTGCAAATGGTCAACATCCATATTGCCCACCCCAAGGAGATCACCCCGCTGTTGCGTCAGCGCGTAAAGATGATTCAGAAGGCCGGCATCATGATGGGCCTGCAACTGGTGTGCCTCAAGGGCGTCAATGATGACGTGGCTATCATGCGTGAGCTGTTCATGCAGTCCATCGAAATGGGGGTTCGTCCCTATTACGTCTATTCGACCGACATGGTGGAAGGCGCGCATCACTTCGTCGTTCCGCATCGTCGCATGCTCGAACTGTACGAGGGATTGCGCGGCTGGATCAGCGGCCCGGCAGTACCCACCTTCGTCGTGGATGGCATGGGCGGACTGGGCAAGCTGCCGATCATTCCGACCTACGTCAGTGAAGAAGCCTTGCCGGATGGTAGCGGCACGACCGTCAAGTGCCGCAACTACAAAGGCCTGACCGTTGAAATGCCTGGCCTGGGCCAGGACTTCAATCTGCCCACCCAAAGCAACTGATTTTCGGAGTCGCGGAGATGAAGCAGGGCTCAGCCTACGGCACCCATCGCGTAATCGAACCTCCAGGGGCTTTCCCGCAAGGTGCCTGGAAGATTGATAACACGATGGAACTCTACGACAACGAGATACTGATCGACGTGTCGACACTTAACATCGACGCAGCCAGCTTTACGCAAATCAAGAACGAGGCCAACGGCAACGAGGCGCGGGTTGCGGAAATCGTGCTCGGCATCGTTGCCCAGCGCGGAAAACACCATAACCCGGTGACGGGCTCCGGTGGCATGCTGATCGGGACCGTCTCACAGATCGGACCGGCGCTGGCGGGGAAAACGGACCTCCAGGTCGGTGACAAGATCGCCACGCTGGTTTCGCTTTCTCTGACGCCCTTGCGCATCGACGAGATCAAGAAGATCCACGTGCAGCAGGATCAGATCGAGATCGGGGGGCAGGCGATCCTGTTTGAGACGGGTTCCTACGCCAAGCTGCCGGACGACATTCCCGAGAAGACGGCGCTGGCCATTCTTGATGTCGCCGGCGCACCCGCACAAACCGCTCGTTTGGTTCAGGCCGGCGATACGGTGGTCGTCATCGGCGGTGGTGGAAAATCGGGCACACTCTGCGTCTATGAGGCAAAAAAGCGGGCCGGGTCGACCGGTTGCGTCATTGGCGTTTCGCCGTTCGAGAAGGACTGCCAGCGCATGCAGGAACTTGGTTGGGTAGACCATGCTCTGCAGGTCGATGCGACCGATGCTCTGGCCCTGATGGAGGCGGTCGCCGAAGTCACCCAGGGAAGAATGGCCGATGTGGTAATCAATTGCGTCAACATCCCCAATACCGAAATGAGCAGCATCATGGCGACCAAGGAACGCGGGAAGGTCTACTTCTTCTCGATGGCCACCAGCTTCACTGCGGCCGCGCTAGGCGCGGAGGGCGTCGGCAAGGATGTGGAAATGATCGTTGGCAATGGCTATGCCAAGGACCACGCCAATTTTTCTCTGGACTTGCTGCGCGAGAGCAAAAAACTGCGACAGCTGTTCGAAGAGCTTTACGCCTGATCTGTCGCCATTGTCATGAATGCCACCACCACCGCAAGCGCGCTCTGGGATCGAATCCAGAACAGCCCGTCGAATTCGACTGGTACGCTCGCCGTGATGGGAATGAGCAAGAACACGGGCAAAACCGTCGCGCTCAATCATCTTCTGGAACAGGCTGCCGTGGCTCAGGTGAGCGTCGGCGTTACATCGATCGGGCGTGACGGTGAAGATCGCGATCAGGTGTTCTTCGTCCCGAAGCCGCCGATCCGGGTTTGGCCGGGAACCCTCGTGGCGACTGCCCGCGCCACCCTGCAGCGGGCGAAAGTACGCTGGCAGTTCATCGCTTCAGCCGGCATTGACAGCCCGATGGGCGAAATCCTGGTCGTCAAAGTGCTTGAGCGCGGCGAGATGGAAATTGCCGGGGCGTCCCGTGGTAACGACCAGCGCAAGCTTATCAAGCAGCTCAGGCAGTGCGGAGCCTCTCTGGTGATGCTCGACGGTGCGCTGGGGCGCAGCCATCACGCCTCGCCGGCGATTGCCGACGGCGTGATCCTGGCGACGGGGGCTGCCATGGGTGGCGGTATTCAGGACGTTATTCGCAAAACGCGTGACCGGCTGGCCATCCTGGGTATTGCACCACTGGACGACGAAGCGAAAATCCGCTGCCAATCCGTTTTTGAAAAAGGTGGCGTTGGTTTGTGGAACAGCCGTGGCGAGAGCGTGTTCCAGGCGGAGATTGCGACGCTTAATGCGGGCGCGACGTTGCTGCAATATATCGATCACGACGTAGCGACCATTGCGCTCAGTGGCGCGGTTGGTCGCTCGCTGTGGCTGGCGCTCGGCACACTGGCCTCGCGTCACGCCGGCCTTACCGTGGTGGTTGCCGATGGCACCAAACTGTTTGTTGAAAACGCCGATCTCGTCGCTTTCCAGAAACTAGGCGCCAGGCTTTTTGCTTTTGACGGAATACGCATCACCGGCATTACCTTGAACCCGTTTTCGCCGATGGGCGGCAGCTTCGCGGCGGAGGAATTCCTTGATGCAGCGCGCAACGCGTTTTCCAGTTACAACGTAAGCGATGTCATGTTTGAGAATAACAAGAGGAGAAATTAGATGAGTCAGTTGCACTTGGATCAGGCGCAGATTGACCGCGCACGCGACTCGGCGCGGCGTATTGCGCGTCAGGTTTTCGAGGAGATGGGGCAGTTTACGACGACGACGGTCGAGCGTGCGACCCTGCGTCTGCTTGGTATTGATGGCGTCGACGAGAATTTCGTCCCGCTGCCCAACCGCGTGGTCAGCCATCTTCAGGAGCACGGGCTCCTGCAGCACGGTGCTGCAAGCGCGGTCGTCGCGGCCATGGCAGAGCGTCACTGGACCGCCCAACAAGTGGCTGAAGCGGTCGCCGCAGGGGCGCTGAGCTTGACGCGTCCGAAAGATGAGGCTGCGACCCGGATTGAGGCAGAAGCGCTTGCCCGAAAAATGTGCGAGCACATCGCGAAACAGCGCGCGCAACGTGATAGCCGGGTGAAGTCACTGGGCGAAGGGAAATTTCCCTGGCTCTACCTGATCGTCGCCACCGGCAACATCCACGAGGACGTAGTACAGGCGCGCGCTGCCGCCGAGCAGGGCGCCGATGTCATCGCCGTGATCCGCTCAACCGGTCAGAGCCTGCTCGACTACGTGCCCTTTGGCGCGACGACCGAAGGCTTTGGCGGCACCTACGCGACGCAGGAGAATTTCCGCCTGATGCGCGCCGCGCTTGACGAAGTCGGCGAGAAAATCGGCCGCTACATCCGCCTGACCAACTACTGTTCCGGCCTGTGCATGCCAGAAATTGCTGCCATGGGTGCCATGGAACGGCTGGACATGATGCTCAACGATTCGATGTACGGCATCATCTTCCGCGACATCAACATGAAGCGGACCTTCATCGACCAGTTCTTCTCGCGCATGGTCAATGCCTACGCCGGGATCATCATCAACACCGGCGAAGACAATTATCTGACGACCGCCGACGCCTACGATGCGGCCCACACGGTGCTGGCCTCGCAACTGATCAACGAGCAGTTCGCCTACCTGTCCGGCCTCAAGCCCGAGCAGATGGGGCTGGGTCATGCCTTCGAAATCCATCCCGAAATGGAGAACGGCTTTCTCTGGGAACTGGCCCACGCGCAACTGGTGCGTCAGGTCTTCCCCGACGCGACGCTCAAATACATGCCACCAACCAAGCACATGACCGGCAACATTTTCAAGGGCCATGTCCAGGATGCGCTGTTCAACGTGGTCAGTACGGTTACGCAGCAGAACATTCACCTGCTGGGCATGATGACCGAGGCCATTCACACGCCCTTCATCCAGGATCGCTTTCTTGCAGTCCAGAATGCCAAGTACGTGTTCAGCACGATGCGCGACCTGCATTCCGAGATTGAATTCAAGAGCGGCGGAAAGATTGAACAGCGTGCGCAGGCCGTTCTGGCCGAAGCCGAAAAGGCGCTTGCCGAGATCGAGAGAATCGGTTTGTCGGCGGCGATTGGCAAGGGCACGTTCGCCGAGATATCGCGCACGCCTGAAGGTGGAAAAGGTCTCGACGGCGTGATCAAGAAATCCGACGACTATTACAACCCCTTCCCGCAATTGATGCTGAATGGAACGAGTGGAGAGTGCCGAAATGTCTGAAACAAAAAAGGCAGAGCAATGGGTCAAGCCGTACGGCGACACGCTGAACGACGGCCGGGTGCAAGTCTCTTTTACCCTGCCGGTGGCGCTTGACGAAACATCCAAGGAGGGTGCCAAGCGCTTGGCGGCGCTGATGGGACTCGACGAACCGGCGGTCGTCCATGCCGAAGAAATGGGGCAGGGCTTCAGCTTCTACGTCGTCTATGGACAGTGTCGGCATCAGGTCGATCTTTCCAGCTTCGAAGTCGTCAAACCGGAGTATGACGTCCTCGACAAGGAGGGCATCAACCAGCTGATCGCCGAGAAGATGGGGAGGCGCATGGTCGTCATCGGGGCCACCATCGAAACCGATGCGCATACCGTCGGCATCGACGCCATCATGAACATGAAGGGCTTCAACGGGCACAAGGGTCTGGAGAGCTATCACGAAATCCGCGCCATCAACCTTGGCGCGCAGGTCGATTCGGAAGATCTGGTGGCTCGGGCGATTGAAGAGAAAGCCGATGTCATCCTCGTCTCGCAGGTGGTGACGCAAAAGAACATCCACCTCGACAACCTCACCAAACTGTCCGACCTGCTCGAAGCGGAAGGGCTGCGCGACAAGGTCATCCTGGTCGTCGGCGGGCCGCGCATCAGTCACGAACTGGCCAAGGAGCTGGGTTACGACGCCGGTTTTGGCACCAAGACCTACGCCGAAGATGTGGCATCTTTTGCCATCCACGAATGGATCAACCGAAAGGCCGCTTGAATGGAAAACGATACCAGCAACATTACCAGCCTCATCCGTCTGCGCATCAGCGCCCACGAGGCCCACTACGCCGGCAATCTGGTCGATGGTGCCAAAATGCTGAACCTGTTCGGCGACGTTGCCACCGAATTGCTGATTCGCAGTGATGGCGATGAAGGACTTTTCGTTGCTTACGACAACGTCGAGTTTCTCGCTCCGGTTTACGCCGGCGATTACATCGAGGCCACCGGCCGCATCGTCAAGATGGGCAAGACTTCGCGCAGGATGGAGTTCGAGGCGCGCAAGGTCATCGCCTCCGTGTACGTTGAAGGGCAAGCCTCGGCGGCTGACGTGCTGGCCGAGCCGGTGCTTGTCTGCAAGGCCTCGGGAACCTGCGTCGTGCCCGCGCTTTGCCAGCGCATCAAGCGCTGATCGGAGGCTTTGACCATGGAAAAACTGATCATTACCGCCGCGCTAACGGGCGCGGAAGTCACTCGGGAACAACAGCCGGCATTGCCGATCCTGCCGGCGGAGATCGCACGAGCTGCCGAAGAATGCGTCAAGGCCGGCGCGTCGATCGTTCATCTGCATGCACGCAATGCGGATGGCAGTTCGACGCAGGACAGGGAAACCTACCGCCGGATCATCGCCGCCATCCGCGAGCGTTGTGACGTGATCGTCCAGGTGTCCACCGGCGGCGCCGTCGGCATGACGCCGACCGAGCGCCTGGCACCGGTGACGCTGGCCCCTGAAATGGCAACCCTGTCGATGGGCTCGGTCAATTTCGGCGACGACGTGTTCATGAACCACCCGGCGGACATGGAGATCTTCGCCCAGGCGATGCGCGAGCACGGCGTCAAACCGGAGTTTGAACTCTTCGACACCGGCATGATGACCACCCTCAATCGCTGGCTGAAAAAAGGCCTGCTGAGCGCGCCACTGCATGTCGACTTCGTGCTGGGCATTCCCGGCGGAATGGCCGGTACGCCGGAAGCGCTGATGTACATGAAGTCGCAATTGCCGGCGGGTGCTTCGTGGACGGTCGCGGGGATCGGCGCAGCGGAGCTGCCCCTGGCGACGCTGGCCATTCTGCTTGGCGGACATGTGCGTGTCGGCTTTGAAGACAATGTGTATTACCGCAAGGGCGAACTCGCCACCAGCAACGCGCAACTGGTTGAGCGCATCGCGCGCATCAGCCGCGAACTGGATCGGCCGCTGGCAACGCCGGCTGAGGCGAGAGCGATTCTGGGGATCAAGCACTAAACAGACAAATCCCTTTATGCCGTCATTCCGGGCTTGACCCGGAATCCAGTTGAGCGCCACTGGATTCCGGCTTTCGCCGGAATGACGAATGCGAGGGAGGTTTCTTCGAAACATATAACGATCTGGATAACAAAAAAATGAGCTACGCAAAACTGATGGAGTGGTCTGAGGTCGGGAAGTTGTTCCGCAATGGCATGACGGTGATGTACGGCGGCTTTATGGGGATCGGTACGCCGGCCGGCCTGGTGCAAGCGCTTTGCGAGGCGGATGTCCGGGAGTTGACCCTGATTGGTAACGACTCGGGTTGCCCGATTCCCGGTATCGCGCCCTTGATCGAGCAGCGCCGGGTGCGTCGCCTGATCGCCTCGCACATCGGCACCAACCCGCTTACGGGGAAACTGATGCTGGCTGGCGAACTGGACGTCGAGCTTTCACCGCAGGGAACCCTGATCGAGCGCATTCGCGCCGGTGGTGCCGGGCTGGGCGGCTTTTTGACGCCCACTGGCGTTGGCACCATCGTCGAGCAAGGCAAACAGAAGCTCACGGTCGGCGGGCGCGAGTTTTTGCTGGAACTGCCGCTGCGCGCCGATATCGCCATCATCAAGGCGCACCGTGCGGATCGTATTGGCAATCTGACCTATGACCGTGCCGCGCGCAATTTCAACCCGCTGATTGCCCTGGCCGCTGACGTGGTGATCGTCGAGGCCGACGAAATCGTCGACGTCGGGGCGATTGACCCGGATCACGTGATTACGCCCGCCGCACTGGTTGATCACCTCCTTTTGACACGGAAGAACTGAAATGGACGCCAAAGAAATCATTGCCCGCCGGGTCGCGCAGGAGCTGAAAGAAGGCTACGTGGTCAACCTCGGAATCGGCACGCCGACGCTGGTGCCACGATATTTGCCGGAAGATCTGCACATTACGTTGCAATCGGAAAACGGCTTTCTCGGCATGGGGCCGCTCGACGGCGAGCCCAATCCCAATGTCGTTAATGCCGGAGGGCAGGCCTGCAGCCTGCTGCCGGGTGCAGCGATTTTCGACAGCGCGCTCTCGTTCGCGCTCATTCGCGGCGGCCACGTCGATGCCACGGTACTGGGTGGCTTGCAGGTCGATGAGCAGGGCAATCTGGCCAACTGGATGGTGCCGGGCAAAATGGTGCCGGGCATGGGCGGGGCGATGGATCTGGTGACCGGTGCCAAGCACGTGATTGTCGCTATGGAACATTGCACACGCGACGGTGGGCCGAAAATCGTGCCGACCTGTGATTTGCCCCTGACCGCAGTCAACTGTGTTGATCTGATCGTTACCGAGATGGCCGTCTTCCGGCGTACGACCGATGGTCTGATGCTCGAAGAACTGGGCCCGGACGTTTCGCTGGAGGATGTCAGGGCGAAAACCAGCGCGCGCTTTTATGTGGCGCCGACGCTGCGAACGATGGTGTTGGGGCGGTAGTAGTTCAACGAATAAGTGCGAACCACCAAGACACCAAGGGCACCAAGAGGGCACCAAGTTAACGTCAAGTATTGCTCTGCACTTCCTTCGGTCGTCTTGGTGGTGAGGCCTTTGTTCTTGCCTTTCAACATGGCTGCCTATCAGGTTGATATCCCGAGAGGGGCGTCGATCAGTCGTTCCAATAGGGTATGCCCCGAGGCCCTCATGCTTATTGGGTTGCGCGGCACAGATGCTGTAGATGCCCGTATTTATTGTCTCGCAGCCCGTTCAGTGTTCGCTCACCCAGCGCAACAGTTCATCCATCGCCGGTTTGCCGAGCCGGAACTTCGGGTCATTGATCAGGAAAACGACGACCCAGCGCTTGTCGTTGCTGTCCAATACGTAGCCGGCAATCGCACGCACACCGTCCAGATAGCCGGTTTTAAGGTGCGCACGGCCCGTGGCGGCGCTGTTGCCGAGGCGCTTTTTCAGCGTGCCGTCGATGCCGGCAAGCGGCAGCGACGACATCAGTTCGGGCATCACCGGGCTCTTCCACGCAGAGAGCAGCAACTGGCTTAGCCCGTCGGCCGAAATGCGTTCGCTACGTGAAAGCCCTGATCCGTTTTCCAGCACGAGTTCAGGTATCTTCAAGCCCTTGTCCAATAGCCACGATTTGATGCGCCGTCGCGCACCGTCTGGCGTGGCCGGGCGTTCGGCGGCCAGCGTCAGAAACACCTGACGGGCCATCACATTGTTGCTGTACTTGTTGATTTCGCGCACGATTTCGCTGAGGGTCGGCGATTCCTGTACGGCCAGAGAACGGGCGCCGGCCGGCGTCAGCCCGTCGCGAACCTTGCCGCGCAAGGTGCCACCAAGCTCGCGCCAGAGCGCGCGGAACAGTTGTTCAACCTGTGCGTCGGCTGGCCATGGCGAAAGATTCAACGCTTTGTCGCCGCAGTCCGCCGCGAAGTTTCCCTGCAGCTCGATTGTTCCGCCATTGACCGTGACCTTGAACCGCTCGCGCCAGTCGCCACAGCTGTCATCCGTGAGCTTGAGGCGGTTGGTGATGCGCATGTCTTCACTCGGCGTTTCGGAAATGATCGCCACAGTTTTCTGCCCTGGTTCGGGGTGCAGGGTCAGGCGCACGCTTTTGAGATTGACCAACAGGGCGTCCGGGCCGGCGTTGTAGGGGCGCAGCGGCTCGTTGTCGAATTCGGCGGGGTCGTGTGGGGGCAAGGCAAAAGCACTGCGGTCAAGAATCAAATCGCCGGTGATGTCGCTCACGCCGCGTGCGCGCAACTGGCGCAGCAGCAGCCAGAACTGTTCCAGCGCCAGCCTCGGGTCGCCGCTGCCGCGCAGGTAGAGGTTGCTATTGAGCAGGCCGTTGGCCGGCGAAGCCTCGGCCAGCGCCTCGGTTTTCCAGGTGTAGGCCGGGCCGAGCAGTTCGAGCGCGGCGTAAGTGGTCACCAGTTTCATCGTCGATGCCGGATTCATCGCCTGCTGGGCGTTGTGCCGGATGAGCGGCAAGCTGGCGGCAACGCCCTGGACGATGACAGAAACGTTGCGCGGGGGAATTCCGGCGTCCCTTAACATCTGAACGACCGAGGCTGGCAGTTCGGCCGCCCGGACGCTAACGGGAACCGAGAGGAAAACCAGCGCAGTTGCAAACAGAATGGTGTGGAAATAATGCTGAAAGGGTCTTGAATAGTGAGTCATGGCGCGGAGATGGATGTAATATGTTTGAAGCACATGATAACGAAGAACTGAGCGGGGGCGTCATGAAAGAGCAACGTCGACATCAGCGTATTCGCTTTAACGTCTTCCCGAGCGTTCGCATCGGGCAGTATGGGCTTGCCGGAACTGGCAAGCTGGCAAATCTCTCGCTCGGTGGCTTGATGCTGCGTACCGAGCTTCCATTAAGAATCGGGGAAGTCTGTGGCTGCGAGTTCTCGGTCTTCGAGTCCCCGCTCATCGACCTGTCGGCTGCCGTGACGAGCAAGATCGGCGACCAATATGGTGCCCGCTTTCAGGCCGGACCGATCAACGAATGGTTGATCCTGACCGCCATTGACAATGCACTGGCCCTGGGCATGGCGTCCATCCTGAGCATCAATGATCTGCAGGGGAGCAAGGTGATGCGCATTGCTGGCGGGATGAACGGCAGTTTGCGCAATGACTTCATGCACAGCCTTACTAAAATGGGCGTCGACAAACTGGATTTGTCCGCCGTGACTGAAATTGACAGCGTGGGTTTAGATTTGTGTCGAATTGCCGTTGAAGAGCATCGTGTCGATATCGTTCTGCCGTCCGCCTGCGTGCGTGCCGTGATGGCCGGCCAGCCGGGGTTGCGTTGTTGAATTTTTCCGTTCTAAGTGAGGTGTCGCAATGATCGATCGCATGAAGTTGAAAACAAAGATTGCTTTGCTGGTTGCTGCGGCATTGCTGGGTTTGGTCAGTCTGGTCGTCTTGTCGGCCGTCAAAATGCAGCGGGATCTGATTGATGGGCGCAAGGCGATCATTCGCTCGGTTCTTGAAGGAACCTACGCTTCCCTGGTGGATTTTCAAGCGCAGGAAGCCGCCGGAACGATGACTCGCGAGCAGGCGCAGAAGGCAGCGACCGAATCGATGCGGATGTTCCGCTACGGCGGTAAGGATGGCAAGTCCGAATACGTGTTCGCCTTCACGACGGAGGGCGTGGGCATCAATCATGTGATCAAGGAACGCATCGGGCAGAACATGCTTGAAAAGGTTCGCGACCCGCAGGGCAGCTACACGTGGAAGGATATTCTTGCTGCTGCCAAACAGAATCCAGGCGGTTCCTACATGAATACTTTGTCGGCGCGCCCCGGACAGAAGGAAGTTGTAGACAAGATGCAGTATGTGAAGCTTTTCGAGCCGTGGTCATGGGTGATTGCTACCGGCGCCTACGTCGATGACATTAATGACGAGTTTCAGAAACGTCTGCTTTCTGACCTTGCAGTTGCTGGCGTCCTTATTGCCCTGATCGCCGGTCTGGGGTTCATCATTGCGCGCGGGGTTCTTCGTCAAGTGGGCGGCGAGCCGGCCGAAGCTATTGGCTTCATGTCTCGTGTGGCAGAAGGTGATTTGACGGGTGCAATGCCGTTGGCGGCCAAAGGCAGCATGCTGGCCTCAATGGGCAACATGGTGGATTCGATCCGAGCGATGGTGAGGGAGATCAGTCAAAGCTCGACCCAACTTACGCAAGGCGCAGAACACATCAGCACCGCATCGCGCGAAGTAGCTGTCGCGTCTCAACACCAGTCCGATGCCACGTCATCGATGGCGGCAGCGATCGAAGAAATGACGGTCAGTATCAATCACATCTCCGACAGCGCAAAAGATACCCAGGCAACCTCGCTGAACTCGGTCAGCCTGTCAGAAGATGGCTTCGGGCGGATCCAGGTCGCCAGTCACGAGATCAACGAGATCGCAGCGACTGTCAGTGATGCGTCCGGGCGCATTCGCAAGCTAAAGGAACGCGCCAACCAGATTTCGTCGATTGCGGGCGTGATCAAGGATATCGCCGGGCAGACCAACCTGCTGGCGCTGAACGCGGCCATTGAAGCCGCGCGGGCCGGCGAGCAGGGGCGCGGCTTTGCCGTGGTCGCCGATGAAGTGCGCAAACTAGCGGAGCGGACGGCATCCGCGACCATCGAGATCGAAACGATGATTGCAGGAATTCAGTCCGACAC
>JBBQAT010000024.1:0-36395 GCA_038316625.1 Burkholderiales bacterium
CCGGCGAGCGCGGCGATTAGTGCGACGGCACCGGCGACGGCCGGCAGCAGCATGTTGAGATAACCCTGTGGCAGGCCGGAGGTGAACAGGAAGCTCTGCAGCAGCAGCCATTCCGAGACGAAGCCGTTGAGCGGCGGCAGGCCGGCCGACGCCAGTACGCCGACCAGTGCCAGCCAGGCCACCCACGGCATGCGGTGAATCAGTCCGCCGAGCTTGCCAAGGTTGCGTTCGCGCGTGGCATGCAGCACCGAGCCGGTACATAGGAACAACAGGCTCTTGAAAAAGGCGTGGTTGAGGCAGTGGTAAAGCGTCGCGGTGAGGGCCAGCGCGGCAAGGTTGGGCAGCGAGAAGGACTTGAAGATCAGGGTCAGCCCGAAACCGACAAAAATCAAGCCGATGTTCTCGATTGACGAGTAGGCGAGTAAGCGTTTCATGTCGGTCTGAACGGTCGAGAAAATGACGCCGAACAAGGCGGTCGCCAGCCCGAGCAGCAGCAGCAGCGCACCCCACCACCACAACTGGGCATGCAGCAGATCGAAACTGACGCGTAGCATTCCATAAATCGCCGTCTTGAGCATGACGCCGCTCATCATCGCCGATACCGGCGAGGGCGCAGCCGGGTGCGCTTCGGGTAGCCAGATGTGCAACGGCAACAGGCCGGCCTTGGCGCCGAAGCCGAACAGTGCGAGCAGGAAGGCGACGGTTGGCCAGAAACCCTCGTGGTAAAAGTCGCGCATGGCGTCAAAGGTGTAGTCACCCGTGCTGCCGGCCATTACGCCAAAGGAAAGCAGGATGCCCACCGCGCCGATGTGCGCGACCAGCAGGTAGAGATAACCGGCGCGCCGGATTTCGGCGTGCCGGTGTTCTGCAGTAACCAGGAAGAACGAACTGAGCGCCATTGATTCCCAGGCCACCATGAAAGCATAGCCGTCATCGGCCAGCATGACGAAGGCCATGCTGGTCAGAAAGACGTGGTAGAGCAGGCATTGCAGCCCATGCTCTGCGCCTTCACTCTTGCGCATGTATCCTGCGGCGTAGATCGATATGCCGGCCGAGGTGCCGCCAAGAAGAAAGAGGAAAAAGGCCGATAGTGCGTCGAGGCGCAGATGGAAGGGAAGGTCAGGCAGTCCGATCGGCATGACCAGGACTTGCGGACCGGAAACGATGCCGGTCAGTGCCAGGATGGCAAGAATCAGCGCGAGGACGGCACCGAGAGGAAACAGAACACGGCTGATCAGCGTGAAGTTGCGCGGGAAAAAGACGCCGACGACGCCAATCAGAAGCCAGCCCAGAGCAGTGAGCAGCACCCAGTCGATCAGTAACCATTGGCCCATGGGTTAGTTGCCTTCCCGGGCGTTGTTGGTTGGCCGTTTGAGCAATTCGCGCAGAATTCGCGAAGCGGCCCAGAGCATCAGCGCCAGACCGACGACAAGAACAGCTAGCGCTTCCATCGTGCTGGTCGGGAAGCCGGCGATGAAAAGCGCTTTTCCCTGTGCTAGCCACAGCGCGCCGGTGGCAAACAAAACCATGCCTGCAACATCGAAGATGGCGTAGAGCAGGATCGTTAGTGTTAGCTGGGGGCGCGGTGCTTTCTGCATGACTGCGTTATTTTACGCGCATTCCAGGCTGAGCCCCAGCGTCCGGGGTGAGCAAAAAGATGCCAGGGGCCTTGCCATCCGAATCCGAAGCGGCCATGACCATGCCTTCCGAGAGGCCGAACTTCATCTTGCGCGGTGCGAGGTTGGCGACCATCACCGTCATGCGGCCAATGAGTTGCGCCGGGTCGTAGGCTGACTTGATGCCAGCGAACACTTGGCGCGGCTTCTCTTCGCCAATATCTAGCGATAGCCGGATCAGCTTCTCCGCTCCCTCGACGTGGCCGGCATCGACGATGCGTGCAATGCGCAGGTCGACCTTCATGAAGTCGTCGATGCTGATGAATTCGCCATCCGCGTCAGCGGCTTTGGCGGGAGCCGCCGCGACCTTTTCGACTTTGGCTTCGGTTTTTGCGACGGCCGGGGCAACTGGCTCGGTGGGCGCCAGCGAGGCCTTGTTGGCTTCGACCAGCGCGGCGATCAGTTTGGGTTCGACGCGCGTCATCAGGTGGCTGTAGGTGTTGATGGTGTGACCGGCCGGCAGCGGCGTGGCGACGTCGCTCCAGGTCAGCGGCGCAATGCCGAGGAAGGCTTCGACGGCTTCGGCAACCTTCGGCAGCACTGGCTTGAGGTAGAGCGTGAGCAGGCGGAAGGCTTCGATGGCTTCCGAGCAGGCGGCGTGCAGTTCCGCTTCCTTACCTTCCTGCTTGGACAGTTCCCACGGCTTGCGCTCGTTGACAACGACGTTGGCGGCATCGGCCAGGGCCATGACCTCGCGCTGGGCGCGACCGTATTCGCGGTCTTCATAGGCTTGCGCGATGCTTCCGGCGGCGTCGCGCAGGGGCTTGATCCAGGCGGCATCGGTCGAGGCCAGCGTGCCGCCGAATTTCTTGCTGATGAAACCGGCGCAACGGCTGGCGATATTGACATATTTGCCGACCAGGTCCGAATTGACGCGGGCGACGAAATCCTCAAGGTTGAGGTCGATGTCTTCCATCGTGCTGTTGAGTTTGGCGGCGTAGTAGTAGCGCAGCCATTCGGGGTTGAGGCCGGTCTGCAGATAGCTTTCGGCGGTGATGAAGGTGCCGCGCGATTTGGACATCTTGGAACCGTCGACGGTCAGGAAACCATGCGCGAAGATGCTGGTCGGCGCGCGGAATCCGGCGTGTTGCAGTTCGGCTGGCCAGAACAGCGCGTGGAAGTAGAGAATGTCCTTGCCGATGAAGTGGTACAACTCGGTTTTGCTATCCGGCTTGAAATACTCGTCGAAGTCGATGCCTTTCTTCTCACACAGGTTCTTGAACGAGCCCATGTAGCCGATTGGCGCGTCGAGCCAGACGTAGAAATACTTGCCCGGCGCATCGGGAATTTCGAAGCCGAAGTAAGGCGCGTCGCGCGAGATGTCCCAGTCGGTGAGCTTGTTTTCGCCGTCTGCACCGAGCCATTCCTGCATTTTGTTGGCGGCTTCCGGTTGCAGATGGCCCGCTTCTCGTGTCCAGCGGCGCAGGAAGGATTGGCAACTGTCGCCGGAAAGCTTGAAGAAGTAATGGTCGGAGTTGCGCAGTTCGGGCTTGGCGCCGGAAATGGCCGAGTACGGGTCTTTCAGGTCGTTCGGCGTGTAGGCCGCGCCGCAGCTCTCGCAGTTGTCGCCATATTGATCCTTGGCACCGCACTTGGGGCACTCGCCCTTGATGAAGCGATCCGGCAGGAACATCTGCTTGAGCGGATCGAAATATTGCTCGATGGTGCGCTTTTCGATCAGGCCGGCTTTTTGCAGGCGGGCATAGATCAGGTTGGCGCAGTCCTGCGTTTCCTTCGAATGCGTCGTATAGAAATTGTCGAAAGCCACGTGGAAACCGGCGAAGTCCCGCGAATGCTCGCCATGCACGCGGTCGATCAGCGCCTCCGGCGTGATGCCATCTTTCTCCGCGCGCAGCATGATTGGCGTGCCGTGCGTATCGTCGGCGCAGCAGTACCAGCATTCACTAACCTTGTCCTTCGACTGCATTTTCTGGAAGCGCACCCAGATGTCGGTCTGGATGTATTCGACAAGGTGACCAAGGTGAATTGCGCCATTAGCGTAAGGCAGGGCTGAGGTAACGAGGATTTTGCGGGTCATGGGCTGCGATCTGATTATTGTGTTGTTTGTGCCGCTTGCGGCAAAACGAACATTCTAGCAAAGTGCAGGCCTTCGCGTTTTCGAGTAAACTAGACAAAATTAGTCAGGTATATCCAAAAGGAGTGCAGAATGGCAGTAACGATGGAGGCCGTGCAGGCGGCGTTGAGTGGGCTGATCGATCCGAACACGCAGAAAGATTACGTTTCGACGCGTTCGGCGAAGAACATCAAGCTTGAGGGCGACAAGGTGTCGCTGGATATCGAGTTGGGTTATCCAGCAAAGACGCAGCTTGAAGTGATCCGCAACGCCGTAGTCGCGGTGATCAAGGCGCTTCCCGGCGTCGGCAGCGTCGACGCCAACGTGACGTTCAAGATTGTTGCGCACGCCGTGCAACGCAATCTGAAGCCGCTGAAAGGCGTCAAGAACATTATCGCGGTCGCCTCAGGCAAGGGCGGCGTCGGCAAGAGCACGACCGCCGTCAATCTGGCGCTGGCGCTGGCGCAGGAAGGCGCGAATGTTGGCTTGCTCGATGCCGATATCTACGGCCCATCGATCCCGCAAATGCTCGGTCTGGCCGGGCGTCAGCCGGAATCTGAAGACGGCACGTCGATGGAGCCACTCAAGGCCTACGGTGTGCAGACGATGTCGATTGGCTTCATGGTTGACGTCGATTCACCGATGGTCTGGCGCGGCCCGATGGTCACGCAGGCGCTGGAGCAACTTCTCAACCAGACTAACTGGAACGATCTGGACTACCTCATCGTCGACATGCCGCCGGGTACCGGCGACACGCAACTGACGCTGGCGCAGAAAGTCCCGGTGACCGGCGCGGTGATCGTCACCACGCCGCAGGACATCGCGCTGATCGATGCGCGCAAGGGATTGAAGATGTTCGACAAGGTCGGCATTCCGATTCTTGGCCTCGTTGAAAACATGAGTATTCACATTTGCTCGAAGTGCGGTCACGAGGAACACATCTTCGGCCATGGCGGCGGTGAGAAGATGTGCAAGGATTACGACGCCGAATTTCTCGGCTCCCTGCCGCTGGAACTGGCGATTCGCGAGATGGCCGATGCAGGCAAGCCGACGGTCGTCGGTGCTCCGGATTCGCGCGCCGCCGATATCTACCGGACGATTGCCCGCCGCGTCGCCGTGAAAGTGGCGGAGCGAGCCAAGGATATGAGCGCCAAGTTCCCGAACATCGTGGTGCAGAATTCTTGATTGAAGTACCCGGTAGGGTGCGCAAATCCCATTTGCGCATGCGGAATCGGCGTTGGAACGGTGCGCAACGCTTTGCGTTTCACACCCTACGGTGGGGAGGCTTTGCGGTGGGCGTTGGCGAAATCCAACGTTGAGTGGTTTGGGACGTCTCGTGGTTCTGTGCCGGGCGGGTTTGGTCGATAATGCCTGGCAACGCTTTTCCTGGGGTTTGCTCATGTCGCGCTATCGCCGCTCGAATACCGCCGGGGCGACGTTTTTCTTCACCGTGGTGACGTATCGTCGCCAACGCATTCTGACCGACGATGCCGTACGGCGGGCCTTGCACGACGCCATCGTGCGGGTGCGGGATCGTTATCCGTTTACGGTCGATGCTTGGGTGTTGTTGCCAGATCATTTGCATTGCCTGTGGACGTTGCCGCCCGGCGATGCGGATTTCGGCGTGCGCTGGAGCTGGATCAAACGGCTGGTAACGCGGGCGGTGGCGGCGGATTACGTGGCGCTGGGCGAGCGAAACGCCTCACGCATCGCCCGACGCGAATCGACGATCTGGCAACGCCGTTTCTGGGAACACCAAATCCGTGATGACGCCGATTTTGCGGCGCACATGGATTACATCCATTTCAATCCGGTGAGGCATGGTTTGGTTGAGAAGGTCGAGGATTGGCCGTATTCGACGTTTCACCGATTGGTTCGCGAGGGCGTTTATCCAGCGGATTGGGGCGGGGCCGATGCGGCTGCGTCACAGTGCGGCTTTGGCGAATGAAGGGTAGGGTGTGCAAATCTTGATTTGCGCACGCGGAAATGACATTGGAACCGTGCGCAACGCTTGGCGTTGCACACCCTACGAGGGGCGGTGGCTTCGATAGGTGTTGGCTGGTTGTTTCCTCAGTAAGGCCAGGGCGAGGGTAAGGCGTTTTCGAGGAAGAAGAGGCCGTTCGTTGCCCGGTGCTGCTCGCCATGCAGGCGATCGAGCCGCTCGATGATCTGGCGCTTTTCCTTCTCGTCCTTGGTGCGGCCAAGTTGCCGCGTGAGTTGATTGCGCTCGTGTTCGATGGCTTCGATACGAGCCCGTGCGCGTTGGACGTTGAGTCCGGCCTCATAGGCGCGGCGATAGGCGGATTCCAGCCCCGGCGGACAGATGCTGCCACGATACACGCCACTGTAGCGCCCGGCTTCATAGCCGCGTGCTGGGGCGCAGAAGTCGCGAAGTCCCGCGTCGTAGCCGTTCAGAAAGCCTGGCTCCAGATCGGGTGGGCAGAGGCCGTGATAAGCATCGCCCTGTCGTCCGCTGCGCATTCCCTGGCTGGGCGTACAAAATCCGCGCACGCCCTGATCCCAACCGGCACGGTACTCCGTTGCGCCGGGGACGACGCCCAGCTCTTCGCAGGCTTCTGCGTGCTGGTGTATCCGTGCCGGGGAGAAGCCTTGTCGCCCGTCGTCGAAGCCGATGCCGCGCCAGTCGCCGGTGAGACACTGGTTCTTGTTCAGCGAGGGGGTGGCGCAGCCGGACAGCAGGGAAATCAGAAGCGCGGCGGTCAGCGCCATGATGCGGAAAGTTGAATCGTTTCTCATGGCGACATAACGGCGACGGGGTGTCCATGGTTGACCTTCGCACTTCAGTGGTTCCGATCGAAGTGAGACGGCGGCTGGAAACGCGCATGAATAGGCCATCTACAGAGTGCCATGCGCGCAGGCCGCGTGCTTCCTTGTGCTTGTGGCATGGGCGCTTGAGAGGCCCGTTCTGCTTGCCTCTCCGAGGTGCTGGTGCTTGACCGGTTTCGCTAATCGAGCCGGCGAGCGACAGGCTGGAAAGCAATTCCCCACGAGGTTCGAGAAACCGTAAAATACCCGCCTTTCTTCAACGTGCCCCGGGACGTCAGCAATGTCCATAAAATCCGATAAGTGGATCCGCCGCATGGCAGAGCAGCACGGCATGATCGAGCCGTTCGAGCCGGATCAGGTGCGCTTTGTCGATGGCCAGAAGGTCGTTTCCTACGGCACGTCGAGTTACGGTTACGACATTCGCTGTTCGCGCGAATTCAAGCTGTTCACCAATATCAATTCAACCATCGTCGATCCGAAAAACTTCGACCCCAATTCCTTCGTTGAAGTGAACGCCGATTTCTGCATCATCCCGCCGAACTCGTTCGCGCTGGCGCGTACCGTCGAGTATTTCCGCATTCCGCGCAACGTGATGACGGTCTGCCTTGGCAAGAGTACCTATGCGCGCTGCGGGATTATCGTCAATGTCACGCCCTTCGAGCCCGAGTGGGAAGGCTACGTGACGCTGGAGTTTTCAAATACCACGCCGCTGCCGGCCAAGATTTACGCCAACGAGGGTTGTGCGCAAGTGCTTTTCTTTGAGGCCGACGAAGTCTGCGAAACGTCGTACAAGGATCGCGGCGGCAAGTACCAGGGGCAAGTTGGCGTAACCTTGCCAAAAATCTAATCGAGCGTCCGGAGTGGTGAGCGGGGAATGAACTCCGCTCGTGCTTCCCGCTTCTTACACCTAACTCTTCTCTTCAAACGGATTCGCCATGCGCTTTCATTTTCCAGTCATCATCATCGACGAAGATTTTCGCTCCGAGAACGCCAGTGGTCTCGGTGTCCGGGCGCTTGCCGAAGCCATTGAGAAGGAGGGCATCGAGGTGCTCGGTGTCACTAGCTACGGTGACCTGACATCGTTTGCCCAGCAGCAAAGCCGCGCTTCGGCATTCATTCTTTCGATTGACGATGAGGACTTCAGCAGCGAAGAGGCCGATGGAACGATCGCCGAACTGCGCGCCTTCGTGAATGAGATTCGCTGCCGCAACGAGGATATTCCGATCTTCCTGTACGGTGAAACACGCACCTCACGGCATATTCCGAATGATGTATTGCGCGAGTTGCACGGCTTCATTCACATGTTCGAGGATACGCCCGAGTTTATCGCCCGCTACGTCGTGCGCGAAGCCAAGACCTATCTGAAGAGCGTACCGCCGCCCTTCTTCCGCGCATTGACGAACTACGCATCGGATGGTTCCTACTCGTGGCACTGCCCCGGACATTCGGGCGGCGTGGCCTTCCTGAAAAGCCCGGTCGGCCAGATGTTCCACCAGTTTTTTGGCGAGAACATGTTGCGTGCCGATGTATGCAATGCCGTTGAAGAACTTGGCCAGTTGCTTGATCACACCGGTCCGGTCGCCGCGTCGGAGCGCAACGCGGCGCGTATTTTCAACGCCGATCACCTGTACTTCGTGACCAACGGCACGACGACCTCGAACAAGATCGTCTGGAACTCCATCGTCGCTGCCGACGACATCGTTGTTGTTGATCGCAACTGCCACAAGTCGATCCTGCATTCGATCATCATGACCGGTGCCATCCCGGTTTTCCTGATGCCGACGCGCAACCACTACGGCATCATCGGTCCGATTCCGAAAGAGGAATTCCTCTGGGAGAACATTCAGAAAAAGATCGACGCCAATCCGTTTGCCCGTGACAAGAGCGCCAAGCCGCGCGTGCTGACGATTACCCAGAGCACCTACGACGGCATCCTCTACAACGTCGAGGAAATCAAGGAGATGCTCGACGGCAAAATCGATACCCTGCACTTCGACGAAGCCTGGTTGCCGCACGCGGCGTTTCACGACTTTTATGGTGACTACCACGCCATCGGTGCCGACCGCCCGCGCTGCAAGGAGTCGATGGTTTTCGCGACGCAATCGACGCACAAGCTGCTCGCCGGTCTGTCGCAGGCTTCGCAGATTCTGGTACAGAACTCGGAGTCCCGCGAACTCGACCGTGACATCTTCAACGAGGCGTATCTGATGCACACCTCGACGTCGCCACAGTACGCCATCATCGCTTCCTGCGACGTGGCAGCCGCGATGATGGAAGCACCCGCCGGAACAGCGCTTGTTGAAGAGTCCATTGCCGAAGCGCTCGATTTCCGCCGCGCCATGCGCAAGGTGGACGAAGAGTGGGGCGCCGACTGGTGGTTCAAAGTGTGGGGGCCGGACGATCTTTCGGAAGAGGGAATTGAAGAGCGCGAGGCCTGGATGCTCAAGCCCGGTGAGCGTTGGCACGGTTTCGGCCAGTTGTCCGACGGTTTCAACATGCTCGACCCGATCAAGGCCACCGTCATTACACCGGGCCTCGACGTCGATGGCGAGTTTTCCGAGCGCGGCATTCCGGCGGCGATTGTCACCAAGTATCTTGCCGAGCATGGCGTTATCGTCGAGAAGTGCGGCCTGTATTCATTCTTCATCATGTTCACCATCGGCATCACCAAGGGCCGCTGGAATACGATGGTGACCGAATTGCAGCAGTTCAAGGACGATTTCGACAAGAATCAGCCGCTATGGAAGGTGCTGCCCGAGTTTGTCGCCAAGCATCCGATTTACGAGCGCATTGGTCTCAAAGACCTGTGCCACCTGATCCACGGTGTCTACGCGGTCAATGATGTGGCGCGCCTGACGACTGAAATGTACCTCTCGAACATGGAGCCGGCGATGCGGCCGGCGGATGCTTTCGCCAAGATGGTGCACCGAGAGGTCGACCGCGTGCCAATCGACGATCTTGAAGGGCGCATCACCAGCATGCAGGTGTCGCCCTATCCGCCGGGTATTCCCCTGCTGATTCCTGGCGAGCGCTTCAACGCAACGATCGTTCGTTATCTCAAGTTTGCACGCGACTTCAACGTTCAGTTCCCCGGCTTCGAAACCGATATCCACGGGCTGGTCAAGGAAGTGGTCAATGGCAAGGCGGCCTATTTCGTCGATTGCGTGCGCTGATCGATTCCTGCATAAGAAGACGGCGACCTCGGTCGCCGTTTTTTATAGACGGACGGGATGCTGGTCAGCGGCGTCGATACACGACAAACGAAAATACCGGCCCGGACGTGCCTTGCTGGGCCTTGCGCGAAACTTCTTCCCAGTCCTCTGGCGGGACGTCGGGGAAAAATGCATCGCCGGCGAAATCCTGAGCAATTTCCGTCAGATAAAGCCGGGCGGCAACTGGTAGCGCCTGCCGATAGAGTTCGGCACCGCCGATGACGAATACCTCGACGGCTTCGCCTGCCGCGCGAATCGCCTCTTCCAGCGAAGCGACGAGGGTGGCACCGGGAGCCTGATAAGCCGGGTTGCGGCTGACGACAATATTGTGCCGTCCAGGCAGCGGGCGGAAGGAGTCGGGCAGCGACTCCCAGGTTTTGCGTCCCATGATCACCGGTTTGCCGCGCGTCGTTTCGCGGAAGTGCCGCATGTCTTCCGGCAGGTGCCAGAGCAGTTTTCCCTTGTTGCCAATGGCACGGTTTAGGGCCAGCGCCGCAATCAGTGAAATCATGATGTCAACCTAAACGGCGACTGGTGCCGCGATGTGCGGATGCGGATCGTAGCCTTCCAGCGTGAAGTCCTCGAAGTGGAAGGCGAAAATATCCTTTACGGCGGGATTCAGGCGCATGGTTGGCAGCGGGCGGATTTCGCGGGCCAGTTGCAGTTGCACCTGGTCGAAATGGTTGCTGTAGAGGTGCGCGTCGCCGAAGGTATGCACGAAATCGCCGGGCTGGTAATCGCAGACCTGCGCCAGCATCAGCGTGAGCAGGGCATACGAGGCGATGTTGAAGGGAACACCCAGGAAAATGTCGGCGCTGCGTTGATAGAGCTGGCACGAGAGTTTGGGGCGCTGATCGGCCTCGCCAGCAGCGGCGGGTGCCACATAAAGCTGGAAGAAGGCGTGACAAGGCGGTAGCGCCATGCTGTCGACATCGCTCGGGTTCCACGCAGTAACGATGTGTCGACGCGAGTCGGGGTTCTTCTTCAGGCTGTCGATGAGCTGGGCGATCTGGTCGATCTCGCGCCCGTCGGGTGTTTTCCAGTGCCGCCACTGGTGGCCGTACACCGGGCCAAGATCGCCGTTTTTGTCCGCCCATTCGTCCCAGATGCGGACACCGTTTTCCTTGAGGTAGCGGATATTGGTGTCGCCCTGAAGGAACCACAACAGCTCATGGATGATCGAACGCAGGTGAAGCTTCTTGGTCGTCAGCATTGGGAAGCCGGCGCTGAGGTCAAAGCGCATTTGCCAGCCGAAAACCGAACGCGTGCCGGTGCCGGTACGGTCGGCCTTGGGGGTGCCGCGTTCGAAGACGTGGCGCATCAGGTCAAGATACTGTTTCATGTTTTTACGGAGTGGCTTTGAGCCTTCGATTGTAATGGATTGGACTGCAATCATCCCTGATTTATGGAGGTGTCGGGTTGTCCGAAAAATAGCTGCAGGCTTGCAGCTTTAGCTATTCGCCCTATATTATCGGAATATTCATATTGCTTTCCCCGCTGGCGGGGAGTAAGGACTAGCCGCCATGATGCTCAATTTTTTCTCGTCACGCCCCAATCATCCGCTGGGAGATGCCAAGGAACTCAAGCGGCTTGTCGGCGAAATTCCACTGGATAATTCTTTGAAGGCGGTTGATGAGATTTACGGCTGGTTCGAGTCCTTGCAATCGGCCGATGATTTTCGCGTTGACCATTTCTTCGATGTGGTTCGGCAACTTGACGAAGCGGCGCAAACACACATCCGCCGCCTGACTCGTGATTATCTGCATTCCCCAAAGCTTTCGAAGAGTGAAGAGCGCCAGCTTTGGACGATGTGTTACAACTACTGGGGCGAGGCCGGCAGCCTCTACGCTCAGTGCCTCGATCGTGCGCAGAGGAATCCCAAAGACAAGGGCAGTGAGGCGCTCAAATCCTCTCTGGCGCTTATTGCAGCCCGTCTGGTGGCCGCGCGTGCGACCCAGTTGAAGTGGGTTGAATATCGTTACGGGCCGATTGGAGAGGATTTGTGGCGAGGTATCGGCCAGCCCTATCTGGCGGCCGAAGCCGCAAGCTATACGCAAAAACCGGTGCAGCTTTATCCGGGGCAACCGGGTATGACGAATGTGGCGCAGCAATATCTGCAGGCACTAGTTTTTTCTTCGTCTTCGATGGATAGCCTGTTGCCGCTTGAAATCGAGCTGGCAGACCGGTTGATTGCCCATTTTCTGTCGGGCTTTGTATTTTCGACCGATTGTTTGCCCGATAGCGTGTATTGGGTCGATGCGGCGAGTGGTACGCCGCCCGTGCGCATGGCGCGACAACCCGGCCGTCTGTTGCCGTCTATGCGGTTTTTCTCGCCAGGAACTGCGCCGAAGGCGTTGAACGAGTTGATGCGCGGTGTTGAACGCGGGGAAGTGCCGAAGGATCTGAACCTTGGCGGCGAGTACCCGGCCAAGGTGCTACTGCCGGTGCTGCGCCATCTGGCGCTGTATTGGGCGGCAGAGCCGCCGCAGCGCGAGCATGCACGCCATCCCGTAAAAACGCGTATTGCCGTGTTGCGCGGGTTCGATGACAGCTTTACGGTGTTTGCCGGCGACGTGGCGCGTTTGGGCAAGGAGCGTACGGCGGAGAGCTGGGTGGTCGAGAATGTCAGCCTGGGGGGGTTTGGTGCCGGGCTTGATGACCTTGGCGTTGAATGGCCCAGGATCGGGTCTTTGATCAGCATGCAGCCTGAAGGTGGCGACAATTGGGTGCTGGGAGTCGTTCGCCGTTACAACAAGGACTCGGATGCGCACGCCAGCGTCGGCATCCAGGCCCTGTCCAAGCACGCACAGAGCGTTGAGCTACGGCCGCGGGCGAGCGGGTTTTCAGCCACCGGAGCCATTCCAGGGATCTGGCTGCACGAAGGAAATTCCCCGGGTGTGGCAAGAATGGTCTTGCCGAACGGGAGTTTCGATGTGCGCGAGAGCCTGGAGTTCATGCACGATAGTCGGCGTTGTTTGTTGACGCCGGTCGAATTCGAAGAGGCCGGAAGCGGCTTCGAGATCGGCCGCTATCGCGAAAGCGTGATCGACTAGTCTGTCGACGGATCAGCGAGTTCCGTGTCTTCAGCGGTTTCCGGAGTGCCCTGCTCAAGCTCCTTGAGCAACTGGAAAATCGCGCGATAGCTGCGTGGTGGCTTGTTCTGCTCTTGTTCCTTGAGCGCCGATCGGCACAATGACCGCAGGTGCTGCAGATCGACCGACGGGTAGAGTGTGGCGATTTCATGCAGCACTTTCTCGTCGGCCAGCAGATCGGTGCGCAGTTTCTCAAGGCGATGCAGTTTGGCCGTTTCGCTGGCTGATTCGCCGCGAACCAGCGCCAGCGCCGCGCGAATCGGCTCCACTTCGACCGAGCGCATGATTTTGCCGATGTACTGCATCTGACGCCGCCTGGCCTCGTCGCGCCGCGTCATGCGTTGTGCCGCACTCACCGCTTCACGCAGAGTCTCCGGGATGTCGATTTTCTTGACGCGATCACTCGACAGTTCGACAAGTTCTTCCCCAAGCGTTTGCAGATCATCCATCTGCTGTTTGCGCTGGGTTTTTGAGGGCGGTAATTCTTCGTCTCGGTGGGTCGTCATCGGTTTTCAATTCAGAAGCAGGGCTGCGGTTTGGTATGGCGATGCCGGAACGGAAGCTCGGCAGGGAACTGCTATGATAGCGGCTTTCAACGCCTGCATCGTCATCCCATGTCACGAACGACCGTTCCCGCCGCACCTTCGCGTTTCAGTACACCCCTTGAAACCCTGCAGCAATACGCGCAGGATGTTCTTGCGCATGCCAAAAAGTCTGGCGCAAGCGATTGCGAGGTCGATGTCTCGGAAGGCTTCGGGCAATCCGTCAGCGTGCGCTGCGGCGAAGTCGAGACCATCGAATACAACCGCGACAAGGGCATCGGCGTCACCATCTATCTCGGACAGCATAAAGGTCACGCCAGCACCTCCGATTTTTCACCGGCCGCCTTGCGTGAGACCGTCGAAGCCGCGTTAAACATCGCCCGATTTACCGCCGCTGATGTCTGCGCCGGTCTGCCGGAGACGGAACTGCTGGCGACCCGTGAACAGGGGTTTGCTGATCTCGATCTTTACCATCCGTGGCTTCTGCCGGTTGAAGGTGCCATCGATCTGGCCACGCGCTGCGAGCAGGCGGCGTTTGCCGTCAGTCCGCAAGTGACCAATTCGGAAGGCGCGACGGTCTCGATTCAGGAAGGCCAGTTCGTCTCGGCCAACAGTCTCGGTTTTATGGGCGGCTACCCGTCCTCGCGGCACTATCTGTCGTGTTCGGTGATTGCCGGCAAGGACGAAAACATGCAGCGCGACGACTGGTATTCCACGTCGCGTGATGCGCAACACATCGCTTCGCCCGAAGCGATTGGTGACTATGCTGCACGTCGCGCCTTGGCCCGACTCGGCGCGCGCAAGATCAAGACCTGCAAGGTGCCGGTGCTGTTCGAGGCTCCGCTGGCGGCATCACTGATCGGTAACTTCATCCATTCGGTCAGCGGTGGCAGCCTGTACCGCAAGACTACCTTTCTCGCAGATAGTCTCGGCAAGAAGGTTTTTTCCAAGAAAGTCCAGATCAGTGAGCGTCCGCACCTGCGTGGTGGCATGGCGAGCGGCTATTTCGACAGCGACGGCGTGGCTACCCAGGACCGCGAGGTGGTTGTTAACGGGGTGCTGCAGGGCTATTTTCTGAGCGTCTATACGGCACGAAAACTGGGTATGCAGACAACCGGAAACGCCGGTGGATGCCACAATCTGATCGTGCATCCCGGCAAGCGCGATTTCAAGGGCCTGCTCAAGAAGATGGGGCACGGCCTGCTGGTGACCGAATTGCTCGGTCAGGGCGTGAACTACGTCAATGGCGATTATTCACGCGGTGCGGCAGGTTACTGGGTTGAAAACGGCGAGATCGTGCATGCGGTCGAGGAAGTCACCATCGCCGGCAATCTGCGCGACATGTTCCGCAATATTGCTGGTGTTGGCAACGACGTGCTGGTACGCGGCTCCAAACAGGTCGGTTCGATCCTCGTCGAGGAGATGAAACTAGCGGGCATCTGATTGCGGCTTGTGGTAGCCCGTGAATTAGCTTGGCTGCAGGTCAATGAATACGGGCGTCTTCCGCTTGTATCCCCTGCAAGCCAATAACTATGCGGGTCTCCGGGCATGTGCTTCTGAAGAGGCCTGTTGAAGCGGATTCGATAGAAAGCCCACCTCCGGGCGATTGCTTTATTCTCAGAAAATTTCACTTGCAAAAGCCCTTTGCCACGTGCGTGCTTTGGCTATAATCATCGGGTTGTTTGCTTACCGCTTTCTAACCCCCGGAGAATGAATACCATGGAAAGACGTTCCTTTTTGAAGAAAGCCAGCGTCGGTCTTGCGGCCGGTGCCGTGGCCATGCCTGCCATCGCTCAGAATGCACCGACCATCAAGTGGCGGATTGCATCGAGCTTCCCGAAAAGCCTGGATACATTGCACGGCTCGGCTGAGTATCTGGTCAAGCGTATTTCCGACATGACCGGCGGCAAGTTCCAGATACAACTGTTCGCGGCCGGCGAAATCGTCCCCGGCCCGGGCGTGCATGATGCAGTCAAGGACAACACCGTGGAAATGGGCTTCACCTGTTCGTATTACTACTTCGGTAAAGATCCGACCTATTGTATCGACACGGCGATTCCGTTCGGCATGAATGCGCGGCAGATCAAGGCCTGGTATCGGCAGGGTAACGGTGCCAAATTGATGGGCGATTTTTTTGCCAAGTCGAATATCGTGTCTTTCCCGAGCGGGAATACTGGCGTGCAAATGGGCGGCTGGTATCGTAAGGAAATGAAGAGCGTCGCCGATTTCAAGAATCTGAAAATGCGCGTTGCCGGCCTGGCCGGGGCAGTGCTGGCCAAGCTGGGGGTGGTGCCACAGCAGATCGCTGGCAGTGACATCTACCCGGCGCTCGAAAAAGGCACGATTGACGCCGTTGAATGGGTCGGGCCGTATGACGACCAGAAGCTTGGTTTCAACAAGGTCGCCAAGTACTACTATTATCCGGCATGGTGGGAAGGCGGGCCGCAAATCTCCACCTACATCAACGCCAAGAAGTGGGCCGAGTTGCCGAAGGAATACCAGGCTGTTATCGAGGCCGCGTGTGCCGATACCGACGCCGAGATGTGCGCGCGTTACGATGCCAAGAATCCGCTGGCGCTCAGACAGTTACTGGCCTCCGGTACCAAGATGCTGCCTTTTCCGAAAGATGTTATGGAGGCGAGCTACAAGGCCGCCATGGAGTACTACGCGGAAACCTCGGCGGCGAATCCCGAGTTCAAGGTGGTCTACGACGATTACAAGAAATTCCTTGACGAGCAGAATTCTTGGTTCCGGGTAGCGGAAAACGAGTACGCCAAATTCATGTACAGTCGCAAGAGCTGAGCGATAGCGATAGCGGCAAAATAAAAACGGGGGCGATGCCCCCGTTTTTATTTTGAGCGCCTGGTTTCGCTACTTGGTGGGACTGACCTCTTCTTCGGCTGGCTCGTCGTAGTTGGTTTCCGGAAGTTCGATCTGCACCGAGTTGACGTCGACCGTGCTAGGCTTGTCGAGGCCAACCGTCACGATTTGCGGGAACATGATCAGCAGCCCGACCATAATGATCTGGATGCAGACGAAGGGCAGGGCGCCCCAATAGATGTCGCTGGTCTTGACCGAGGCTGGTGCCACCGAGCGCAGAAAGAATAGGGCAAAACCGAAGGGCGGATGCAGGAACGAGGTCTGCATGTTCACACCGAGCAGCACGCCGAACCAGATCAGGTCGATCCCCATCTTGTCGGCAACCGGCCCGAGTAGCGGGACGACAATGAACGCCAGCTCAAAATAGTCGAGGAAAAAAGCCAGAACAAAAACCAGAAGGTTAACGACAATCAGGAAGCCAATCTGCCCGCCCGGAAGGTTGACCAGCAGATGTTCGACCCATAGATGTCCATCGACTGCGTAGAACGTGAGCGAGAAGACGCGGGCACCAATCAGGATGAATACCACGAAGGTGGTCAACTTGGCCGTGCTTTCCATCGCCTGCTTAAGCAGCTTCCAGTTCATGCGCTTGCGGGCAATCGCCATGAGCAGCGCGCCCGTCGCCCCCATGGCGCCGCCTTCGGTCGGTGTCGCTATGCCAAGGAAGATCGTGCCGAGCACCAGGAAGATGAGCATTAACGGCGGCACGAGCGTCGTCAGCACTCTGAGCAGTAGCTTGCTGCCGCGCAGCGTACGGGCTTCGGGCGGGAGTGCCGGTGCCCAGGCGGGCTTGGTGAAGGAAATGATGACTACGTAGAGGACGTAGAGCGAGGTCAGCACTAATCCCGGAATGAACGCACCGGCATACATGTCGCCGACCGATTTGCCGAGCTGGTCGGCCATGACAATCAGCACCAGCGACGGCGGAATGATCTGCGCCAGCGTGCCGGAGGCAGCGATGACACCGGAAGCCAGTCGCTTGTCGTAGCCATAGCGCAGCATGATTGGCAGCGAGATGAGCCCCATCGAAATGACCGACGCGGCGACAACGCCGGTGGTCGCCGCCAGCAGCGCGCCGACGAAAATCACGGCGTAGGCCAGTCCGCCGCGAATCGGGCCGAATAGTTGGCCAATCGTATCGAGCAGGTCTTCCGCCATGCCAGAGCGTTCTAGAATCAGGCCCATGAAGGTGAAGAAGGGAACGGCCAGCAAGGTTTCATTGGCCATCACACCGAAGAGTCGGTCCGGCAAGGCCTGGAAGATCTGCGGGCCGAACAGCCCCAGCTCGATGCCGACCAGGCCAAAAATGATGCCGTTGGCCGCCAGTGCAAAAGCAACGGGAAAGCCGACCAGCAGGAAGATGATCATCGACACAAAGATGATGGGTGCCATGTTGGCGATGAGAAATTCGGCCATCATGCTTCTCCCTTTTGGGACTTGATGGCCAAGGCCAGTTCTTCCTCGGGCGTCAGGGCATTCCGCTTTGCGGTCGGGTCAGGGCAGGCACCTTTGAGAAAACCGACGCGTTTGATCAGCTCCGAAATGGCCTGCAGAACAAGCAGGAAGAAGCCAGCGGGCACCATCAGACGGGCGGGCCACACGATCAAGCCGCCGGCGCTGTTCGACATTTCACTCGACTGCAGGGCGCGAACGAATATGGGCCAGGAAAGCACCATGATGGCGATGGCCATCGGCAACATGAAGAACAGAATGCCGAATATGTCGATCCAGGTTTGTCCGCGCTTGGAAAAACGCCCCGAAATCAGGTCGATACGGACGTGTTCGTTGCGCATGAAGGTGTATCCGCCGCAGGACATAAAGATCAGGCCGAACAGATACCACTGGATTTCCAGGAAAGCGTTTGAGCTGTAGCCGATGGTGTATCTCATGATGGCGTTGCCGGAGCTGATCAGTACAACGATCAAGACTAGCCAGATGGCGGTTTTGCCGATGCGTTCAGTCAACACGTCGATGTGGCGTGAGAGCTTGAGGAGGGCGTTCACGGGGAAATCCTTGGGTGATAGCTAGGGTCTGTCGTTGAGAAACGCAATTTTCGTCACTTTTTGGGCGAATAATGTGAAAATTCGCCCAAAATTCTTAAGCGATGCAAGCAATAAGCCTGCAAATCGAAGGGCGATTATCGCACAAATCGTACTCTTCAAAGCGTGGCAAACCGTGGTTCCGTGTGCCTTTGAGCGGCGTCAAGCCGCTTGCTTTACCAACTGTCTTGGATTGTTGTTTCGAATTTGTGAAGAACATAATGACCCGAATCTGCTTTGTTCGCCATGGCGAAACGGACTGGAATATTGAACTGCGCATGCAAGGGCATATCGACCTCGCGCTTAACGCGAAAGGAGAGGCGCAGGGGCAGGCTGCCGGACGTTATTTTTCCCGTGTGCGGACTGCTGCGCTCTATAGCAGCGACCTGTTACGCGCCCGGCAAACGGCACATCCCATCTCGGCGGCGCTGGGCTTGCCGATGGTCCTGCGCCCGGAATTGCGCGAACGGCATTTCGGTCGTTGCGAGGGACTGACCTTTGCGGAGATTGCCGAAAAGTTTCCGGACGATGCGCGCGCGATAAAGCATCGTGATCCGGATTACATCTCACCTGGCGGCGAGAGCCGACGCGAGCACCAAACACGCATTCTTGACTGCATCGGCACCCTGGTGAGCGATCACGCCGGCCAGACCATCGTGGTCGTCACTCACGGTGGTGTGCTCGATGTCATTTATCGCCGGGTATACGGTTTGCCCCCCGAAGCGCCGCGCGACTATCCGATTCCGAACGCGGGGATCAACTGGGTGAGCGTCGACGGCGAGCAATGGGTGATCGAGAGTTGGGGCGAAACGGCGCATCTGAAATAGATTTTCAGCGGCGCAAGCCGGTTCCCGGCCTTGGCCTGCATGTTACAATTTATCTCTTTTCAATGGCTTGAGAGGCAAACGATGTTTTCTGCTAAAGATACGCTGGCAAAAGTTGATCCTGAACTCTGGAAGTCGATTGAAAACGAAAATCGCCGCCAGGAAGACCACATTGAACTGATCGCTTCCGAGAACTATGTCAGCAAGGCGGTCATGGAAGCCCAGGGTTCGCAACTGACCAACAAGTACGCCGAAGGTTATCTGGGCAAGCGCTACTACGGTGGCTGCGAATACGTCGATGTGGCCGAGCAGATCGCCATTGATCGGATCAAGAAGCTGTTTGGTGCCGAGTGCGCGAACGTTCAGCCCAACTCCGGTTCGCAGGCCAACCAGGCCGTGTTGATGGCCTTTGCCAAGCCCGGCGACACGATCATGGGCATGAGCCTGGCCGAAGGTGGTCACCTCACGCACGGCATGGCGCTCAATATGTCTGGCAAATGGTTCAACGTCGTTTCCTATGGTCTCGACGCCGATGAAGCCATCGATTACGACCGGATGGAAGCGCTGGCACGCGAACACAAGCCGAAGATAATCATTGCCGGTGCTTCGGCCTACTCGCTGCGTATCGACTTCGAGCGCTTTGCCAAAATAGCCAAGGAAGTCGGTGCCATTTTCTGGGTCGACATGGCGCACTACGCCGGCTTGATTGCGGCCGGTTGCTACCCGAATCCGGTACCTTTCGCCGATGTCGTGACCTCGACCACGCACAAGACGCTGCGCGGCCCGCGCGGCGGCATCATCCTGATGAAGGCCGAACACGAAAAAGCCATCAACTCGGCGATCTTCCCCGGCCTGCAAGGCGGCCCACTGATGCACGTGATTGCCGCCAAGGCCGTGGCGTTCAAGGAAGCTGCCTCGCCCGAATTTGTTGCCTATCAGGAACAGGTCGTCGCCAACGCCCGTGTGTTGTCGCGTGTGTTGTCCGAAGAGCGCGGCCTGCGCGTTGTTTCCGGGCGTACCGAGTCCCATGTTTTCCTGGTCGACCTGCGTTCCAAGAACATCACCGGCAAGGAAGCTGAAGCCGCTCTCGGCAAGGCGCACATCACGGTCAACAAGAACGGTATTCCGAACGATCCGCAAAAGCCATTTGTGACCTCGGGCATTCGCCTTGGCACGCCGGCCATGACGACGCGCGGTTTTACTGAGATCGAAGCTGAGGAAGTCGCTCATCTGGTCGCCGACGTGCTTGATGCACCAAACGATGAGGCGGTGCTGGCGCGTGTTCGTAATCAAGTCACCGTGTTGTGCAAGAAGTTTCCGGTGTACGGAGCGTGAAAACCCGGCGCTTGCCAGCGCTGCGTTGCGCTCACCTTGCCGTAGTTCGTCTACTGTCTGCGGTGAGCGCGCCTTGTTCTGGCGGCGCGCCGAATTTTCAGTGGAGTTAGTGCAATGAAATGTCCCTTCTGCGGTGCGTCTGACACAACAGTTGCGGATACTCGCATCAACGACGACGGCGACATCGTTCGCCGTCGTCGCCGTTGTCTGACGTGCGACAAGCGGTTTTCGACCTACGAACGGGCGGAAATCCGCCTGCCGCAGGTGGTCAAGAAGAATGGTTCGCGGGTCGATTTTGATCGCGAAAAACTCGCCGCCAGCCTGTGGTTGTCGTTGCGCAAACGGCCGGTAACGGTCGAAGCGGTTGATGCCTCGATTGCGCGTATCGAGGAAAAATTGCTGACTCTCGGTGAGCGCGAAATCCCGTCCGAAAAAGTTGGCGAAATGGTCATGCGCGAGTTGAAGAAGCTCGACAAGGTGGCTTATGTCCGCTTTGCTTCCGTCTATCGGAACTTCGAGGATGTCGACGAATTTTCCGAACTCGTTCGCGAAGTGTCGCGACCCGCGCAACGGCGCAGCCGGTAGAGCTTCGCATGTTCAGCGCCGCCGATCACGGTTTCATGGCGCGTGCGCTACGTCTCGCCGAACTTGGCCTGTATTCGACAACACCGAATCCGCGCGTCGGTTGTGTCCTCGTCAAAAACGGGGCAATTCTTGGCGAAGGCTGGCACCAGAAAGCCGGCGAGTCGCATGCCGAAATTCATGCCTTGCGAGCAGCGGGTGACGCCGCAGGCGGCGCTACCGCCTACGTCACCCTCGAACCGTGTAGTCATCACGGGCGCACGCCGCCCTGTGCCGAAGCGTTGATTTCTGCCGGCGTGTCGCGTGTCGTTGCCGCCATGCAGGACCCTAATCCACAAGTGGCTGGGCGCGGGTTGTCGATGCTTTCAGAAGCCGGCATTGTCGCCGAATGTGGTTTGCTGGAAGTCGAGGCGCGTGAGCTCAACATCGGTTTTGTCTCGCGCATGACGCGCGGTCGTCCCTGGCTGCGCATGAAAATGGCGGCTAGCCTGGACGGGAAAACGGCGCTTGAGAACGGCGTCAGTCAGTGGATTACCGGTCCAGCCGCAAGGCAGGACGGGCATCGCTGGCGGGCGCGTGCGTGTGCCATCCTGAGTGGCATTGGCACCGTGCGTGACGATGATCCGCAGCTCAATGTGCGCGGTGTCGAGATCGTGCGGCAGCCCTTGAAAGTGGTCGTCGACAGCCGTCTTGAACTGCCTCTGCGGGCTAGGCTGTTGCACGGTGGCGGGGTGCTGGTGGCAACCGCTTCCGAAGCGTCCGAAAAGGCAGCGGCGCTTCGACAACAAGGCGCTGAAATCCTGCGCTTGCCGAATGCCGATGGCCGGGTGGATTTGCCTGCGTTGCTGCAAGAGCTCGGACGGCGCGGCATCAATGAATTGCATGTCGAAGGCGGTTTCCGGCTCAACGGTGCCTTGTTGGAGGCTGGGTTGGTCGATGAATTGTTGCTCTATCTGGCTCCCTGTTTCATTGGTGACGTCGCGCGCGGCATGTTTGACCTGCCAGGGTTGGAGTCCTTGGCCGGCAAGCATCGCCTGACTGTGCGCGACCTGCGTATGGTGGGCGCAGACATCCGGGTCCTTGGGCGTTTCGCCAAGCCTTGAACGGAGATCCCGTAAGTCATGTCTGCGCCGCGCGAGAATTCCCTTAGCCCGCTGATCCTGCTTTGCCTTGCCGCAACGTGGCTGATCTGGGGCTCCACTTATCTGGCCATCAAATGGGCGTTGGTCAGCCTGCCGCCGTTTGTTCAGATGGCGACGCGTTTCCTTTTTGCCGGTGCTGTTCTGCTCGCCTGGATGCGTCTCGTGCGTGGTGCGGCATGGCCGGATCGGCGTCAGTGGCGGCACGCGCTCTGGGTCGGCGCGCTGATGCTGGGTGGCGGTATGGGTTGCACGGCGTTTGCCGAACAGAGTGTGGATTCCGGTCTGGTCGTCGTGTTCATCGCCGTCATGCCCCTCATGATTGCCGCGCTCAACATGCTCTGGGGCGTCTACCCGTCGCGCCTTGAAGCGGCCGGGATCGTCGCCGGGCTGACGGGCGTTGTCATGCTGACCCGTGGCGCTGGATTCAGTGCCAGCCCCACCGGCCTGGTGGCCATTATCATCGCCACCGCCAGCTGGTCGACCGGTAGTGTGATGAGCCAGCGACGCTGGCCGCTGGCACCCGGTGCGATGGGGTTTGCCAGTGAAATGATCTGCGGGGGCTTCGTGTTGCTCGCGCTGGCCGGAGTCAACGGTGAGTTTCCACTGCTCGCCGCCAACTGGCCTTTTGAACCGAGGTCCATTCTGGCCTGGGTCTATCTGGTGGTTTTCGGTTCGCTGATGGCGTTCAACGCCTACATGGTCCTGCTTGATCGCGTATCGGCCGGGCTGGCGTCCAGCTATTCCTTCGTCAATCCAGTCATCGCCCTACTGCTCGGTGTCTGGCTGGCTGGTGAGAAAGTTACGCCTTACGAATGGACCGCCGCCGCAGTGATTCTGCTCGGCGTGGTGTTGCTTGTTTCCCGACGCTGGCGTTGATAGGTGATCGCTGCAGGTTGGCGTAAACATTGGCCTACAGGCTGATGGCCTGCAAAGATGCCCGAATTCATTGGTTTTCAGGCCGGGACCTGTTTGTAGAACCAAACCCTATTTGTAGTCCCGCCACTCCGGCGGAGTGTCGTCGTGATCGCCGTGCGGGTGACGTTCCCAGGCGTGGGTGTAGGCCTCGTGCTGGGATTTTTTGAGTGGGCGATCCGGCGCGCCGAGGTTGTGCAGTTGGGTTTCCTCAACATAGTAGATCAAGGCGCGCATCATCTTGCTCATCAACGTATTGTCGAGGTGGTAGCCCTTGTCCTCAAGTGAGCCCTCGATCTCTTCCAGCGAGTGCTCAAGCAGGTCGTAGGCGACGCCGACCGCGCGACGCTCGACGTGCGGCTCGACTTCAAGATGCTCGACCTTGCCAAGGAAGTCGGACGCCTCGGGCACCTGCCCGGGCGGGAATTTTGAAAACACCACGTTCCGCTCCTTGCGGATCGGTGCCGGTTTGTGGGGGGCTGCGGCCGGTCGTTTCATGCTTCGCTCCCGCGAATGCCTCTACGGCTTGTTCTGCATGATCTGCAGACCCTTGAGCAGGTTGAGCGCCTGACCAAGCTGGTAGTCCTTCTTCGAGGCCAACTCGCGGCTTGGCGGTTCAATCGGGTCTTCAAGAAGCTCGTCCTTGCCGTTACCAGGAGTGGTCTTTGGCTTGGCGGGTGTCTTGGTTTGCGGCTTGACCGGCGCTGGAGCGACGTCTTTGTCCGTGCTATTTTCCAGATGCTTATCCAGATCGGCTTCGCGCAGGCGTACTGACGAGGTACCGTTGGCTGTTTCTTCGACCACGATGTCAGGAACGATGCCTTTGGCCTGGATCGAGCGGCCTGACGGCGTGAAGTAGCGCGCCGTGGTCAGCTTGATGGCGGCTCCGCCAGGCAGCGGGAGTACGGTTTGTACCGAGCCTTTGCCAAAACTTGTCGTGCCCAGAATAACTGCGCGTTTGTGATCCTGCAGAGCGCCGGCAACGATTTCGGAAGCCGAGGCCGAGCCGCCGTTGATCAGTACGACGATCGGCACTTTGAGGGCTTCGGGCGGCAGGCCCTTGATGTAGTCATCCTTGCTGCCGCGCATGTAATCATCAGGCAGGGCGTAGAACTGATGCTTTGCGTCCGGGGTGCGACCGTCGGTCGAAGTGACTAGCGTCTTGGCTGGCAGAAACGCGGCTGATACGCCAATGGCCGTGTTCAGCAGGCCGCCCGGATCGTTGCGCAGGTCAAGCACCAAGCCCTTGAGTGATCCCGGCTTATAGAGGTCGGTGAGATGTTTGACCACTGAAGCTCCAGTGTTTTCCTGGAAGGACGTGATGCGCAGATAGCCGTAACCGTCCTCAACAAGTTTGGACTTGACGCTCTGAACCTTGATCACTTCACGCGTCAGCGTGATTTCGAGCGGTTTGGTTTCACCCTTGCGGATGATGGACAGCTTGATCTGCGTTTTCGGCTTGCCGCGCATGCGCTTGACTGCATCGGAGAGCGTCAAGCCTTTGACCAGCGTGTCATCCAGTTTGAAGATCAGGTCACCGGCTTTGACGCCGCCGCGATCGGCCGGGGTGTCCTCGATCGGCGAGACAACCTTGATCAGTCCGTCTTCCATGCCGACTTCGATACCCAGCCCGCCAAACTCGCCTTGCGTACCGACCTGCAAATCCTTGTACGAATCCGCATCCAGATAGGTGGAGTGCGGGTCGAGATTGGACAGCATGCCGCTGATGGCGTGGGTAATCAGTTTCTTGTCGTCGATCGGCTCGACATAACCCTGCTTGATGGCGTTGAACACCTCGGCAAAGGTGCGCAGTTCCTCGATGGGAAGAGTGGCGCGCACGTCCTTTTCAGCCATCGCCGAAAACTGCAGGCTGATCAGCACACCGCCCAGCAATCCGGCGCAAAGCAGTCCGGCCTGTTTCAACTTACCCATCGATATCGCTCCAGTGCTTTGTCATCTCAGATTGACCCATTTCAATGGGTCGAGCGGTTGCCCCTGATGACGTAGTTCAAAGTATAAACCGGATTCCGGATTGCCACCGCTGTTACCCACCGATGCTATGGTGTCGCCGCCTTTCACGTTGTCGCCCACCTGTTTCAGTAGTGCATCGTTATTGCCGTAGATCGACAGATAACTGCTGCCGTGGTCGACAATCAACAGATTGCCGAAACCACGCATCCAGTCGGCAAAAACCACTCGACCTCCGGCAATTGCCTTGACCTCGCTACCTGCGCCGGCCCGGATGAACAAGCCTTTCCAGGTGCTGCCTTCCTGTCGCGGCGTACCAAAACGGTTACTGACCACACCTCGGACCGGCAAGCGAAAGCCGCCTTTCAGCTGCGCAAAACTGCCGGCGGATACCGCTTCCGGCACGCTCTCGTTGCTGATCTCGGGGACCACCGGTTTGGCCGGTGACGTTGATGGCTCGGTGCTCTGCGAGCCCTTCTTGCGCGGTGGTGCGGCCGGTTTCGGCGCAGGAACAGGTTTTGCGGCAATCACTTTCGCCAATCGTTCGATCAGTTGCGAGAGTTGCTTCTCGTTGCGCTGCAGGTTGCCGATTTCACGCCGCTGTTCCGAGATTTTCGCTGAGATGTTCTCCAGCACTCCCTTTCGCTGCTCGCGTTGGGCAACAAGTTTGCCGTGTTGTTCCTTTTGTTTGGCTTCGATGGCCGCCATTTCATCTGCGCGTTCTCGCGTATCTGCGGCGAGCGCCTGTTTACGCAGCAAGGACGCATCAATTTCGTTCAGCAGTTGACTTCGTGCCCGGCCGATGATGGCCAGGTAATGCAGGTCGCGAGCCATCTGGCTTGGGTCGCCGCCGTTCAACAGGAGGCGCAGCGAGTCGGGGTTAGCCTGCAGGTACTGGCGGTAAACCAGCTTTTCGAGCTGGGTTTGCTGGCCAGTCAACCGACTCTCGAGTTCTTTCGACTGATTACCCAAATCCTTCAATGATCCCTGGAGTGCATTGCGCTGTGAGGTCAGGTTGTGCAGGTCGCGCTGGGTGACCGAGATTTCCTGCTCGATTTCCTTCAACTGGTCGGCGGCACTGGCGCGCTTGCCTTCCGCGGAAACGACATCCTTGCGCAGTGCGTCGATCTGCCCGCGCAATTCCTTCAGGTCGCCTTTCTTCTCGACAACGTCCGCACTCGTCGGTGGCGCGCTGCGCTTTTCCTTGGCCAGCGCGGCGCTGGAAAGCACGCCGAGCGGGAAGCTCAGAGAGATCAGGGCACAGGCTGCGTAGTGGAGGAATCGCCTTCCCGAAGGCGGCGACGTGTTGTTCCAGGATGTTTTTATTCTTGCGGTACTGATGGGGTTCATTCCACTGCCTAGGGATTGCCTTGGGGACGCCCCCCGGTTCGTTAATTATTCTATAATGATTCCTCGTACTTAACGAGTGTCAGTCATCGTGGCGATACAGAGTGGTCTCATCGACAAGCAGGAACACATCGAACAGGCAGCGCGTGCGCTGAAGTCGATATCGCATCCCCTGCGGCTCAAGATTCTTTGCGTGGTCGGCGATCAGGAGGCCTGCGTACAGGAAATCGTTGATGCAGTCGGTACCTCGCAAAGCAACATTTCCCAGCATCTGGCGATTTTGCGCGAGAAGGGTGTGCTGCTGACGCGCAAGGACGCCAACCGCGTCTACTACCGTGTCGGTGATGCTCGCACCTTGCAGTTGATCGGCATGATGCGTGAGGTTTTTTGCAGCTAGCCCTTGGCTGAATCGTTCCTGCGCCTTGATCGGTTTGTCTCCCACATCCCGTTTTATTCTTTGATTATTTGTTGCAGTCTCTGGAGCTTCGCTTGGAATTCATTCAACAAAACCTCATCCTGATTGCCGCTGCCGTGGTCAGTGGCACCATGTTGCTCGTCACTATGGTCCGTCGCCCCGGCGGTGCCAATGCCTTGTCGCCGACGCAGGCCACGTTGCTGATCAATCGTGAGGATGCGCAAATCATCGACGTGCGCGAAGCCGACGAATATGTTTCCGGGCATTTGCCTGAGTCGCGGAATTTCCCCGCTGGCAAGCTGGCAGAACGTGCCGGCGAGCTCGATAAGTTCAAGGAGACGCCGTTGATTCTGGTTTGCCAGACCGGGGCGCGTTCCTCGGGTGCCTGCAAGACCTTGGGAAAACTGGGTTTCACCAAGGTCCATAACCTTGACGGCGGTATCACCGCTTGGCGTACCGCCGGGCTGCCGCTCAAAAAAGGTTCCAAAAAATGAGTGCCACGCCGCGGGTGCTGATGTATTCGACGGCGGTTTGTCCCTTCTGCGTGCGGGCCGAGCAGTTGTTGCGCGCACGCGGTGTTACCGAGATCGAGAAAGTGCGTGTTGATCTTGATCCAGAGCGCCGGACCGAGATGATGGAAAAGACATCACGCCGTACCGTTCCGCAAATCTTCATCGGCGAAACCTATGTCGGTGGATGTGACGACCTGATCGCCCTTGATCATGCCGGCAAACTGCTTCCCCTACTGTCCGGCGAAACGCTCTGATCGTGCGCCTGACGACTATTTCAATATCTTACTAACTACGAGAATAATCATGTCCGAACAAGAAGCCCCGTCGTTTGCCATCGAAAAACTTTACGTCAAGGATCTCTCGCTGGAGGTTCCCAACGCCCCGGAAATTTTCCTGGAGCGTGAGACTCCCGAAGTCGGTATCCAGCTGCAAACCGGCGTCAAGAATCTTGGTGATGACGCCTATGAAGTGACCCTCACGGTCACGGTTACCGCTACGCTGGGCGAGAAGACCGTGTTCCTCGTCGAAGTCGGCCAGGCCGGCATCTTCCGCGTCCGCAACGTGCCGGAAGAAAATATCGCCCCGCTGCTTTCGATCGCCTGCCCGAACATCCTCTTCCCGTACGCCCGCGAAGTCGTTTCCGACCATGCGATCCGCGCCGGTTTCGCGCCGGTCATCCTGCAGCCGGTCAATTTCGAAGCGCTGTACGCGGCACGTGCCGAGCAGGAACAGGCCGCTGCCGAGGCAGAAACGCCAACGCTTCAGTAACAGGAGTGCCTGATATGAAGCGACTGCTGCCCTTGTTTCTTATCGCTGCGGGTTTTCACCTGCCTGCGAACGCCATCGAATATCGCACGGTGGAGTCTGTGACGGTGCTCTACGATGCGCCTTCGCAGAAGGGCAGCAAACTCTTCGTGATCAGGCGTGATACGCCGGTCGAGGTCGTTGTCGGCCTCGAAGGCTGGGCCAAGGTGCGCGACGCCGAGGGAACGCTGGCCTGGGTCGAGAAAAAGTTTCTCGTAGAAAAACGCTCGGTCATCGTGACGGCCGAGCGAGCCGAAGTTCGGCAAAAAGCGGAAGAAGGCGCTGCGCTGGTTTTTGAGGCGGAGAAAAATGTGGCGCTCGACTATGTCGAAGCGGCGCCTGGCGGCTGGATCAAGGTTCATCATCGCGATGGTCAAACAGGTTACGTGCGCGCCAATCAAATCTGGGGTCTCTGAGTCTTGAATCTCGCGGTTATCGCGGCTGGGGCCTGGGGCACCGCGCTGGCTATCACCTTCAGTGCAAGGCATCAGGTGACTTTGTGGACGCGTGAAGAAGACGTCACGCAAGAAATGCTGGCAAGGCGCGAAAACTTACGCTTTCTGCCGGGCTTTCCTCTTCCCGACTCCTTGCGCATCGGTACTGGACTTGAAGCGGCTGTTGCCGACGCTGATCTGCTGATCCTGGCAACGCCGTTGATCGGATTTCGTTCGACCTTGCGCGCTTTGCGCGAAAGCGGGCCGGTCAAACCAATCATCTGGGTTTGCAAGGGAATGGAAGCCGGAACGGCGATGCTTCCCCACCAGGTTGTAGCCGAGGAACTTGGCGAGGACGCACTGTGCGGGGCGCTGACCGGCCCCAGTTTCGCCGAGGAAGTGGCAAAAGGCTTGCCGCTGGCCATTACGCTGGCCTCCCGTAACGCCGACTTTGCCCGAGACATGGCGCTGGAATTGCATAGCGCGCGATTCCGCATCTATGCCAATGATGACCTGCCTGGGGCCGAAGTCGGTGGTGCCGTTAAAAACATCATGGCCATTGCCACCGGTATTTGCGACGGACTCGGGTTTGGCTATAACGCTCGCGCCGCCTTGATGACACGCGGTCTGGCAGAAATCGCCCGGCTCGGCGTGGCACTTGGCGGGCAACCGGCTACCTTCATGGGGCTGGCCGGCATGGGCGATCTCATCCTGACCTGTACCGGCGACTTGTCGCGCAACCGCCAGGTCGGTCTGGCGCTGGCAGCGGGCAAGAAACTGCCGCAAATCCTTGCCGATCTCGGCCATGTGGCCGAAGGCGTAAGCACGGCGCGCGAAGTGGCACATTTGGCCGACAAGCTCGGTATCGAGATGCCGATCACGCAGGCGGTTAACTCGATCCTGCATCATGATGTGCCGGCGGCCGAAGCCGTCGAAATGCTGCTCAGTCGCGATCCAAAGTCGGAAATGCAGTAAGAACTAAACCCCGTCAGCAAAATCCATCTGCCGCCACGCCTCGAATACCGTAACCGCGACCGCATTCGATAGGTTCAAACTGCGCTGCCCCGGCAGCATCGGCAGGCGCAGACGTTGTGTATCAGGAAACTCGGCCATGACCTCGGTGGGCAGGCCACTCGTTTCGCGTCCAAAGACAAACACGTCATCCGCCTTAAAAGCCGGCGTATCAAAGCGCTGACCGCCGCGCGTGGTGATGGCGAACAGCCGACGTCCCGCCAGTGCCGCCTTGCAGGCACTCCAGTCGGCATGCCGAAAAACACGCGCGAACTCGTGGTAGTCGAGGCCCGCGCGTTTGAGTGAGCGGTCTTCCCAGCGAAATCCGAGCGGCTCCACCAAATGCAATTCGGCCCCCGTATTGGCACACAATCGGATCACGTTGCCCGTGTTCGGCGGGATTTCAGGTTGGAACAAGACGACAGCAGTCAAAACGGACTCCAAAAAAGACTTTGGTTTTTTTTTAAATCGGCTAGAATCAGTCGATTAGCGTAACTACCTCAAAAAGTACTGGAGCTTGCAATGGCTCGGCCGGAAAAGATACGCCTCGGCGATCTGCTCATTCAACAAGGCCTGCTCACGGACGAGCAGCTAAAGTTCGCGCTCGATGAGCAAAAGCGAAGCGGTCGCAAGCTCGGCCGTATTGTCGTCGATAGTTCCTTCGTTACGGAAGAGGCAATTTCGCAGGCGCTGGCCCGGCAGTTGCAGGTGTCCTTCGTCGATCTCAAGCACTTCAACCCGAAACCGGAACTGATCAACCTGCTGCCCGAAGCGCAGGCACGGCGCTTCCGGGCCGTCGTTCTGGACGAGGTGAACGGCCGATTGCGTGTTGGATTCGTTGATCCGACGGACATGCAGGCCTACGACGACATCCTTCGCTTGCTGCATCGTGACATTGACTTGGCGGTGGTTGCCGAGAGCCAGCTGCTTGGGTTGATCGACCGCGTCTATCGGCGAACCGAGGAAATCTCGGGCCTTGCCAAGGAGCTGACCGCCGATCTGGGCGATGTGCCGGTCGAATTCGGTGACTTGCTGGGAACCGCGACGGGGGCCGAAGAAGCGCCGGTCGTCAAGCTGTTGCAGACGGTATTTGAAGAAGCCATGCGCTCACGCGCCTCGGATATTCACATCGAGCCTCAAGACCGCTCGCTTCGCGTCCGCTTCCGTATCGACGGAGTGCTCCACGTCCAGATGGAGGCCGATTCCAAGATTGCACCGGCGCTGGCCTTGCGCCTGAAACTGATGTCAGGGCTCGATATCTCGGAAAAGCGCTTGCCGCAGGATGGCCGTTTCGCCATCAAGATCCGCAACAATATGGTCGACGTGCGTATCTCGACCATGCCGACCCAGCACGGCGAATCGGTTGTGATGCGCCTGCTCAACCAGAATACCGGCCTGCTTGGTCTTGATCGGCTCAACATGTCGCCGCGTACGCTGGAGCGCTTGCGCCATGCCGTTCGTCGCCCGAGTGGCATGGTGCTGGTTACCGGCCCGACTGGCAGCGGCAAGACGACGACGCTCTATGCGGCGCTGTCCGAACTCAATACCACCGAGAAAAAGATCATTACCGTTGAAGACCCGGTCGAATACCGACTGCCTGGCATCAACCAGGTTCAGGTTCACGAGAAGATCGATCTCTCTTTCGAGCGCGTCTTGCGTTCCGCCTTGCGCCAGGACCCGGACATCGTTCTGGTGGGCGAAATGCGCGACCAGACCACCGCCGAAATCGGTATGCGCGCGGCCATCACTGGCCACATGGTGCTGTCCACCCTGCACACCAACGATGTTATTTCCACGCCGATTCGCCTGCTGGACATGGGCGTGCCGCGCTACATGGTGGCCCTGTCGTTGCAACTGGTGCTTGCACAGCGGCTGGTGCGTGTCATTTGCGAAAACTGCGCCGAGCCGCATACGCCCGCGCCGCACGAGCACGAGTGGTTGCGCTACGAACTCGGCGATACGGTTGATCAGCGCAAATACATGCAGGGCCGAGGCTGTGCGCATTGCGGCGGGACAGGCTATACGGGGCGTACTGGCGTCTACGAGATGCTCGAAATGACCAACGAAATCGTCGAAGCCATCAACGTTGATGACACCGGAACCTTCGTGCAAGTGGCGCGCAAACAGATGGCGGGTGAGACTCTTCGCCGCGATGCGGTGCGCCTGGTCGTGAAGGGCCGCACGACCATCGACGAAGCGATGCGCATCAGCAATCAGTTTGAAGACTGACGATGCCGACCTTCGCCTACAAAGGACGCAACACCGGCGGGCAGCTCATCGAGGGCGTGCTCGACGGAGCCAATGCGGGTGCGGTCGTTGATGTCATGCGCGGCCTGGGGCTGACGCCGGTCGAGGTAAAGGAAACCAAATCCCGAACCGCCAAATCCGGTTCCAGCATGAATGTCACGTTGTTCAAGCAAAGGATCACTCATATCGATCTGTTGCTGTTCAGCCGGCAGATGCATACGCTGCTCAAGTCCGGCGTGCCGATCATGCGTGCGCTGAGCGGTTTGCAGGATGCGGCGATCAATCCGGAAATGAAGCGCGTCATCGGCGAGATTCGGGAAAGCCTGGAAGGCGGGCGGGAGTTGTCGCAAGCGCTGGCACGGCATCCACGTGTGTTTTCATCGTTCTACCTTTCGATGGTGCGCGTTGGCGAAGCCACGGGTTTGTTAGAAGAAATTTTCTTCCGCTTGTTCGAGCACCTTGAATTTGAGCGCTACATGCGCGAACAGGTGAAGACGGCACTTCGCTACCCGATGTTTGTGGTGATCGCCATGGCCATCGCCATCGTTATCGTCAATCTGTTTGTGATCCCGGCCTTTGCCAAGGTTTTTGCCGGATTTGGCGCCGAATTGCCGATGATGACACGCGTGCTGCTCGGCTTTTCCGAGTTCATGGTCGCCTACTGGCCACTCATGCTTGCCCTTGTGATCGGCTGTGTTGTTGCCTTTCGTTCCTGGGTGGGAACGGTCAATGGGCGTTACATTTGGGATCGAACGTCGCTCAAGTTCCCGATTGCCGGGAAGATTCTGCACAAGGCCGCGCTGTCACGGTTTGCCCGCAGTTTTTCACTGGGGATTCGCAGCGGCGTGCCGGTCATGCAGGCGCTGTCGAATTCAGCCCAGACGGTGGATAACAGCTATGTCGCGCGCTGTATCGAAGGCATGCGCGAGAACGTCGAGCGCGGCGAAAGCCTGTTGCGTGCGTCAATCAGTTCCGGCATCTTCACGCCGGTGGTGCTGCAGATGGTTGCCGTTGGCGAAGAATCCGGTGCCGTCGATGACATGATGAACGAGATCGGCGACATGTACCGGCAAGAAGTCGAATACGAACTCAAGACACTGGGGCAGCAGATCGAGCCGATTCTCATCGTCATGCTCGGCATCCTGGTGCTGATCCTGGCGTTGGGCATCTTCCTGCCGATGTGGGATCTGGGGAAGGTGGCGATCAAGCGATGATTTCGCATGAGCCCCGAAGCCTGGGTTACTACGCGGCTTCGCACTGGATGCAGGGGGCGGTAGTTCTGGTGGTGCTTGGCTCGCTGGCGATGGGCTTGCTGTGGGCGTTGAACGATATCAAGGAGCGGGCGGAGAGGCAGGTCGTTGATCTGACAATCCGCAACATGCGGACGGGGATGCAGTGGGCGATGGGCGAGGCGCTGATGCACCAGAGGGAGCGGGAAATCGCTACCTGGGTGGGCGCTAACCCCGTCAATTGGCTGGGGGCACCGCCGGGCGGTTATCGCGGGGAGTGTTCTGCCGAGGAGAGCAGGGGTTTGTCGGGCGGTGAGTGGTGTTTTGAGCGGGCGAGTCGCGAACTGGTTTACCGGCCAAGCCGAGCGGATCATTTGCGTACCCTGCCAGAAGTAAAAGGGAGTAAATGCGATCAGTTGCACTGGCGCGTGGCGCGTGTTTCGGCGAATGTGTCCAACGCCGGTTTTGTCGGGTTGCGTATTGAGCCCGCCTCGACGTGCCAATGGGTTCTGGATTGAAGTTGAAATTAGAATCAAGAAGCAGCATGTTTTGTCGTAATAGGCCATAAGGCGTATCGTTCGGCCGGCAGGCCATTTTTAGGGAGATTTAGCAATGCGACGTAAAGCCCAAGGTTTTACCCTGATTGAACTCATTATTGTCATTACCATCATCGGCATTCTGTCGGCGGTGGCGTTGCCTCGTTTCATTGCAGCTCAGCAGGACGCGCGTATCGCCAAGGCGCAAGGATTGTTTGGCAGCATCCGTTCAGCGGCGGCGCTTGCCAAGTCTCGGTGTGAACTCGACCTGGCACGTGGCCTTGTTGCTGTTGGCGAATGCGGGAACGCTGCTCCACAGGTGAACATGGATGGTACGCGAGTTGATATTGTTAACCGTTATCCTGCGGCAACCGCCAACGGGATTCAGGCAGCGGCCCAGATAATCGCCGCGTCTGATGGTGTGACGGTTACGGCCGGGAATCCCATCACCTTTGATATGACTGGCGCGACAACTCTAGCGACCTGCAGAATCAGTTATACAGCAGCCACGGCAGCGCTTGCTCCAGTCATCACAGTAAATACGGCAGGTTGTTAATTCCCTTAGGAGATCTTGAAATGAAAAAGCAAAATGGTTTTACCCTGATTGAACTAATCGTAGTCATTGTTATTCTCGGCATTTTGGCGGCGACGGCGCTGCCAAAGTTCGTGGATTTGACGACTGATGCCTATCAGGCTGCGGCAGACGGCTATGGTGGAGCCCTGAACTCTGCTAACGCGCTCAACTATGCTGGTTGCGCTGCTGTTGGGTTTGTTGCAACAGCCAATAAGTGTGTGAAGGTGGCGAAATGCTCGGACCTAAAAGACCAACTTGCCCCGGCGATCATCTTCACTGTCGGCGCATTGCCCGCTACAACTATTGCCAAGTCTTTCTATTTGGTTGCTGATACCGCATCGACCGCTGCCGGCGTGACCTGTAATGCCGTGTATGGAAATGGGAAAGCTGGCGGCGTTAATTTTACTTTCACGGCCACGACGACTTAAGTATTGTCACAGCTTGGGTAGATGCGGCGCGACTTGGCTAGATCAGCAACATCGGTGGTCTTGCTTTTTTGCGTGATCGATACTTCGACAAGCTGAAAGCCGCGTCAGACGGCGATCTATGGACCGATGGCTCGGAGAATGGCTAAAATAGGCGATCTCCGGGCCATTGCTTTGTGGGCTGCCTATTGGCGAGTGTTGCGGGGTGGTATGGTTCGAGGAGGTGTGAGGTGGGAGTCATGAAGCAAAGCCTGTTGGGGCGGCTGCTTTGCCTGCTGGTTCTGCTGCTACCGTTGCAGGCTGGCGCGGTGACTTATGCCATGTCCACGATCACCTCCAACTGGATCGACGCCAGTGCGCATGCGAAGCTGACCAGCAACAGTGCTCCGTACAAGTTCACCGGTGGCGGAGCAACTGGGTGCGGTTCGACGCCGCCGACCCTTGATGACGTGCTCAGCGATTTGATCCCGATTGGTTTCAACTTCATGTTTGGCGGGGTGGTGTTTTCCAATCTGCGCGTGATGAGCAACGGACGCTTGCAGTTCGGTAATGCGACCTGTGGCTACGGTACGCAAAACATTGGTCCGCCGCAGACTTTTCCGAATGGTTACCCCGATGCAAGCATGAACTACACGATGCGCATCTATGGCGGCGACCTGGACGTCACGCTCAGGCGTAGCGCGGCCACCGTGGTGGCCGATTCAGTTAATAATTACCCGACCACCTGTACTGACCGCAATACCTGCTACATCAGCTACGCGCTGGTCGGTACGGCGCCCAATCGCAGTTTCGTGGTCACCTGGAGCAACGTGCCGGAATGGGTGAATGCCACCCAGACAGCAGGGAACTTCAATCTGCAGATCATCCTGCAGGAGAACGGCGAGTTCATCTACCAATACGGCGTGACCAACTACGCCAGTACCGGGCGGGCGCAGATTGGCTGGCAGGTCGATACGCAGGACTTCGAAGTGTCGCAGGTCGGTTTGCCGGTATCCGGGACGGCCTTCAAGTACTACATTCCGCGCCCAGTTGCCGAATACCGTATGGAGCAGGCGACCTGGACCGGGGTCGCTGACGAGATTCTCGATACCAGCGGCTTTGCCCGGCATGCCACGCGCGTCGGCGCAACTCCGGCCACAGTGCCTAATGCCGCCGGCTATATCTGCCGGGGTGCGAGCTTCACGCCCAATCTCAGTGCGGCAACCATTGGAGCTGTCGGTACGCCGATCAACGTATCAACGGATGTCGGCAGCTCCGGGACAATCACCTTCTGGTACAAGCCACCCAGCGCGGCGGCCTGGGGCGGGGCAACCGCCGTACCGGCGATGCTTTTCGATGCGACGACTGCCGCCAATGGGTATTTCTATCTGACCAAGACGATGAGCGGCACCACGCCGCAGTTGCGCTTTGTCGTCCGTGACAGTCTGGGGGTCAGCCGCGTGGCGACAGCGCCAGCGCCGGCGCTGAATGCCAACGGCTCGATACATATCGGTCTGACCTGGAGTTTCAATCCGCTGGCGGCGGGCAATTCAGACTTTCTGCGCATTTACGTCAACGGTGTGCGTGCGGTGGAAACGGTATTTACGACGAATGCTGGTATTTCGGCCAGTCTCGGAACGCTGCATATCGGTGACAATCGTAGCGCCTTTGTCGAGAACGCGGCTTACGGCAACTCGGCCAATGGGGTGATCGACGAATTTCGCGCCTATAACTTTGCCGGAGCATTGGCCCTCATCCTGCGCGACATGAATCAGGCTAATGGCTGCCTCGACCATTTCGCGATTCAGCATGCAGGG
>JBBQAT010000025.1:0-36215 GCA_038316625.1 Burkholderiales bacterium
AATTTAGCCCGTTGTTCCTCCGACATGACCAGTGCCGCTCGCCCACTCTTTCTTCCCATGATTGCCTCCTGTTGAACTCGTAGGGGAATCATGACAAGTAAAGGCCATGTTGTAAATATATTAACGGAACGTTCTACTAGTAGGCAATCATGCTGAAACGCGTGAATAAACCGTCATTCCGGCGAAAGCCGGAATCCAGCGGTGCACTACTGGATTCCGGGTCGAGCCCGGAATGACGAAGCTTTGTGTCTATCTGTTTCAACATGACTGACTACTAGAGGCACAACGGGGTTGCATTAACGGACGTAATGAAAGCGGGCACCAACCTGCTCAAGGCAATTCAGCGACAGAATCCTGATCGGAAACCGCCCGTTGCCTTTTTCGAACCAACCCCTAGCACTTCTACGACATCAACGAATGCGCTTGACACTCGCGCCAAGTCGGGTCAACTTCTCTTCAATCCGCTCATAGCCGCGATCAAGATGGTAAATGCGCTCAATCAAGGTTTCGCCTTGCGCTACCAGTCCGGCAATGACCAGGCTCGCGGAGGCACGCAAATCAGTGGCCATCACCGTCGCCCCGTCCAAACGCGATACGCCAGTCACCAGCGCATTACTAGCGTCAATCTTGATGTCGGCCCCGAGCCGTATCAACTCGACAGCGTGCATGAAGCGGTTTTCGAAAATAGTCTCGCGAATCACTGCCGTACCCTCAGCCACGCAGTTTATGGCCATGAATTGCGCTTGCATATCGGTAGGAAACGCCGGATAGGGTGAGGTGCGAACGCTTACCGCTTTAAGTCTTTGTGGCCCTTTAAGCGAAATGGCATTGCTTTCGGCAAAAACTTCGCAGCCAGCTTCGAGCAACTTGTCGACAACTGAATCAAGATAGATCGCTGAAGTGTTGGTCAAGCGTATGTTCCCGCCAGTAACCGCCGCCGCGCAAAGATAAGTTCCCGTTTCGATCCGATCAGGCATGATGGCATAAGTTGCACCATGCAGGCGCTCAACACCTTCAATGCTGATGCGGTCAGTACCTGCACCAGAAATTCGGGCCCCCATGGCAATCAGACAGTTGGCGAGATCGACAACTTCCGGCTCGCGAGCCGCATTTTCGATGATCGTTTCGCCGTCGGCCAGCACAGCTGCCATCATCAGGTTTTCGGTTCCAGTCACTGTCACCATATCGGTGACAATACGAGCCCCCTTCAAGCGTTTCACCGTGGCATGGACATAGCCCTGCTCAACGTGAATTTGGGCACCCATTGCCTGCAGGCCCTTGATGTGCTGATCAACCGGACGTGCCCCAATGGCGCAACCGCCCGGCAAAGAGACCCGGGCTTCGCCACAACGCGCCACAAGCGGCCCCAGGACCATGATCGAAGCGCGCATTGTCTTGACCATGTCGTATGGAGCAACCGGGTTGTTCAATCCCCGGCTGTCAAGAATCAGGCCATCGTTGCCATCCATCGTAACTTCAACGCCCATCTGCGCAATCAAGCGCAGCATGGTCGAGATATCGTTCAGGTGCGGCACATTTTTAAGGTGCAGCGGTTCGGCGGTCAGGAGGCAAGCGCAAAGAATCGGCAAGGCTGCATTCTTCGCGCCCGAAATGCCAACCTCACCGGAAAGCGGAGCACCGCCATGAATGAGAAGCTTATCCACAGAGCGCACTCCGCTCATCTGGAGTAATTGTTTTCATCGACAGCGCGTGCAGTTCACCACTATCAAAATAGGGGCGCAATATGGTGTTGACCATTTGCTGCCGCTGAACGCGGCTTTTCCCGACAAATTTTGAGCTAACAAGAATTGCTTCAAAGTGCTCACCATCACCTTCAACGTGCAAGCCCTCGCAGGGCAGACCTTCAGCAATGATTCGTTTAACTTGTTCAGACTCCATCATGGTTCAATACCTCAATTTGTAACCGTTGCGCAGTAGCGCAAGCGTCGTTAGTGCAACAGCAAGAAAGCTCAAAAAAACGACGATCAGACTCATTCCGGGCGGAACGTCGGAAACGCCGAAAAAACCGTAACGAAAACCATCAATCATGTAAAACACCGGATTGAGATGCGACACTCTTTGCCAGAACTCCGGCAAGGAATGGATCGAGTAAAACACACCGGAAAGCATGGTCAGCGGCATGATCAAAAAATTCTGGAAGCCCGCGAGCTGGTCGAACTTGTCTGCCCATATGCCGGCAATCATGCCCAATGATCCCATGATGCCACCACCGATCACTGCAAAGACAAGAATCCATGTCGGCGCAACAAACCCTAGAGGTGCAAACCAGCCTGTGACAGCCAATACTCCGAGCCCAACCATTAGACCGCGCAGCATGGCCGCGACCATGTAGGCAAGGAAGAACTCAACATAGGAAATCGGCGGCAGCAGGACAAAAACCACACTGCCGGTAACTTTCGACTGAATCAAGCTGGACGAGCTGTTTGCAAAGGCGTTCTGCAGCACCGACATCATCACCAGACCAGGAATCAGAAAGGCTGTATAGCGTACGCCATTGACCTGCACGTGCGCGTCCAGCACGTGCGAGAAAATAAGCAGGTACAACAACGCCGTCAGCACCGGCGCGGCAACCGTCTGAAAACTGACCTTCCAGAAACGCAGCACTTCTTTGTACAGCAAGGTTCGGAAGCCGCTCATCGGACGCCCATCCCTAGGCTGAGGTCAGCGCCCTGCATCACGCCAACAAAGACATCCTCAAGGTCGGTTTGCGACAACCGCAGATCTTCAATCAAGCAACCGGCCTGCCGAATCTCAGCCAGTATGCGCTCAATCTCGTCGAAACCGGCTAGGCGAAAAGCCCACGTTCCGTCGATCTTTGTAGCCCGGGCACGCAAGCCATCCGGCAAATCCGCCGCATTGGTCAATCGCACGTTCAGGGTCTGACCCGAGAAGCGGGCCAGCAGGTTGCTGGTGGTATCCAAAGCCACGACGCGCCCCTGCTTGAGCATAGCAATACGGCCACACAGTGCCTCGGCTTCCTCTAGATAATGCGTAGTCAGAATGACCGTATGGCCCTCGCGATTCAGGCGCTGGACAAAGTGCCACAGACCCTGCCGCAATTCAACGTCGACACCGGCCGTCGGTTCGTCGAGCACGATTACCGGCGGCTTATGTACCAGCGCTTGTGCGACCAGCACCCGTCGCTTCATGCCGCCTGACAGACGGCGCATATTGGTATCCGCCTTGGTCGTAAGATCCAGATTTTCCAGAATCTCGTCGATCCAGTCGTCGTTCTTGCGCAGGCCGAAATAGCCCGACTGGATGCGCAGGGTCTCGCGCACGGAGAAGAAGGGATCAAAAACCAATTCCTGGGGCACGACACCAAGCCGACGGCGTGTTTCGCGGTAATCAGCAAGCACATCGAATCCCATCACACTCAGCGTGCCCGCATCAGGGCGGACCAACCCGGCCAGACAGGAAATCAGTGTCGTTTTGCCGGCTCCGTTGGGGCCGAGAAGCCCGAAGAATTCGCCCTCGGCGATTTCCAGCGAAACACCGTCGAGCGCGCGCAAGCTACCAAAGCTCTTTACAAGCTGCTGAATGGAAACGGCGACGCCCATGGCATCTGAACTCAAAAGCTAAGACACGCCCGCCGGTCAGGCGAACGAGAGAGAGTCGGAAACGCCGTAAAGCGCTGCCTGACTGATCATGCTTGACGGAGGATGCGCAACACGCATTGTAATTCCGCACTCACGAGCTGTGCGTAGCAAACCGAATAGAACACTGAGTGCAGAAGAGTCTGTTTCCTCAACGGAGGTCAAATCGAAAACAAGCTCTGTACCTACGGCTTCATTGCGCAAAAAAACGCGCCCCGCCTCAAGCAGGGCACTGGCATTTGCGATCAGCATGGGACCCGTTAACCGCAGGCCATTTATGTTCTTTTCAATCATTTCTTGCCGGCTTCAAGCTGCTTGTTTTTGGTAGTGATCATCTGCACCAAGCCGTCAATCCCATTGGCGCGAACTTCCTGACCAAAGGTATCGCGATAATTTGTCACCAAGCTCACTCCGGCCACAATAACGTCATACACCTTCCATCCGTCGGCCTGTTTTTCCATTGAATAATCAAGCTGAATCGGTTTGCTACCAGGCTGCACCACTTCGGTCTTGACGAGCACCTCGGTATCACCACTCTGCATCTTTGTCGGCTTGTAGCGAATAGTCTGGTCTTTGTAGCCAGTCAGCGCATTGGAATAGGTGCGCACAAGAAGCGTCTTGAATTCGTCGGAAAGACGCTTCTTTTGTTCGGGGGTTGCCTTGTTCCAGTCACGCCCAAGAGCCAGAGCAGTCATTCGCTGGAAATTGAAATTCGGCAATACCTTGACCTCGACCAGTTCAATCGCTTTCTTGGTATTACCGCTCTGGATGTCCTTATCCTGACGAACAATGTTCAGAACATCATCCGTCACTTTCTTGATCATCGCATCTGGCGATTCTTCCTGCGCAAAGACTGAAGAACTGGACAAAACAAAGGAAAAAAATAACGAAAACAACAACTTCATGGAAACTGGCACCTAAAAAAGATCACTCAATCGACAGGAATTGGCACCCATAGATACAATTATTCCTTGATAACCGGTGGCGATCCGTCAAAAACTGCGCTTCGACGATTCTGCAGATAGGCATCACGAATATAGTTGTATTTGTCGAACGCAGCCTGTTCAATCACTTTGTCCGACGCGAGAAGGCTCGCGCGCCGATCAATCAGGCGCACACCGGCAAGAGAGTTCCTCAGCGCCACGTTATCGAGACCCATTACCGGATCGGCATAACTGTCAACAACCCACCCGAACGTGTCACGCGTCGTGCGCGGCCCGATCAGCGGCCAGAACAAATACGATCCCTCGTCCACACCCCATTTACCGAGTGTCTGCCCGAAATCCTCGGCATGCTTTTCCAGCCCCATCTCACTGGCCACATCGAATACTCCGCCAATACCGATTGTCGTATTCACTAAAACACGGCCAACATCGGAGAAGCCCTCCCCACCCTTGCCTTGCAGAAAATTATTGACAGCCGTCCACACATCAGCGATGTTGCCAAAAAAGTTACCGACGCCAGCCTTCACAGGCAGCGGAGCCACAGCGTCATAGCCTTGCGCAACCGGCTTGGCTACAACATCAATGCCCTCGTTGACCGAAAACATCGCACGATTGAATCCTTCATAGGGATCCTTTGGATTATTCGCCGTTGTCGCGCAACCCGTCAGGCCACTGATGACTACAGCGGCGAATGCCGCAGATAACATACGCTTTGCCATTTGAGTATTCACGAACGAGCCCTTCCAGTTATTTCTTGTCCGCACCTTCGGACGCCTTGTTGAACATGAACTGACTGATCAGCTTCTCCAGCACGACTGCAGACTGCGTTTTCGCGATCACGTCACCAGGACTCAACATCTTTTCGTCACCACCGGCATCTAGGCCGATGTACTGCTCACCTAGCAGCCCCGCAGTCAGGATCGAAACAAACGTATCCTTCGGGAAACGGTAGCGGCTGTCAATTGTGAGCGTCGCAACCGCCTCGTAAGTTTGCGGGTCGAAGTGAACTTCCGTCACCCGGCCAACAACCACTCCGGCACTTTTCACCGGACCGCGCACCTTCAGGCCTCCGATGTTATCAAACTTGGCTGTCAACTGGTACGTATCGGCGAAATTGGCAGACGAGACGTTACCAACCCGTAGTGCCAAAAACAACAGTGCGGCGAAACCCAGAACAACGAAAAAACCTACCCAGAGATCAAGCAACTTGCGACTCATCAAAGCCCCCGGAACATGAAGGAGGTCAAAACAAAATCCAGCGCCAGAATGGCCAGTGCCGAATAGACAACCGTTCTTTTGATCGAAGCCGAAACGCCTTCAGCAGTCGGAACTGCATCGTAGCCTTCGAAAACTGCGATCAGGGAAACAGCCACCCCAAAAACAAAACTCTTTACGACACCGTTCCAGACGTCGAAGCGAAAATCCACCGACCCCTGCATCTGCGACCAGAATGCCCCTTCGTCAACGCCAATGAACACAACGCCGATCAGATATCCCCCGAAGACACCGACCGCCGAAAATAAAGCGGCCAACAACGGCATGGAAATTACGCCACCCCAGAACCTTGGCGCGACAACGCGGGCAATCGGGTTGACGGCCATCATGTCCATCGCGGTGAGCTGCTCCGTGGCCTTCATCAAACCAATCTCAGCGGTAATCGACGAACCGGCGCGAGAGGCAAAAAGAAGCGCGGCGACCACCGGCCCCAGTTCACGTGTTAGCGACAGCGCCACCAACACACCCAGCGCTTCGGATGAGCCATAGCGCTGCAAGGTTTCGTAGCCCTGCATCCCAAGCACCATGCCGATAAACAGCCCGGAAACCAGGATGATCAACAGCGACTGGAATCCGGAGAAGTAAATTTCGCGAATCGTCAGATGAAAGCGTCGAAATGACTGTCCCGAGTAGACGAGGAGCATCACAAAGAACCGGGCGGCAAAACCCAGCCGCTGCAAACCATTATTCAGTCGATGGCCGATGCCTCGGATCAACGCAATCACGGCAGAAAAGCTCTTCTCAACCATGCGCCCCCTCCCGCATCAGATCCTGCTCGAACGGCTCAGCCGGATAGTGGAAATGCACCGGGCCATCAGCCTCACCAAAAACAAACTGATGCACGAAGGGATCATCTGAAGCGCGGATTTCGTCTGGCGTACCTTGCGCAACAATCCGACCGGCCGAGACAAAATAAACGTAATCGACTATCAGCATGGCCTCCTGAACATCATGGGTTACCAGCAGCGTCGTCGCTCCAAGCGCATCGTTGAGTTTGCGAATAAGCTGACCAATCACACCCATCGAGATTGGATCAAGTCCAGCAAAAGGCTCGTCGTACATGATCAGCATCGGGTCAAGCGCAATCGCCCGCGCCAGAGCAACCCGGCGAGCCATGCCGCCAGACAACTCAGAGGGCATCAGATTGTGCGCGCCACGCAAACCAACGGCATTGAGCTTCATCAACACCATGTCGCGAATCATCTCTTCCGGCAGATCGGTATGCTCGCGCATCAGATACGCGACATTGTCAAACACGGAAATATCGGTAAACAACGCACCAAACTGGAACAGCATTCCCATGCGGCGACGCATAGCATAAAGTTCGTCGTGACTCATATCCGGCACCGACTGCCCATCAACCAGAAGCTGTCCACTGGTTGGCTTCAGTTGGCCGCCGATCAGGCGCAAAAGGGTTGTCTTGCCGCAGCCCGAGTTACCCATGATGGCGATCAGCTTGCCGCGCGGGATCTCCATGGTGATCCCATTGAGAATCGACCGGTCGTCGTAAGCAAAATTGATGTCAGTAATTTTGACCAAGCTATCAGCTGGCACAACAGTATCCCGCAGGGAAAAATTGGCCCTGATTATACCCGAAACGTCTCAATCCCATTCGCGACAAATACACGGCCATATAAATGTGGAATAATGGAATGACCCATTTTCTGGATCGATGACGCCTTTTCCATGATCGACATACCGGAAACCCTCTTGCCGGAAAAGCCGCTGCTACTCATCGTCGATGATGACCCACTCATTTCCGACACACTAAGCTTTTCGATGAGCCCAGTGTTCGAAGTCATCACCAGTCACTCACGCCCGCACTGCACCCAACTGCTCCGCCAACTGCGCCGCACACCGGAACTGGCGCTGATCGACCTCGGTCTTCCTCCGCTGCCCCATCGCCCAGATGAAGGCTTTGCGCTAATTTCTGATCTATTGAAGCTTTCTCCGGAAATCAGGATAGTCGTCCTCTCCGGCCAAAGCGATGCGGGCAATGCCCGGCATGCTCGCACCCTGGGAGCCGTCGACTTCGTAGCAAAACCGTGCAACCCGGCCGATCTTCACATTGTTCTGCAGCGCGCCCTGAATTATCGCTCGCTTGACGAGAGGCGTGCGCAAGACATCTCAGCATCGCCGCTGATCGGCGACAGCGCGGCCATACAAAAACTGCGGGTTCAATTGCAGCAATACGCTGACTCGCCGTTCCCGGTACTCATCGAGGGCGAATCCGGCAGCGGAAAGGAAATTGTTGCCAACAGCTGCCTGCATCACGACACAAAACGCACCGGCAAACCTTTTTTTGCTCTCAACTGCGCGGCCATTTCGCCCAGTCTGGTCGAACCCACTCTGTTTGGCTATGCCAAGGGCGCGTTTACCGGCGCTTTCACGGCAAAATCTGGCTACTTCGAAGACGCCGCCGACGGAACGCTGTTTCTCGACGAAATCGGCGAACTTCCGCTTGAGCTGCAGGCAAAACTGTTGCGAGTGCTTGAAAACGGAGAATACCAGCGAGTCGGCGAAACCCAGAAGCGCATCAGCCGCGCGCGCATCATCGCAGCGACCAACCGCGACCTGCGCAAGGAAATCCGGTCAGGCAACTTCCGCGCTGACCTCTACCATCGCCTTTCGGTTTTTTCGATCAACGTGCCACCCTTGCGAGAAATGGAAGGGGACAAACTCCTCCTGCTCGACCACTTCCGCCAACGCTACACGACGCCGCTGCAAGCGCCATTTGTATTGGCTGACGAAGCCCGTGCGCTTTGGGCACGCTACAGTTTTCCCGGCAATGTCCGAGAGCTACGCAACATCGTCATCCGCCTTACGGCTAAATATCCTGGCCAGATTGTGCTTTGCAACGCATTGGAAGCTGAGCTTGATCTACAGGACGAACCGGTAGGACAAATCGCCGCACCGCCATCGCCGATCAACGCGGAAAGCGATGCGCTCATCCAGGCGGCCACCCGACGGCTCCAGCAACCTGAACCGTTCAGTCTGGATCGACTGCTCGCCGAAACTGAGCGAAATTACATCGAAGCGGCTCTTCGCCTCGCGCACGGCAACGTCAGCCAGGCCGCGCGCCTGCTCGGCATCAACCGCACGACGCTATACAACCGCATGGAATCCTTTGCCAAGGAGCAGTGATGTATCTTGACCATTTCGGACTCCGCGAAGCCCCGTTCCGCATTACGCCGCACACTGAGTTTTTCTTTGCCGGCGCCAACCGGGGGGCCACCCTCGAAGCGTTGATCTACGCCATCACGCACGACGAAGGCATCGTCAAGGTCAGCGGTGAAGTGGGCAGCGGCAAGACTATGCTTTGCCGGATGCTGCTTGAGAAGCTTCCGGAAAACGTGGAAACGGTTTATCTCGCCAATCCTTCGCTGTCACGCGATGAGATTTTCCACGCCATCGCCGAAGAATTGCAAGCCCCCCTGCCGGAAAGCCGTTCTCATCTTTTGTTACGGTCCCTTCAGGACCGCCTGCTGGATATCTATGCCGCAGGCCGCCAGGTCGTCGTCATGATCGACGAAGCGCACGCCATGCCCCCAGAAACGCTGGAAGAGATCCGATTGCTCTCAAATCTGGAGTCAAACCGGCACAAACTCGTGCATATCGTCCTCTTCGGTCAACCGGAACTCGATGACCACCTGGGCGAAATGAGCATGCGCCAGCTGAAAGAGCGGATTACGCACAATTTTTCACTCGAACCGCTGCTACGCAACGATATCGGCAGCTACGTGATGTTCCGCATGCGAGCCGCAGGATATCGGGGGCCAGACCTATTCACTCCAGGTGCCATACAACTTATCAGCAACGCGTCCGAAGGACTGACGCGGCGCATCAACATACTCGCCGACAAGGCGCTGCTCTCTGCCTTTTCGGAGAACAAGCATCAGATTGACAACAAACAAGTCAAAGCAGCAATCCGCGATGCCCAGTTCAACCCCAAGCGTGACCGCCACCCCAGTCTAACCAAATGGATAGCCAGTACCGCCGTCGTGACGGTCGTTGCCGTATTGGCCTACCTCGCGGGCGGCTACCATTCGGCCAGTAAGCCGACAGCGGCGCCTGCGACAGAAACTCCATCCGAACCCGTCGTTGCGTCAAAGCCGACAATGACACCGACTGCCGAGCCGGCCCCGACACCAGCGGTCACCGCACAATCCCCCGCTGCGACAACACCTGCGCCCGCAACAACGGCTGCAGAGAAGCCACTTACCCTTTCCGAGCGCATCGCGGCAACCGACGAGTGGTTAAAATCCACGCCGGACACACACTTCTTTATCCAGTTGCTCAGCACTGACGGGAACAATATTCGCGGCGTCGAAGCTTTTCTTGAAAGCAATACCAAGACACTTGACTCGCAGAAAATCAGAGTCTATCGCTCAAATCTGAGCGGACGGGATCGACTTGGCGTTATTTATGGAGACTACCCCTCGGCTAACTCCGCCGGTGCGGAACTGACAAAGCTTGTCGATATAAATCCAACAAGCAGGCCCTACATCCGGGCGGTCAGGAAGCTACGCTGACCGGCAACACGTCATCATTCATATAGGCATTCAATCAATATAAATCAGGCACTTGAAGAAAACTCCTTACGTGATATGATCAATTCAATCTTTCAACGAACGAGATCAAGCATGCTGAGAATTGTTGGCACCACCTTGACCGTGCTTATCCTGGCTGCCTGCGCACCGACAACACTCAGTGGAGGCCCCTCAGCCGGGCATCTGCGTGCAGAAAACGCCACCAAGACGCAGGGCGTGATTCCTCAACCCGTTCAACAGAGTGTTTCGCTCCCCAGACCCAAAGCGACGGGAAAGACAGAGACCTATAGCGTCGTCGTCAACAATGTGAAGGTGCAGGACCTGCTGTTTGCCCTCGCACGCGATGCCAAGATGAATGTCGACATTCATCCCGGAATCACCGGCACGGTCACTCTCAACGCCATCGACCAGACTCTGCCGCAACTACTCAGTCGCATTTCCAAACAAGTCGACATGCGTTTTGAGCTTGATGGCCCCAACCTTGCGGTAATGCCCGACTCGCCCTACCTCAAAAGCTATCAGATTGACTACGTCAATATGGCGCGTGACGTTACCGGGACAGTCTCAACCAACACCCAGATATCGACTAGTGCTCTGAGCACGGCGGGAGGGGGAGCCGGCGGAAACGGCAACACGTCCCGAATTCAGATTGAAAACAAGTCAAGGAATCGATTTTGGGAATCGCTCGAAAAGAACCTGAAGGATTTGCTGTACGAAACAGACAAGATCTTCCCCGAAGGCTCAACAGAAACAGTAACGGAGCAAAGCAACGCCCTGAGCACATCAGGCACAGGTAGCGCTTCGCCAACGGTTAGCACTGCTCGCGGGAGCCAAGTAAACCAGACACTGGCCGGGAGCCCGAATCCGGCATCAATTCAGAATAACGGCGCAACCGTTGTAAAACGGATGACTTTCCGCGAAGCGGCCTCGGTAATCGCCAGCCCAGAGTCTGGGGTCGTCACGGTTCGCGCCACCTCGCGGCAGCACGAAAAAGTTCAGGAGTTCATCGACCGCATAATGAAAAGCGCCCGTCGCCAGGTGTTGATCGAGGCGACCATTGTCGAAGTTGAACTGTCTGATGGCTATCAACAAGGCATCGACTGGAAGCGCTTGCGCTCGGACGGATCAGAGTATTCCCTAACGCAGCCGACACTTAACACCAACGTCAGCAATACGGTAACCCCGTTTGTCTTCAAGTTCCTAAACAACAGCAATCCGCTCAATCTGCTAACCACCGTCAATCTTCTGCAATCCTTCGGTAGCCTTAAAGTCTTGTCCAGTCCCAAGCTGACTGTTTTGAACAATCAGACGGCGACACTCAAGGTCTCTGAAGACTTTGTCTATTTCAATGTCAAATCCGACATCGCTGCCGGCACACTGGGCACAGCGGCGACCAAAGCCATCACAACCACGCCTCAATCGGTCTCGGTCGGCTTCTTCATGAGCCTGACCGCCCAGATCAGTGACAACGACACGGTCACACTCAACGTCCGGCCGTCGATTTCCAGCATTTCCGCCCTGAAACAGGACCCTAACCCCGATATCCCCGCCAGCGTCCCGAATTTTGTCCCGCAGATCCGTACACGCGAGATTGAGTCCTTGATGCGCATCGAAAGTGGCGATATTGCTGTTCTCGGGGGGCTCATGGAAGACCGGATCGACAACAACAATGGTCGCGTCCCGGGCCTCGGATCAATTCCGCTACTCGGGGAATTGCTGAACAGACGGTCCAATGCATCGACGAAGACCGAACTGGTGATCTTTTTGCGCCCAACGGTGATCAAGGATTCATCCCTCACCGGTGACTTCAATAACTTCGCCGGCTCAATGCCGGACAGGGAGTTCTTCAAGACCGAAAAGATGTTCCAACCGTTCTCGGGACAAAATCCGACCAAGGAAACGCAAAAATGAGCCTGCTCATGGAAGCGCTCAAGAAGGCCGAGGCCGCCAAGCGACTAGCCAGTGAGGGCGTTACACCACAGGCAGTTCCTGCGCTTGCAGACGAAATGACGCTCAAACCACTGGAGCCGTCAGCAAATGTGCAAAGCCCCGTGCACAACTCCCCGCTTCCTGAGCTCTCACAGCACACCGATGCCCTTGACGCAGACCTCGCGGCCGTATCGACCGAAGCCCCGGTCAAACGACGAGTGCCGGAGAACTTGTCGAGGCAACCCAATGGCGGTGCCCACGAAGCGGCCGAGCGTACGGCAGTACGCAATGTCTTTGCGGCAAAGCAGCCCCCCAAATCACGTGCCGGACTTTGGCTGCTTCTCGGCACGACGCTATTGGCTGTGCTTGGAATTGGCAGCTATTTCTGGTGGCAATGGCAATCGGTTTCTGTTGGCTCGCTGGCTCGACCCGTTCAAGCACCGGGAATCGCTCCGGCCGTGTTCCCACAACCACCCGCACTGGTGGCTGTGGAAGCAGCCAAGCCATTGCCAGAGCCGGCACCCGCCATCGCGCCATTTGCTCCGAAAGCCGCTTCGGCCCCCGCACGGCCCAACGACCAAGCAGCTCGCGCGCAAAAGCTATCGTCAAATGCGTCGCCGGTGGTGCCAGACAGCCCGGTCCGTCTCAGCAAGAACCAGCCCAAATTGAACCCGACCCTTGATCACGCCTATGACTCGTTACAGGCTGGGCGACTGGAAGAGGCTCAGCGTGGCTATGAGCACGTGTTACGTAGCGATGCAAAAAGTACCGACGCGCTGCTCGGCCTGGCCACCATCGCCGCGCTGCAGGGGCAGACTGAACGGGCTCAGGCCTACTACCTGAATGCCCTCGAATCCGACCCCAACGACCCCACGGCCCAGGCCGGGGTAATCAATACGCGAGGGCAAGCCGATCCGGGGCAATCGGAAAGCCGGCTGAAGACTGCGCTGGCCAGCCAGCCCGATTCGCCCGCCCTGCACTTCGCATTGGGCAATGTGTATGCGCGCCAGCTTCGCTGGAGTGAAGCACAACAGGCGTACTTCCGTGCCTATTCGACGGAGCCGGACAACGCGGATTTCATTTTCAACCTGGCCGTCAGCCTTGATCACCTGCACCAGAACAAGCTGGCGGCGCAGTACTACCAGATGGCGCTGAACGCCTCAGGCGCAGCAAATACCTCGTTCGACAGAATCCAGGTCAAGAACCGCGTTCTTGAACTGCAGCCGTGATTCTGGCACGCTGTCATCGTCCATATTGGCGTTCGCTCCAAACCAACCGATGAACGCTCCTTCTCCACAGCAACGACAACTTGGCCAGGTTCTGATCGCCAAGGGCATTCTCAGCGAAGATCAGCTGCGGATCGCCTTGCTCGAGCAAATGAAGTCCAACCAGCCGGTCGGAAAACTGCTGGTTTCGCTCGGCTTCGTTTCGGAAGCCACCTTGCGCGATGCGCTTTCCGAAAGCCTTGGCAAGCAGAGTATCGACCTCTCCAATGCGATCATTGACGCCTCGGCACTGGCGCTGGTACCACGCGAACTGGCCAAGCGACACCATCTTCTGCCGCTCGATTACGATGCCGAAAATCAACGCCTGACCATTGCGCTGTCCGACGTCAACGATATTGTCGCCCTCGACAAGATCCGTGGGCTAACCCACGACGACATCGAAATTGACACGCTGCTGGCCGGCGAAACCGAAATTGATCGCGCCATCGACCAGGCCTATGGCTATGAACTGTCGATTGACGGCATCCTGCATGAAATCGAGACCGGGGAAATCGACTTTCGTGGACTGCAGTCGTCCGCCGATGAATACAGCCAGCCGGTCGTCCGGCTGATTGACTCACTGCTGACCGATGCCGTAAAGCGCGAGTCGTCCGACATCCACTTCGAGCCGGAAATCGGCTTCCTGCGCATCCGCTACCGGATCGACGGCATGCTCCGACAGATACGCTCGCTACACCAATCCTACTGGCCAGCAATGGCCGTGCGCATCAAGGTCATGAGCGGCATGAACATTGCCGAGACACGCGCACCGCAGGATGGCCGGATCACGCTCAACATGCGCGGCCGGCAAATCGATTTCCGCGTTTCTGCGCAACCAACGATTCACGGCGAAAACATCGTTCTGCGTATTCTTGACCGCCAGAAAGGCCTCGTCCCGCTTGAAGGCCTGGGTCTGACGGAAAAGCAGCTCGATCAGCTCAAGCTGATGATCGCCCGCCCGGAAGGCATCATTCTTGTTACCGGCCCGACCGGCAGCGGCAAGACGACGACGCTTTACTCGGTACTCAATCACATCAACTCCGAGGGTCTGAACATCATGACCCTGGAAGATCCGGTTGAATACCCGATGACGCTGGTGCGCCAGACCTCGGTCGCCGAAGCGGCCAAGCTCGATTTCGCCAACGGCATTCGCTCGATGATGCGGCAGGACCCGGATGTCATTCTGGTAGGCGAAATCCGGGATGCTGATACGGCTGAAATGGCACTGCGCGCAGCCATGACCGGCCATCAGGTCTATTCGACCCTGCATACCAACTCGGCCATCGGTGCCATTCCTCGCCTGCTCGACATCGGCATCCTGCCAGACATCATGGCCGGCAACATTATCGGTATCGTTGCTCAGCGCCTGGTTCGCCGCCTGTGCCTTCATTGCAAGACGCCGTACCAGGCGGAGGCCCATGAAGCGCGCCTGCTTGGCGGTACGGCTGATTCTCCCCGGCCCGTTATTTTCCGGCCCTGCGGTTGCGAACGCTGTGATTTTCAGGGCTATCGCGGCCGACTGGCAATCATGGAACTCCTGCGCATGAACGCTGACATGGATGAGCTGATCGCGCGCCGGAGCACTGTCCGCGAGATCCGCCAGCTGGCTGATCATCAAGGCTTCGTAGCGCTTGCGGATGATGGCTTGCGACGCGTCCTCGACGGTTCAACCTCACTCGAAGAACTCGCTCGCGTTGTCGACCTGACCGACCGGATGTAAGCGATGTCGCTCTACACCTACAAGGCGGTTGATCCAAATGGACGTACGGTTCTGGGACGAATCGACGCGATCAACCATGTCGACCTTGAAATGCGCCTGAGACGCATGGAGCTTGATCTCATCAACGGCGAACTGATCAGTAATCGTAGCCTGTTTGCTACGGGAGGTGTGCCGCGCCGCGAGATCATCCACTTCTGCTTCCATCTCGAACTGCTGGTGCGGGCAGGCGTACCGATTCTGGAGGGGTTGTCTGATCTACGCGACAGCCTTGAGCACCCGCGTTTTCGCGAAGTCGTCGCCGGCCTGGTCGAGTCCATTGAAGGCGGGCAAAAATTGTCGCAAGCGATGGAAGGCCAAACCAAAGTATTCAACAAGGTGTTTGTCAGCCTGATCCGCGCTGGCGAAGCCACCGGGCGGCTTCCCGCCGTACTGCAAAGCCTTACCGAGTCGCTGAAATGGGAAGATGAACTGGCTTCGCAAACCAAGAAGCTCATCATGTACCCGGCGTTCGTCGGCTCGATTGTTCTCGCAGCCACGTTCTTTCTGATGATCTACATGGTGCCGCAGCTCAAGCAATTCGTAAAAAACATGGGGCAGGTTCTGCCGCTGCAGACCCAGATTTTGTTCTTTGTTTCTGACCTGCTGGTTTCCTACTGGTACGTCGCCCTGCTACTCCCGGTTCTGCTTGTTCTCGGTCTGAAAGTCATGCTGCACAGCAATCCGACGGCGCGTGTCCGTTTCGATGGAATCAAGCTGAATATCCCCTTCGTTGGCGAGATTCTGCGCAAAATCATCCTCTCCCGTTTTGCCAACACCTTCGCCTTGCTTTACGCCTCCGGCATCCCTATTCTCGAATCGATCCGTACCACGCAGGATGTCGTCGGCAACCTGGTCGTGCGACATGGCCTCGAACGCGTCGAACAATTGATCAGCGAGGGCCAGAACGTCACTGCGGCCTTTCACAGCATCGGTTTTTTCCCGCCACTGGTAATCCGTATGCTGCGTGTCGGCGAAAGCACGGGGGCGCTTGATGACGCGCTGATCAACGTCAGTTACTTCTATAATCGGGACGTAAAGGAATCGGTCGAACGAGTGCAGCAGTTGATCGAACCAATGCTGACCGTCATTCTCGGCTGCCTGCTTGGATGGATCATGCTTTCTGTGCTCGGTCCAGTCTATGACGTGATCAGCAAGATAAAAACCTAGTCCGGGCAAGTCAATGAAAACAACCCGCCTACTCTATCTCAGTGCCCATCAGATGATTGCCTATCACTGGCGGTCGGGCGTGCTGACAGCTGAAGGGCAATTCCCGACCACGTCGGACGGTCACTTGGAATTTTCCGATTACATCGCCCAGAATCGCACGAGCATCTTTTCAATACTGGCCAACGTTTCCGAAGAAGGCTTCCAGATTGAGACCATCCCCTTCCTCCAAGGGGCAGATAGGAAAGCCATCGTTGCGCGCAAGATTGGACAGCTGTTTTTTAACGCCTCTCTGACCGCGTCCCAATCGCTAGGCTACGCAAAGAACAAACGCAAGAACGAGCGCGTCATGCTGGCCGCGCTGACCAATGACGACTTTTTTGCGCCCTGGCTGAAGGCCATCAGCAGCGCTGGCGTTGCGCTTTCCGGTGTTTATTCGCTGCCATTGCTGGCCCCCTCGCTGCTCAAGAAGCTCCACCTCGGCGAGGATCAGTACTTGCTGCTTACCGTCCAGGATCAAAGCATCCGGCAAAGCTATTTTGAAAAAGGCGAACTGCACTTCAGCCGACTCACGCCATTGCAAAACAGCAGTATTGGCGGTATCGCGCAAACCTTTTCTTCGGAGACGCTCAAGCTCCAGCAATACCTGGCCAGCCAACGATTGATCGGACGCAACCAGTCGATAACGGCACACATTCTGGCGCACTCCAGCGCGCTCAAAGCCATTCAGAACAGTTGCGTCAGCACCCCAACGATTCATTACAACATCCTCAGCATCGAGGACTGCGCAAAAAAAACCGGGCTGCGGACGCCGCCGCCAGACACCCACTGCGAGCAACTTTTTCTCAACCTTCTGGTTACTGCGCCACCGCGTATCCAGTTTGCCGATGACACGCTGAGACACGACCATCATCTCGGTCAAATACGTTCAACGCTGCACTGCCTTGGCGCGCTCGCCTTGCTCGGCTGCCTGTTGTTCTCAGGAAAACTCTGGTACGAGAACTACACGGTCGCCCAGGAAACCGCGGCGCTGAGAAACGAGGCCAATCTGTCGCACCATCGGTACAACGAGATTGTCAAAACCTTCCCGCCGATTCCGACCAATAACGAAACGCTGCGCCGCGTCATTGATCGCTATGTCGAACTCGAAAAGATGGGGGCCACCCCTGACGGGCTCTACCACGAGATCAGTCGCGCGCTGCAGGCCGCTCCGGCGGCTGAACTCGACGGCCTTGACTGGAAAGTCGGAGGCGCGGAATCCTCCCCGGCAAAGACTGCAAGCAGGACCTCCTCGGCGAGCGCTGTTCCCCCCGATAGTGAGGCGGTCATCGTGCGCGGCACACTGAAGCTTGGCCCCAATGCCAACGCGCGACAAATGCTGAGTGCCTTCAATTACCTGCTTGTTGCACTGAAAACCAATCCAAAGCTCCAAGTGGATGTCCTGCAGCGTCCGTTCGATATTGAATCAGGCAAATCGCTCAGAGGCGACGACACGACCCTCGAAGACAGCAAGCCGCGTACGTTCAGCCTGCAGATCATCAGAAAGCTCCGATCATGAAGCTGCGCTCGACTGACCTCCCGAAGCTACAGTACAGTCTTCTTGCCGCCCTGCTGTTGATGCTTATCGGCGCAGGCCTGGTCTATTTCGCCCTTCAGTCGACCAAAACAGTCGCGCTGGACCGTATCGCCGCACAATCTGAACGGAACGATTTTGACGGAAAACTCAAACAGGTGCGCAGCGAAGAGAGCGAGATCAAACTGAAATCGGCGGTGTTCCAAAAACTCCAGACGCGTGGCGTGATTGGCGAAGAACAGCGACTCGAATGGGTTGAACTGCTCAAGGACATTCGAGACAAGCGGCGACTGCTCGATCTGCAATACGAAATCGCCCCCCAACGCCCACTCGACGCCGGACTCGGAAATGGCTTTGCCTTCTACGCCAGTACCATGACGACGCAACTCAAATTGCTGCACGAGGAAGATCTGACCCGCTTTCTCGACGACCTGCGCCAGCAGGCCAAGGCGCTGATCCAGATCAAAAGCTGCAATGTCGAACGCCTGCCGCGTGGCAGCGCCGAAAACGGAATTCCGGCCCAGTTGCAGGCTGAATGCCAGATCGACTGGATTACGCTACGTGAAGTTGCGAGCAAATAAAGAGGGAATGAGCCAATGAAGAATCCCTCGCTCATTACCAGACATCGCGCCAGCTTCGGCGGATTGCTTTTTGCCCTGACGTGGACGACCGCAATTTGCCCAATGGCATACGGCCAAGAAGAACTCGGGCGCCTGTTCTTCACCCCCGAACGCCGCCAGAATCTTGATCGCCAACGGCAACTCAACATCCAGGAAAAACAGGAAATCCCCGAAGACCCGACACTGACCATCAACGGCGTCGTTACCCGCAGCAGTGGCAAGCGCACGGTGTGGATCAATGGCGTGGCGCAGAATGACCACGAAACACCGAGTGGCGTGGCCGTGATCCCGAACCGGAAAGAACCGGGGAAAGTACTTATTCAGCGTACCGAATCGCCTGTCGGAAATGCCAAGGTTGGCGATATGGTAAACCGGAATACGGGTGACGCTACCGACTTACTCAACGGTGGCCGAATTAGCACCAAGTCTACGGTCGCAAAATAGGCCATGTGTCGACATGCTTTTTCGAACTTTTTGTTCCGCCAGCGTGGAGCGGCATTGCTGATATTCATGCTCATAATTTTTCTCGTCGCCACCTCCTGGATTCTGGAACAGAGTGGCGGCGCCAGCGCCCGCAATCAACTCGACAAGGTGACGGCCACTGCCATGGCACAGGCCAAGGAAGCCCTGATTGGCAGGGCCGCTACCGACGACAATCGCCCAGGTAGCTTGACCTGCCCCGATGTAGACAACGATGGAATCACGGATACCTTCGGCGGAAATTGCTCCGCCTATATCGGCCGCTTTCCCTGGAAAACACTTAAATTACCCGAGTTACTCGATGGCAATGGAGATAGGCTGTGGTATGCGCTCTCTTTTGAATTACGCGACACCGCTGCCGCCCAGCCGATCAACTCCCAGAAGCTTCTGGGACTCACGCTCGATGGTACGCCGAACATCGCCGCCATCGTTTTCTCCGCCGGCCCACCGCACGCGAACCAGAACGGCCGAGCGAGCAACGCCGTCACCGATTACCTCGACGATGACAACAACGACGGCGATAATGCCTACGTTTACGGGCCGGTTTCACTGACCTTCAACGACAAGGTATTGGCTATCACCCGCGACGACATCTTCCGTACCGTTAGCCAACGTATTCTGGCTGAAGTCCGCGGCCCGGACGACAGCGCGCCGGGGGCACCGCGCTATGGATTGCGACGCTATTACGCCATCAATGCAACTTTCCCTTGGGCCGACAGCGGCAACGACGGGCTCGGCGACGTCGGCACGACTACCGGCAACCTGCCCTACAACGACTTGGAGATGGACGCGGCCTCTCTGTCCTGGCTAAATCCTAACGCTTGGCTGCCGCTGGTCACCTACCAGCGCCTCAGCGCAAGCTCGGCCAGGATCGCAATTGGCAGTAGCCATATGGACATCATCCCATGCCCAAGTTCGCCATGCCCCTGACCACCGCTCGCGCCAAAGAACGCGTTGGCCCTTCGAGTGCTAGTGGCTTCTCCCTAGTCGAGCTATCCATCGTCCTTATCATCATCGGGCTGCTCCTCAGCGGCCTGATGTCGCCAATGACGGCGCAAATCGATCAGCGGAACTACAACGAGACGCAGCAGCAGATCAACGAGATACGCGAAGCTCTGATCGGCTTTGCCGTAACCAACGGCCGGCTCCCCCGGCCGGCGACCTCGTTGGTCGACGGCGCGGAAAATCCGGCAATTTGCGCGAACGATGCGGCATGCACTGGTTTCGTCCCCTGGTCAACGCTGGGGGTAAAGAAAACTGACGCCTGGAACAAGATGATCCACTATAGCGTTACTCCGCTTTATGCCAATGCCGTCTTCACTCTGAGTACCTCCGGCTCCAAGAAAGTTCAGACTCGCGACAGTGCCGGCGCGCTCAGCTATCTCATTGGCAGCGCCGGCGGCTGTGCGCCATGCGCCCCAGCGGTCATCCACTCCGCAGGCAAAAGCAACTGGGGCATCACTGCGGAAGGAACCGCGTTGGCGGACGGATCGGCAACCAACGCGGACGAAGACGTCAACGCGAGCGCCACCGCGATCTTTTTTTCCAGGAACCAATCCACCGTTCCGGTGGGCGGGGAGTTCGACGACATCGTCGCCTGGATTCCCCCTTACGTTTTAGTGAACCGCATGATCTCGGCAGGCAAACTTCCCTGAGATTCAATCGGATAGACTGCCATCACTCCATCACTGTTTGAGTTGCGTAGGTCGGGTTAGCGTCTTTTCGCATAACCCGACCACAGCAAACGGTATCGCCTATCGATGGCTCTGCATTCCCGGTTGGTAAGATCAGGTTGCGCGGCGTTAACGCAATCTACGAAAATAATGACGCGCAAGGGGCTATGATGCCCGTCCATTGGCTCTCCCAGCGCAATATGCCGTGGGACCCGCATAGACACTACCTCCCACAGCATAATGCTTTAAGATGCCCGTCCTGATTGCCTCTCAGGCCGGTATCAAATAAAAACACTCTGTACGTTTTCAGGAGTTGACCGCCTCCAAGCTTTAGAGTCAAATCCGCCATAAGAAATCTAATGACAGTGTCAGCCATCCCATGAGCACCAAACCGGGCTTTATCGAAGGCGTTCGCAGTGCAGGCATTCTGCCGACCGACTCGGAGGAGTTGCGCCTGCAGAAATCGCTGCTGATTTTTGCCACCGGCCTGATCAGTTTCGCTTCTATGCTCTGGCTGTTCATCTACTGGCAACTCGGGCCGCAGTTTTCATCGACGATTCCCTTTGCGTTCCAGTTGCTACTGGTCGGCAATCTGGTCGTTTATGTAAAAACACAGAATTTCGATGGTTTTCGCCAGATCCAGCTGGCGCTGTTTCTGTTTGTGCCCTTTGTTGCGCAATGGAGCATGGGCAACTTCATCACCGCCAGCGGTCTCAGCCTGTGGGCCTTGCTGGCACCGATTGGCGCTGTGCTGTTCATCGGCCCGCGTGAAGCACTGGCCTGGTTCTTTGCTTACATTTTCCTCACCGTGCTCTCCGGCAGTTTTGACTACTACCTCGCCGATTCGCTGACCAGCGCACAAATCAAGGTACCGACACAGACCTCGGTATTCTTCTTCGCCCTCAACTTTGCGGCCGTCTCGACCATCGTCTTCCTGCTGCTCCGTTATTCGGCCATTGAAAAGCAGAAGGCGCAGAAGCGGCTCGAAGAAGCTCATCATCTATTGCAAATCGAGCAGGATCGGTCTGAGCGCCTGCTGCTGAACATCCTGCCCGGCCCGATTGCCGAGCGACTGAAGAACAGCAACCTGACCATTGCCGATGGTTTTGCCGATGTTTCGGTGATGTTCGTCGACATCGTCAACTTCACCCGGATTGCCGAAGGCCTGAATCCACAGCAGGTTTTTTCGATGCTCAACCGGATTTTCTCGTCGTTTGACGAACTTGCTGAAAAATTCGGGCTGGAAAAGATCAAGACCATCGGTGACGCTTACATGGTCGCCGGGGGATTGAACGACCAGCGCAGCGACTACTCTGACGCGCTGGTCGACATGGCGCTGGAGATGCGCGATCTTCTGCAGCGAGACTTTCAGGTCAACCAGATGCGCCTCGAAGTACGCATCGGCATTGGCACGGGGCCGGTGGTTGCCGGCGTTGTCGGCAAGAAAAAATTCATTTACGACCTGTGGGGAGATACCGTCAATATTGCCAGCCGCATTACCAGCGAGGGCGTACCCGGGATGGTTCAAGTGGATGAAGCAACGCACCGACGACTTGAACAGCGCTTTGATTTCCACGCGCCACAGACGATTTACCTCAAGGGCAAGGGCAACATGGTGGTCTACCGCGCCATTGGTCGCAAGGCCGTCAGCGATTGAGATGCGACGAAACCGTCGTTAGTTTCGCTTCATCAACTCGAAGCAAACCTGGCCAGCCACGTTGCTGACCAGCCGCAGCTCATACCCGAACCCTTCCGCCTGTCTTGCTGCGTGGTAAAGACCGATACCAAGGCCGTTTTCCGAAGGCACCGGCACCCGCAGCAAATCGCCAACAGCGTCTTCGCGCACAGCACTTCCGCTATCACAAACACTCAATCGTGATGCATCGGCACTGATCGTCACGCGAACAGCCAACTGGTTCTCGCCTTGGCGCTTGAGCAACGCATTTTGCAATAGATTATCCGTTACGCTGTCGAACAGGACCCCCGGCAAGCGAGCCGTCATTTCAAAGTCGACCGGCGCAAAGTCAATGCTATCGTGAGCATAGCGTTGCCGTAGCATTTCCCACCAGACATTGGCAAAGACAACCGCCCCACGTGACGCATCGAACTCCGCATGTGGCACCTGCAGCTTCTCCAGCGTTTGCTGCAAACGCTGGGTGATCTGCGGTAACTGGCGCTGGATCAGCAGATTCAACCGCGCCCCATTGGCATCGCCCGGCGTCTGTGCCACAAAGCAAAGATTGCTCAGCGACTGAAGCAGATTCTTAATGTCATGCGTCAAGCGGGCACCAGTCTCATGAACTGCGCGTAGATAACTCATTTGCTGCAACTCGCGAGCGTGTTGCTTGGCGATGTAGTACTCGTTGGCCAGTTGCGACAACAAATGAAAATGCCAGACCAGCGAAGGGCTGAGCTTGTGCAGGGTATAGAGCGTCAGGATCAGCGGCTGGTTGGAAAAGACCTGCCGAAAATTCGACTCCTGGCCAAAAGTCCCCGAACCGGCATCGCCTCCGCTCGCGTGCGACCACGCACCACCGGTCACCCAGGGCAGTTCAAGCATGCCCTCGCAGGCCGCCAACATAAACTTGTCGGGATCACTCTCTCTTTCGGCACATTCCATCAGGCGCTGCAGCCAGGTCTCGAAGGGCAAGCCAATCGTGAGCAGATACCGGGAAAGAAATACACCAATCCCGCTGAACCCCGGCCGTGGATTCCAGGCCCAGGCAATCAGCAAAAGCATGGCCGCCATCGATACCGCCGTCTTGAACACCGCTTCGATATACAAGGATTCCCGCAACAGCATGAACGCCAGACTCCCCAGCACCAATACCGAAATCAGCAGAAAGATGAGGAGACTGTAAAAGAAATCGACCATGCCGCCACTGACCAGACGCATCTCGCGCGGACGAGGAATCAGCAACATGACCACAAAAATCAGCGGCGCCCCCAACGCAAACGGACGATCCAGCGAAGGGCCAATCAGCGCCTGATCCGGCACGACGCGCGGCACCAGCCAGACGAGCAGGGCAAGAAGCAGGTAAGCGAACGCCAGAAGGTAAAAAATACGCGTCGGACGGTGGCCAAGCATCATCACCCGCCCGCCGAGCAGGGCGGTTAACACAACCACCCAGAGAATCATCAACCACAAGTCGAACAGCCACACGCCAACCGCCAGCCCCAGTACCATCAATAGCACCGTACCGGTATCAAGTTTGCGTTCGGCCTGAATGAACGGCTGCCAGAGCAGGAACAAGCCAACGTCTACCAGCCAGCACATCATGCTGACGGCCCGATCCGTCCCGGCAAGCAAGGTCAGATGCAGAACGACCAGCAGCGAGATCAAAACCCAGCGCTGCCGCTCGCGCAGAAAGCTACCGATTCGCCATAGCGGGGTCATCGTTGATCCTCTGAAACTGCCCAAAGCCTGTCATTAAAGCACCACCACGATTCGATTCCTGACACTTGTGTCGAAGAATCGACACTATCTTGTTCAAAACACAGCGAATACCCCTCATAATATCTGGCACATAACATGCTTTATATTAGCCATCGATAATGTCATGAATTGGGGAACATGATGAAAAAACAACAATCTGGCTTCACGCTGGTAGAAATTGCCATTGTACTCGTCATCATTGGCTTGTTACTTGGCGGGGTACTGAAGGGACAGGAGTTGATTAACAGCGCGAAGGTCAAAAACTTCGCCAACGACTTCCGAAATATTCCGCTATTTATCTATGGTTACCAAGACAGATTCCATGCGATACCCGGCGACGACGCGGGTGTTGTAGCCCATCTTGGAGCAGCTGCAACGCTCGCCACAACCCCTGCTGTTGCCACCGTAGGAAATGGAACGATTAATGGCAATTGGGATAGCATCGCGCTGACCGATGAATCTGTACTCTTCTGGCAGCACGTTCGCTTGGCAAACCTTGCCACTGGAAGCACCACAGTTGCAGCCAATAATACTTACTTGCCAGCCAATGCTGATAGTGGACGCATCGGGATCGAGGCTGGTAGCTCTAACCTAATCCAAAACACTACCGCTGGCACTTTTCTACAAGGTGCTTTTGTAATCTGTTCAACGGGAATCCTCGGGCGTTTTGCGCTGCAGCTTGACACCACAATGGATGACGGAAACCCACAAACAGGCTCTGTTCGTGTTATTACCACGGGACATGTTCGAGGAGCGATTGCTGCAACCACGGCGGCTATTCAGGCCGCACCTGACACAGCCCACACTGTCTGCATGGGACTCTAGGAGAACTCGGAAATTGGCCCGCTTCGGCGGGCTTTTTTGTTGCCCGCACAAAAAATCGCCTCAGCCAACAAAGCATTCAACCTTTGGCATGCCGCGATAAGTTCACGGACACTGGCTTCCGCAACATCACCGATGTCGAAGCCCGTTTTTTATCGCTTGCGGACCTTCTCCATTCTGAAACGTCGCCCCTACACACCCGACAGGCCACGGAATCCGGGGGTTCTGAGGCTTCTGCTATACTTGGCCCAAACAACCTTGCTGCTCAACCATGAACCATAAGCCCTCCCCAAACCAGAATTGCTCGATGGAATTCACAGCCGACACCCGATCCCGTGCCAGCCGTCTCAAGCTGATGGCATTCGATGTCGACGGTGTGCTCAGCGACGGCACGCTCTTTTATACCGACGACGGAATCGAGATCAAGGCCTTCAACTGCCTTGATGGCCTTGGCCTGAACATGCTGCAGAAATCCGGAATCACGGTCGCCATCATCACCGGGCGCAAGGCACGCTGCGTCGAGTTGCGCATGCAGCATCTGGGGATCGACCTCGTGTTTCAGGGGATCAAGAACAAGCTGGAAACCATGCAGGAACTGCTGAGCAGACTCGGTATCAGCGCTGACGAAGCGGGCTACATGGGTGACGACATTATTGACCTGCAGGTCATGGATGCCTGCGGCTTCTCGGCCACCCCAGCCGACAGCCACGACCTCGCCAAACGCTATGCCCGACTGATTTCAAGCAAGAACGGCGGTCGTGGTGCCGTACGCGAGGTTTGCGAGTTCATTCTTGACGCGCAGGGCAAGCTCGACGCCGCTCTCACCCCCTATCTGCCGGTGGCTGAAAAATGAAGCACTGGGGCAGCGCGCTCTTTCCGCTGAGTCTTCTCCTGATATTGTCGGCACTGACGTTCTGGCTGCGTTATGCAACCGAACTGCCGGAATTGCGCCATGACGGCAAGAACCGCCATGACCCGGACTACATCATCACGGATAGCACGCTACGTAAACTGGACCAGACCGGCCAGCTGACCTACACCCTCAAGGCCACAGACATCCGTCATTATCCGGATGACGACAGTACCGACTTGCTCAAGGCCAACCTGGTCTATCTGTACCCGAAAAGGCCCACCGTCACCATGAGCGCCGAACGAGGGCACCTGAACAAGGGCGGCGAACAGGTCGATTTGTACGGCGATGTTCGAATCAACCGGGCGGCATCGGGGAAGTATGAAGCGATGAATGCCTTCATGGCCGAGCTTACCGTTCTCCCGGACGACGAAAAAGCGTTCACAAAAAGCCCGGTGCTGATTACACAGGGGAAATCCTGGGTAAAAGGCGTCGGCATGCAGGTTGATAATCGGGCGCAAACCTACGTCCTCGAATCTCAAGCTTTCGCCGTACTGGAAAGCAAACAATCGAAAAAGAAGAAGTGATGATGAAAAACGTTCCTTATCTGCTTGCCGCTGCCCTCTTGATTGCCGCCTCACTGCCTGCCCAGGCTGAAAAAGCGGACAAGGAAAAACCCATCAATCTTGAAGCCGATCGCATCAGCATGGACGACATCAAGAAGGTGCAGATATTCGAAGGCAACGTCATCCTGACGCAGGGAACGATGCAGATTCGCACCAGCAAGCTGGTCGTCACGCAGGATGCCGACGGATTCCAGCGCGGCGTGGCCAGTGGCGGCACCAACGGGCTGGCGCGCTTCCGGCAGAAGCGCGAAGGCCTGGATGAATACTTCGAAGGCGAAGCCGAGCGAATTGATCACGATGCCCGTGCCGAAAAAACCGAATTCTTCGTTCGCGCCTGGGTGAAGAGCGGGCTCGACGAGGTCAAAGGACACTATATTTCCTACGACGCGCTGACCGAAAAATATCTCGTTACCAACAATGCGACCGGCGAAACCAAGACGGCCACCGGTGCAGCGCAAGCGCGCGTACGCGCCATCATTCAGCCCAAGGGCAAAAACGCCCCGGATGCAAAACAGGGCGAACCGCTAACGCTCAAGCCGTCTGAATCAACGACTCCCCGCTAAACTTCGCCTTCAGCAGAGCTGACTCGCCCATCGAGGAATGGGCGAGTCAGCTCTGCGCAAACCTCTCGAACGCAACCGCGTAGCCAGCGATGCCCCTGATCGGAATCCATCCGCGGATGCCAATGCAATGAAACCGTGAATTCGGGCGTGGACACTGGAAGCGGAAAACTATGCATTCCAGCGCGAAGGTTTCCGGTGTGTCGTTCGGGAACACTGGCGATCAGATCGGAGGATCGGGCTAACGCCAGCGCGGTTGAAAAACCACCGACGATGGTGACGATCTTCCGTTCCAACCCAAGCGGTTTCAAGGCTTCATCAATCGCCCCCTTATCCAGACCACGTCGTGAGACGTAAATGTGCCTGCCAGCCGCATAGCGTGAAGGAGTGATCTCACCCTGGCTCAGCGGGTGCCCCCGTTGCACGACACCAATGAAACGGTCTCGGAACAATGCCTGCACACGCAGTTCAGGGGCCGTCGTCGTCTCCACAACGCCTGTTTCCAAATCGACGATCCCGTCGCGAAGAGGTGTGCTGTCTTTGTCGGGCTTCTGCACGAAGCATAACCGCACGCCCGGCGCTTCCACGCCGACGCGGGCGATGAGGTCCGGGCCGAAGTTCTCCACGAAACCGTCGCTGGTCCGCAACGTGAACGTCCGGACCAGCTGTTTGAGGCTGAGTCGTTCAGCAGGCCGTAAGGCGGCTTCCGCCTCCTGCACAAGCTGACTGACCCGCTCCCGTAGTTCAAGCGCTCGGGGTGTTGGGACGAGCCCACGCCCGGCTCTGACCAATAGCGGATCGCCTGTTGTCTCACGCAATCGCGCCAGCGCCCGACTCATCGCCGACGGGCTGAGCCGCAAACGCCTGGCCGCACGCGCAACGCTGCCTTCCACGAGTAGCACATCAAGGGTAACCAGCAAGTTCAGATCGGGTGTCGACATTGATCAACGATAGCACGGCTTGATCACGACATGGCGTAGAACGCACGTATAAAATGCAAATGGTGCGTCTTCCGCCATGCTATTCAAAGAACTATGCTTCTGACAGCTTCACTTCTGGAGCTATCAGAAACGGAGTTCATGATGAAGACTGTTAACGCAAAACGTATCCCGTCGGTAAGCTGGGTGCTCGCCAGCCTTTCGCTATCCATGTTGTTGTCCTCGCTCGGCACCAGCATCGCCAATGTGGCCTTACCAACGTTGGCACAGGCGTTCACTGCCTCCTTCCAGGAAGTCCAGTGGGTCGTCCTCGCTTATCTCCTCGCCATCACCACCCTGATCGTCAGCGTCGGACGACTCGGCGACCTTGCCGGTCGTCGACGATTGCTACTCGCCGGAATCTTCCTTTTCACGGTGGCCTCTGTCCTGTGCGGCGTTGCGCCGACGCTCTGGCTGCTGATTTCCGCTCGGGCTTTGCAAGGCCTTGGTGCGGCCATCATGATGGCGCTCACCATGGCACTGGTCGGTGAGACAGTTCCGAAGACGAAGACCGGTAGCGCCATGGGGCTGCTCGGAACCATGTCGGCGATTGGCACGGCGCTCGGCCCATCGCTCGGCGGCGTTCTGATCGCCGGAACCGGTTGGCGTACCATCTTCCTTGTGAACGTACCGCTGGGTATTCTGGCTTTTCTTCTCGTTCATCGCTGCCTGCCCGTTGATCGCCGGGGAGCGAAGGCTGATCAGACCGGGTTCGACCATCTCGGCACGCTGCTTCTTGCGCTGGCGCTTGTCGCCTATGCGCTGGCCATGACGATGGGGCGCGGAAGCTTCGGTCCGCTAAACATCACTCTGCTGTTGGTAGCGGCCTGCGGAGTCGGTCTCTTCGTGCTCGCCGAAACGCGAGCAGCATCACCTTTGATTCAATTGAAGATATTCGGCAATCCGCTGCTGAGTGCGAATCTGGCCATGAGCCTGCTCGTTTCGACCGTGATTATGGCGACACTGGTTGTTGGCCCCTTCTATCTCTCGCGTACACTCGGCCTGAACGCGACGCTTGTCGGACTGGTCATGTCGATGGGGCCACTTGCCGCCGCTCTAAGCGGAGTGCCTTCTGGCCGTAGCGTGGACCGTTTTGGCTCACAGCTCATGACCATGGTCGGGCTTATCGGGGCAGCGACCGGTTCCATAATTTTGTCGATGATGCCGGCGAAGTTCGGCGTCTCCGGCTACATGGCCCCCATCGTCGTCATCACCGCCAGCTATGCGTTGTTCCAAACCGCCAACAACACCTCCGCGATGACGGATGTCCGCCCGGATCAACGGGGTGTCATTTCCGGCATGCTCAACCTGTCGCGCAATCTCGGGCTCACCACCGGAGCATCCGTCATGGGTGCCGTGTTCGCACTCGGATCGGCGACAACCGATATCGCAACGGCGAGTCCCGAGGCTGTTGCCGCCGGGATGCGGATCACCTTCGCCGTCGCAGCGGGCCTGATCGTCGTAGCGCTGGCCATTGCGACGGGCGCTTACCGCCGTACATTACGAATTCGAGAACTTGCATCTGACGTGGCGATTACTCCGAAGTCACAACCTGACCTCAGCGCCAGCCCTCATCGCGCCAGCGCCAAGTAATTCCACGCCGTTCGACCACCTGCCGGATCACCTCCATCGCCTCATTGACCAAGGTCTCATCGCCTTCAACCCCGAGTTCGAGGTGCTTACGCACGCCGTCGTTGCCAACCGACGGCAGACTGAACAGGCGCAAGGTCGGAAAGTCGGTGACGATACGTTCCATCAGGTCGAGCAGCGCGCTCTCATAGGCTGTCGGTCCGGTCAGCAGAAAAGCCTTGTCGATCATCAGCGAACGGTTGAACAGGTGCGGGTAGAAGGTATCGAGCGCCCATGCCGCCATCGGATGCGCCATTTGCGGAAAGCCCGGCAGGAAGTAGTGATCGCGCACGCAGAACCCGGCGATGCGATTGAAAGGATTGGGCACAATATCAACGCCACGCGGGAAGGTACCCAGCAGCAGTCGTACATCGTTGACGTCATTACCGAAACGCGCGCGAATCTCGCGCTCGGCATCCGGATGCAGCACCAGATCGACGCCCAGCGCCTCGGCCGCCGCCTGCCGCGTGAGATCGTCCGGCGTGTTACCGATGCCGCCAAAGCTGAATACCACGTCACCGGATTCGAAGGTTCGCCGCAAGGTTGCCGCGATACGCGAGCGATCGTCCGCCAGATACTCGGCCCACGACAGCCGCAAACCACGCTCGGAAAGCAGTCGGACAATCGCCTCGAAATGCCGGTCGACGCGCTTGCCTGAAAGAATCTCGTCGCCGATGATGATTGCGCCAAAGTTCATGCTCATTCTCCGATTTGGTTAGAACCCACCACAGAGGCGCAGAGACACAGAGGAATCGCAGAGAAGGAAATCCCAACTGGTTTTCTCTGTGTCACCTCTGCGCCTCTGTGTCTCTGTGGTCGCCGTTGAATTCCTGGTGTACCGCCAGCACAGCGCCCTGCCGCATACGGCGCAAGGCTTCAAGACAAAAGTGAATGTAGGCTAGCGCGGCCAGCGACGGTGCAAACAGTCCAACGAAGGGAATGTAGGTCAGCACGGCCATGACGAAACCCAGCCCCAACAAAGGCATGGCTTGCTGGCGGCGCAATTCGCGCCACTCGGCATCGCTCGCATGCACCGACAGGGCATCGTAGGCAAAGGTGCGACGGTTCAGCCAGGCCATCCAGAAAAACGGCAGGACCAGCCCGAAACCGGGAATCAGCCACAGCGGCAGCGTCACCAACCAGCCGACGATGAACAGCAGCGCCGCCGAGACGCTGTTCCAGGTCGCGGCGACAACGCTGTCCGAACCCATGCGCGCCACGTCGGGATAATCGACTTCGGCCAGATGATTCAACATCAGGGGCAGCACGATAACTGCCGTCAATACCATGGCGATCAGATAACTGGCCGAGAGAATCACCACCCAGCCGCCCAGTGCCGCCAGCAGGTGCGCCAGCCAGATCGCGCCCCAGGCGGTGATCCAGCTCATCGGCGGTTGCTCGACAAAGACCGCCACCAGCTGATCGAGCGCAAAGACCGCCAGCCCGATCATGATCAGCAGCGCCAGCAGCGCCGGCCCGATCATATACAGCCAGACGCGGCCACGGCCGAGCGTGGTGAAACTCCGCTGTAACGCCAGCATCACTCCGGTCATGCGACCTCCTTCATCAATGAAACATAGGCAGGCCTGGAAACCCGCATGGATAGGCGATCTCCGACAATACACGTTCGAGATGCCCGTCTTTATTGGCTTCCAGACCACCTCGCATCAAATACCTTCCCACATCTTCTGCAGCCGCTTGGTAGAGACCGGCGCCGGCGTGCGTAATTCCTGCGCGAAGAGTTGCACGCGCAATTCCTCCAGCATCCAGCGGAACTGTTCGACTTGTGGACTCGAAACACCTTGCTTGGCGAGAACGATGGCACGGCGTTCGTAGTTCGTCCACAGCGGCGCGTATTCGGCAAGCAGGCGGGCGTCGCGCGCCGGATCGGCTTTCAGCTTGTCCAGGCGCAATCCAACCGCCTTGAAATAACGCGGGAAATGCTGCAGCCGCTCGAAGGGCGTATCAGCAATGAAACGCTTGCCAATCATTCGCGCGAGCTGCTTCTCGATGTCCTGGATCGCCGCCGCATGCACCTTGAACGCCGGCAGTTTCTTCTGCACTGCCTGCCAGTCGGTCAACACCTGCCCGACCAGCCGGCAGATTTCCTGCGCCAACAGACCGAGGCGCGACTTGGCTTCGGCGCAGCGCAGCTTGAAACTCGCCGCGTCGGTCGGCCACGGCTCGACCAGGCAGGCACGGGCAAAGGCCAGGTCGATCAGTTGCCGGCGCAAGTCGTCAAGCGAGCCGAGCGGCATGAAGGCCATGCCCATCTGCGTCAGCCCCGGCAGATTCTTCTCGAAGTATTTGAGCTGGTCGCGGAACTGCAGCATGTACAGACGCAAGAGCCCCTTGGCATGCGCCTCACCGGCCTCCTCCAGCGTATCGAACACGCACAGCGAAACGCTCTCGCCGTCATCCGACAGCCCCGGATAACCGATGACCATCTGCCCGCCACCAACGTCTACCTCCATCATCTCCGGCAACTCTCCGAAGCTCCAGTCGGTCATGCCGGAATATTCGGAGGGCGTTTCATGCAGTTCGGAAAACTCCTGCTTGGCCTTGCCACCCCACTCGCCGCGCAGTTCGGCCAGGCTTCGGCTCAGTCCAAGCTGACGCCCGTGCTCGTCAAGCAGAAGGAAGTTGAACGAGAAATGTGCCGGCAGCGCGTCCGGCCGGAAGGCATCGGGCGTGATCTCCCAGCCGCGCGCGTTCAAGCCGCGCGTTTTCAGGATGTAGTGAATCAAGGCTGAAACCAGCCCCTTGTCTGAAGGTTGTACGGCTTCAACGAATTCGGCGGCGAACTCGGGTACCGGCACCAGCTTTGAGCGGATCTTCTGCGGCAGCGTCTTGACGAGCTGAATCACCTTTTCCTTGAGCAGCCCTGGCACCAGCCACTCGCAGCGCGCTGCCGGAATCTGGTTGAGCTGCGCCAGCGGTACCGTGATCGTCACGCCGTCCTTCGGCGAACCGGGCTCGAAATGGTACGCCAACTCAAATTCGACGCCGCCGAGCTTGATTTCGTGCGGAAAGGCTTCCGTCGTCACGCCGGCCGCTTCATGGCGCATCAGGTCTTCGCGCTTCAGGTGAAGCAGCGTCGGATTTTCGCGTTCGGCTTCACGACGCCATTTGTCAAACTCGGCACCGTTGCTCAGACCTTCGGGAATGATCTGATCGTAGAACGCGAAAATCAGCTCGTCGTCGACCAGCACGTCAGGGCGACGCGACTTGTGTTCCAACGTTTCGATGTCAAGCATCAACTGGTGGTTGTGCGTGAAGAATCCCCAGCGCCGCGCGAATTCCTCGGCGATTTCACCTTCGACCAAGCCATGGCGGATGAAAATCTCGCGTGCCTCTTTGGGATTCATCGGCCCGAAATTCACCCGCTTTTTCGGATTGACGACGATGCCGTACAGCGTCGAGCGCTCGAAGGCGACCGCCTGCATCGCCTTCTTTTCCCAGTGCGGATCGAAGTAACTGCGCTTGATCAGGTGAGCGCCCACGACCTCCAGCCAGTCCGGTTCGATGCGGGCGACGCAGCGGGCAAAGAGCCGCGTCGTCTCGGTGATTTCAGCGGCGGCAATCCATTTTCCGGCCTTCTTGTTCAGCGCCGAACCGGGATGAATCAGGAACTTCATGCCACGCGCGCCGAGGTAATAGCCGGAGTCCTCCGACTTGCAACCGATATTGCCGAGCAGGCCGGCGAGCAGCGCGCGATGGATGGCGTCGTAGGTGGCCGGAAGCTGGTTCTCCTTCCACTCGTGTTCAGCGGCCAACCCATGCAACTGGCTGTGAATATCGACCCACTCGCGCATGCGCAACGCGGAAAGGAAGTTTTCGTGGCAGGCCTGCACCAGCTTGCGGTTGGACTTCTTGTGATCCAACTCGCCCTCGTACCAGTTCCACAGCTTGAGCCAGGAGAGGAATTCCGATTTCTCGTCGGCAAATTTCTTGTGCGCGGCGTCGGCCGTGCCCTGCCGTTCCTGCGGACGTTCGCGCGGGTCCTGCACGGTCAGTGCGGCGGCGATCACCAGCATCTCCTTCAGGCAGCCTTCGTCGCGCGCGGCGACGATCATGCGCGCCACGCGTGGATCGAGTGGCATTTTCGCCAGCTCGTTGCCGACGGGGGTGAGCGCCCGCTCCTCCGTCACCGCGCCAAGTTCTAGCAACAGTTGATAGCCATCGCTGATCGCTTTGGGCGGCGGTGCCTCGATGAACGGGAATTCTTCAACGTCGCCGAGACGCAGCGCCTTCATGCGCAAGATAACGCCAGCCAGCGACGAGCGCAGGATTTCCGGATCGGCATACGGCGGCCGCAGGGTGAAGTCCTGCTCGTCGTATAAACGAATACACACACCGGCGGCGACCCGCCCGCAACGCCCTGAACGCTGATTGGCCGAAGCCTGCGCGATCTTCTCGACCTGCAACTGCTCAACCTTGTTGCGGTAGGAATAACGTTTTACGCGCGCCAGCCCGGAATCGACGACGTAGCGGATGCCGGGCACGGTGAGCGAGGTTTCGGCGACGTTGGTCGCCAGCACGATGCGTCGACCGTTGTGTGGTTTGAAGATGCGCGACTGTTCCTCGGCCGACAGGCGGGCGAAGAGCGGGAGAATCTCTGGATGCACGCCGCCGCGCCCGAACGCGTGCTTGCGTAGCGCTTCGGCGGCATCGCGGATCTCGCGCTCGCCAGGAAGAAAAACGAGCACATCGCCAGGACCGGTGCGATGCAGTTCATCGCAGGCGTCGACGATGGCATCGTAAAGATCACGTTCGTCGTCGCTCTCGGCTTCTTCGGTCTGCACCGGACGATAGCGCACCTCGACCGGATACATCCGACCCGAAACCTCGATCACCGGTGCATTGTTGAAGTGCTGCGAGAAGCGGCTGGCATCGATCGTCGCCGAGGTGATGATCAGCTTGAGGTCGGGGCGTTTCGGCAGCAACTGCTTGAGGTAACCCAGCAGGAAATCGATGTTCAGGCTGCGTTCGTGCGCTTCGTCGAGGATCAGCGTGTCGTACTGGCCAAGCCACGGATCGCCTTGCGTCTCGGCGAGCAGAATGCCGTCGGTCATCAGCTTGATATAGGAGCGCGGCGAGGTGCGGTCCGTGAAGCGAATCTTGTAGCCGACCACGCTGCCAAGCTCGCTTTCCAGTTCCTGCGCAATGCGCGTAGCGGTCGAGCGCGCGGCAATACGACGCGGCTGGGTATGGCCGATCAGGCCGGTCGTCCCGCGCCCGAGGTCAAGGCAGATCTTGGGAATCTGCGTCGTCTTGCCAGAACCCGTTTCGCCGCAAACGATGACGACCTGATGCTTCTGGATCAGTGCGGCAATTTCGGCGCGGCGCTCGTTGACCGGCAGTTCCTCCGGAAATTTGGGCTGCGGCAAGCCGGCACGGCGCGTAGCAACCGCAGCGAGGGAGCGCTCCAGCAACTTGTCATACTCGCTCTGCAAGGCATCGCGCTTGGTGCCAAACAGGTGGCGCAGATCGCGCGACATCGAGCGCAGCCGACGCTGGTCGACGGCAAGACAATCTTCAAATTCGGATTTACGTTTCAAGGGGATTGGTTTGCGGTCCGGAAAACCGCCCGTCGGTGAGTCAAGGCAGGATTCTAACAAACATGCCTGACCTACCGTGTCCGCCTTCGTTCCAGCACCTGTAGAATGTGCTGCCACTGCCATTGACGTGACTGCCATGATCACCCTGCTCCACACCGACATTGAGACCCGCGTCTCTACTATTCGCGAACAAACCCCGGACTGGCCTTGTGCCAAGGGCTGCGACACCTGCTGCCGACAGCTTGCCGACATACCACAACTGAGCTTGGAAGAATGGACACTGCTGAAGGCGGGGCTGTCCACGCTGCCGGCGGAACAACTCGGCGAAATCAGCAAGAGAATCGCCGCGCTGCCCGTCGACCACCCGCATCGCGTCACCTGCCCGCTACTTGACCCGGCGACCGGCGCCTGCCCGGTCTATGCCCAGCGTCCTGTCGCCTGCCGTACCTACGGGTTCTATGTCCAGCGCGACAAGGGGCTCTACTGCGCCGACATCGAATCGCGTGTGGCGGACGGCCTTCTGGCTGACGTGGTCTGGGGCAACCACGAGGTTATCGACCAGCAACTCACCCGCCTGGGCGAAACGCGTTCATTGATCGAATGGATTGGCGAAGCATCCTTGGCGACCCACAACTCCCAGTAAACGTTTGACTTCTGCCTGCCCAACCTTACAATCCCGGGCAGGCAAACAAGGCAGGTTTCGGAGGCTTCATGGACAAGCACGAGTACTACATGAACATCGCCATGGCGGTACGCAAAAACGCAAACTGCATGGGCCGCAAGGTCGGCGCGGTGATGGTCAAGGCGGACCGCATCATTTCGACGGGTTACAACGGCACGCCGGAAGGCGTCGACAACTGTACCGATGGTGGCTGCGTGCGCTGCCGGGATCGACTCACCTACAA
>JBBQAT010000026.1:0-35074 GCA_038316625.1 Burkholderiales bacterium
GAACCCGTGACCCTTGGAATCACAATCCAATGCTCTACCAACTGAGCTAACACCGCCATTGTTCTGGCACGCCCGGCGAGACTCGAACTCACAACCCCCGGCTTAGAAGGCCGGTGCTCTATCCGGTTGAGCTACGGGCGCAAAACACGAGACTGTCGGACAATTACCCAATACCTTTCGGTACTGCTTTTGTTACTTAGTGAAACTGGTCGGGGCGGTGGGATTCGAACTCACGACCCTCTGCTCCCAAAGCAGATGCGCTACCAGGCTGCGCTACGCCCCGAGGAAGGTGCGCATTCTACAGACTGCCCCCGGCAAGGTCAATCGCATGAGGCTGTTTTTTTAGCTCGGCACGGATTTCTGCTCGCACTGAAACTGTACGAGAGAAAAAATCTCACAAAAATGTGGCACTAAATGCCGCGTGAAATACAATTCAAGATAATGGATTCTGAAGTATCGGGCGTTAACTTTTTTTGATTACTTGCAGTGTTCCGTTATTTCTGATATTAAGTCGCCTCTTTGCAAAAACAACTGGATGGTTTCTGAACATGCCTGAAGAATTGCTCCACAAACATTTCGCCCCCTACGCCGCTAAAAAAGGCGAGGAATACATGAGCGAGAGACAACTGGCCCATTTCCGCACCATTCTCGAAACGCTCAAGGGTGAGTTGATGAGCGACATCGAACGCACGGTTCACACCATGCAGGACGAAGCAACCGTTTTCGCTGACCCCAACGACCGTGCGAGCCAGGAAACCGACATTGCGATCGAACTGCGCAACCGCGACCGTGAACGCAAACTGATCAAGAAGATCGAAGAAACCATCATCCACATCGAAAGCGGTGATTACGGCTATTGCTCAGGCTGTGGCGTCGATATCGGCATCAAACGCCTCGAAGCCCGGCCGACGGCGACGCTCTGCATCGACTGCAAGACGCTTGAGGAAGTCCGCGAAAGACAGGTCGCAAAGTAAAGAACCGGGCCAGCAAAGGACGGGAATTTTCTTTCTTTGCTCAAATAAAAAAGGACGCCGAAGCGTCCTTTTTTGTTGCCCTGACTACGGCTAATTACTGGGGAGCGACTGGTGTTGCAGCCATACCGCCCTCTTCCACGGACACGGCCTTCATTGACAGACGCACACGACCTTTTTCGTCGGCTTCAAGTACCTTGACGCGTACTTTCTGACCTTCCTTGAGGTAGTCAGCAACGGCATTGACACGCTCGTTGGCAATCTGGGAAATGTGCAACAGACCATCACGACCCGGCAGAATACTGACGATGGCGCCGAAGTCGAGCAGCTTGAGCACGGTGCCTTCGTAGATCTTGCCCACTTCAACGTCAGCCGTAATCGCTTCGATACGGGCCTTTGCGGCATTCGCGGCGTCGCCGTTAACCGATGCGATGGTGATCGTGCCGTCTTCCTTGATGTCGATGGTCGTACCGGTTTCTTCGGTGATGGCGCGAATGACTGCACCGCCCTTGCCGATCACGTCACGAATCTTCTCCGGATTGATCTTCATCGTATACAGACGCGGTGCGTAGGTCGAAACCTCTTCACGCGGACCAGCGGCCGAGTTCTGCATCTGGGCAAGGATGTGCAAGCGGGCTTCTTTGGCCTGAGCCAGAGCAACCTGCATGATTTCCTTGGTGATGCCCTGAATCTTGATGTCCATCTGCAATGCGGTAACGCCTGTATCCGTACCGGCCACCTTGAAGTCCATGTCGCCGAGGTGATCTTCGTCGCCAAGAATGTCGGTCAACACGGCAAAACGGTTGCCATCCTTGATCAGGCCCATGGCGATACCGGCCACGTGCGACTTGAGCGGAACGCCCGCATCCATCAGTGCCAGCGACGATCCGCAAACCGATGCCATCGAGCTTGAACCGTTCGACTCAGTGATTTCGGAAACCACACGCATGGTGTAGGAGAAATCTTCCGGCTTCGGCAAAACGGCGATCATTGCACGCTTGGCCAGACGACCGTGACCGATTTCGCGACGCTTCGGCGTACCGACACGACCGCACTCACCGGTGGCGTAGGGCGGGAAGTTGTAATGCAGCATGAAGCGTTCGCGGTATTCACCGGCCAGGGAATCGATGATCTGTTCGTCACGACCGGTACCAAGCGTGGCCACAACCAGAGCTTGCGTTTCGCCACGGGTGAACAGTGCCGAACCGTGGGTGCGCGGCAAAACGCTGGAGCGGATAGCAATCGGGCGAACGGTACGCGTATCACGACCGTCGATGCGCGGATCGCCTGCCAGGATGCGGCTGCGCACGATCTTGGCTTCAACGTCGAAGAACAGGTTGTTGATGGTATTGGCATCCGGCGCACCGTCACCTGCCGTCAGCACCTCAATGGCCTTGTTCGAGATTTCCTTGATGCGCTGGGTACGCTGCTGCTTGCTAGTGATGCGGAAGGCTTCCTGCAGATCGGCTTCAACCAGTGCATTGAGCTTGGCGACCAGTTCTTCGTTCTTGGCGGCAGGCGCCCAGTCCCATTCCGGCTTGCCGGCTTCTTCAACCAGTTCGCTGATTGCGTTGATGACGACTTGCATCTGGTCGTGGCCGTAAACCACGGCACCAAGCATGACTTCTTCGGACAGGATGTCGGCTTCCGATTCGACCATCAGTACAGCCGATTGTGTACCGGCAACGACGAGATTGAGCTGGCTGCTCTTGAGCTGGGTCAGCGTCGGGTTGAGCACGTACTGGCCGTCGATATAACCAACGCGAGCCGCACCGAGCGGGCCGTCAAACGGAATGCCTGAAATCGCCATGGCAGCGGAAGCGCCGATAATCGCCGGGATATCCGGATCAATTTCCGGGTTGAGCGAAACAACCATCGCCACAACCTGTACTTCGTTGTAGAAACCTTCTGGGAAAAGCGGGCGCAGCGGACGGTCGATCAGGCGCGAGGTCAGTGTTTCCTTTTCTGAGGGACGGCCTTCCCGCTTGAAGAAACCTCCGGGAATGCGGCCGGCGGCGTAGGTTTTCTCAATATAGTCGACGGTCAGCGGGAAGAAATCCTGACCCGGCTTGACTGACTTGTTACCAACCACGGAGACCAACACGACGGTGTCATCTACCGTAACCATGATGACTGCACCGGCCTGACGGCCAATCTCTCCGGTTTCGAGCGTAACCTGATGAGCACCATAGGTGAACGATTTTTTGGCGATAGTAAACATAATTCCCTTTCTCAATAGTTCAACGCACGTACCCACGACACCGGTACGCATTTCAACAACGCGCCAACATGGCGAAAAGCTGCAAAAACAACAACAGCGGCACAACCCACGAGAGGCTGGCCGCTGTCATTAATTGAATCTTCGCTCCCCAACCGCACTGCGGTTCGGCAGACAGTCTTACTTACGCAGGCCGAGACGAGCGATCAGCGCGCGATAGGAGTCGACGTTCGTACGCTTGAGATAGTCCAGCAACTTGCGACGACGACTCACCATGCGCAGCAGGCCGCGACGGGAGTGATGGTCCTTGACGTGTTCTTTAAAGTGACCGGTCAGTTCGTTGATGCGTGCGGTCAGCAAAGCGACCTGAACTTCGGAGGAGCCGGAATCGCCAGCAGCACGCTGGAAATCGCTCATGATCTGTGCTTTTTGCACAACGGTAATCGCCATGTCAAACTCTCTTTCGTAAAATAACGACGCAGCCCCGGTTTGATAGAGCCCACGCCAGGTTGATGAATGTGTGAATCGCTTGGCGAAGCGAGCCTTGGATTATAGCGTGTTAGGCTGACTTACGGCAAGCGTGATAAGTTGGGAAACGCGATCAGACACAGACCAGACGACGCGGATTCACTTTCCCTGAGACATCGGCCTCACCCAGGCCGAGCAAGCGATTCCCGCCATAGACCCGGCATTTCCCCGGCGCAACGATGGCGCTGACTGGATTGCCATGAGAGAATTTCAGGGTTTCTTCGTCGCCGAGATAGACGGCTGGCAGGGTTTGTAGCAGGGCATCCGGTGGCAACAGAGCATTGGCCCGCTCTTCGTCGGACAGCGCGTTCAAGCGTTCCAGCGTTACCGCGTCGTTAATGCTCAGCGAGCCAACCACGGTGCGGCGCAAGGCCGTCAGATGCGCACCACACCCGAGGATGTTGCCGATATCCTCGGCCAGCGTCCGAATATAGGTTCCCTTGCTGCAGCAAACACGCAAACGGCAGCGGTCACCGGAGAAGTCGAGAAGCTGCAACTCGTGAATCGTCACCTCGCGGGCATCCCGCTCCACTTCGATTCCTTGTCTGGCCAGTTCATAGAGCGGCTTACCATCGCGCTTGAGCGCCGAATACATCGGCGGGATCTGACGGATGGGGCCAAAGAAACGCAGCAACGCCGCTTCCAGTTCGGAACGAGAAAACCCGACCGGCCGCTGCAGCACTACAACACCTTCGGCATCCCCGGTATCGGTCGTGATACCGAAAAGGAGATCTGCCTCATAGGTTTTGTCGGCATTGAGCAAATCGGCTGAGAATTTGGTTGCCTCACCAAAACACAGGGGTAACAGGCCGGTCGCCAGCGGATCAAGCGTTCCAGTATGTCCGGCCTTGGCCGCCGAGAACAACCGCCGCGCGCCTTGCAACGCTGAATTGGACGTCAGCCCACTCGCTTTATCCAGCAGCAGTACGCCATCGACACGCTGCCAGCGGCGCTTGATTCCGCTACTCGTCACCAGGTTCAATTTCGGATGCTGGTTCGGATGACGACGAAATCGCCAGGGCTTCCTGAATCAGTTTCGAGAGGTCTGCGCCGCGCTCAAGCGACTGATCGAAGACGAAGTGCAGCTGCGGTGTCATGTGAATACTGATGCGCTTCCCGAGTTCCCGGCGCAGAAAACCGGACGCTTTCTGCAGGCCGGTCATGACATCCTCTAGATGTTCACTACCCGCCAGAGTACTGAAAAACACCTTGGCGTGCGCATAATCAGCGGTCACCTCAACATCGGTGATGCTGATCATGCCGACGCGCGGGTCTTTCAGTTCCGTGCGAATCAGTTCCGCCAGTTCCCGGCGAATCTGTTCGGCGACCCGATCTTTGCGTGAAAATCCTTTATTGACAGCCACTTAGAGCGTCCGGGCAATTTCTGTCACGTCGTACACTTCGAGCTGGTCGCCTTCCTCGTACGCATTGTAGTTTTTCAGAGACAGGCCACACTCGAAGCCGGAACGGACTTCCTTGACGTCGTCCTTGAAGCGCTTGAGCGACTCGAACTCGCCATCCCAGATCACGACATTGTTGCGCAGCAAACGGGCACGCGAACTGCGCTTGACCACGCCTTCAAGCACGTAACAGCCGGCGATGGTGCCGATCTTGGTCGCACTGAACACCTGGCGAATCTCAACCAGACCGGTAACTTCTTCGCGCTTCTCGGGCGAGAGCATGCCGGAAAGAGCCGCCCTAACCTCGTCAACCGCATCGTAAATAATGTTGTAGTAGCGAATATCGACGCCGACACTCTCGGCCGCTTTGCGTGCGCCAGCATCGGCACGGATGTTAAAGCCGATGATGACGGCCTTGGAAGCCTGCGCCAGATAGACGTCGGTTTCGCTGATGGCACCCACCGCGCCGTGAATGATGTTGACCTTGACCTCGGCTGTTGAAAGCTTTTGCAAGGATTGCACAAGCGCTTCCTGAGAGCCCTGTACGTCCGCCTTGATGATCAGCGGCAGCAACTTGACTTCAGCTTCCGTCATCTGATCGAGGATGGTCTCAAGATTGGCGGCCTGCTTCTTGGCCAGCTTGACATCGCGGTACTTGCCCTGGCGGAAGAGCGCAATTTCACGTGCCTTGCGCTCATCAAGCATGACCATGGCGTCCTGCCCAGCCGCAGGAACGTCCGACAGACCAAGAATTTCAACCGGAATCGACGGCCCGGCTTCCTTGATGGATTTACCATTTTCGTCGAGCATGGCGCGGATGCGGCCAAAAACCTGTCCGGCAAGCAGGACATCGCCCTGGCGCAGGGTACCGGACTGAACCAGCATCGTTGCCACCGGACCGCGACCCTTGTCAAGCCGTGCTTCAATGATCAGGCCCTTGGCTGGCGCATCTTTCGGTGCCTTCAGTTCGAGCACTTCAGCCTGCAGCAACACATTTTCGAGCAGTTCGTCGATACCGACGCCGGTTTTGGCGGAAACGGAAATGAACGGAGCTTCGCCACCATACTCTTCCGGAATGACCTGTTCGGCAACCAGTTCCTGTTTGACGCGTTCGGGATTGGCATCCGGCTTATCGATCTTGTTGACCGCGACAATGATAGGAACGCCGGCCGCCTTGGCGTGGTGAATGGCCTCACGCGTCTGCGGCATGACGCCATCATCGGCGGCGACCACCAGAATGACCAGATCGGTCGCCTTGGCACCGCGTGCACGCATCGCCGTAAAAGCTTGGTGACCCGGAGTGTCGAGGAAGGTCACCATGCCACGGTCGGTTTCAACGTGATAGGCACCGATATGCTGTGTAATACCGCCCGCTTCACCGGACGCAACGCGTGTCCGGCGAATGAAGTCGAGCAGCGAGGTCTTACCATGGTCAACGTGACCCATGACCGTAACCACCGGAGCACGCGACTCCTGTGGCGCATCCTTGTGCGCCGTATCGTCGAGGAAGGCATCCGGGTCATCGAGTTTGGCTGCAAAGGCCTTGTGGCCCATTTCTTCGACGATGATCATCGCCGTTTCCTGATCGAGCACCTGATTGATGGTGACCATCGAACCCATTTTCATCAGGGTCTTGATCACTTCGGTAGCCTTGACCGACATCTTGTGTGCCAGATCAGAGACTGAAATGGTTTCCGGCACATGCACGTCGTACACCACCGCTTCGGTTGGCGCCTGGAAGGAATGCGCTTCCTCCGACTCACCGCCACGCGTGTTGCGCTTTCCGTGCTTGTTGTCACGCCAGCCCGTGCCGCCCGTCGCTCCGCGCGTCTTCAGGCCCTGACGCTTGTTAGCGCCCTCGTTCTTCCACTGGCCCTTCTTCTCGGCTGGTTTCTTGTCCGCCGCACCGGGCTTGGCTGTCGGCTTGTGCAGTGTCTTGTCTTCAGCAGGCTTATCGCTTGCCGTCTGGGCAGCCACTTTTTTCGCTGCTTCAGCCGCTCGCGCAGCGACGGCCTTTTCTTCGGCTTCGATTTTCAGGCGCGCCAGATCCGCAACACGCTGTTGCTTCTCCATGTACTCCGCTTCCTGGTGGGCGCGCAGTGCAGCATTGCGGCGCTCTTCTTCAGCGCGAAGTTTCTGTTGCTCTTCCCCGATGATCGACGCGCGAGTAACCACCTTCTTGACGTGCGTCTTTACCTCGGCTACCGGCGCGGCCTTTTCCTCGGCTTCCGCCTTGGCTTTCGCCTTTGAAGCGGTCTTGGCCTTCGTCTCGACGACGTGCGGCATGACGACCGGCGGAACGACAACTTCGGCAACCGGTTCCACAACAACCTCGACGACGGGCTCTACGATCTTTACTGCAACCGGCTCTACGATCATTTCCACAACCGGCTCAGCGATCTTTTCCACAACCGGCTCAGCGATCTTTTCCACAACCGGTACCACCGGCGCTTCAACGACCGGTTCGGGTGTCGGTGTCGGAACGGGTGCTTCGACCTCTGGCAAGACTGCCGCAGCGAGCGGACTATCCGGCCGGATTTCAGCGACGTCACGCTTTACAAGCACCCGCTTCTTGCGCACTTCAACCTGAACCGTACGCGATTTCCCGTGCGAGTCCTGCGATTTGATCTCGCTGGTCTCCTTGCGCATCAGGGTAATCTTGGTTTTGCCATCACCTTCGCCGTGCGAGCGGCGCAGATAGTCGAGCAACCTTGATTTATCCTGCTCGCTTAGAAGGTCATCCGCCTTGATCTTGACAACACCGGCTTTTTGCAACTGCTCGAGCAAAACAACCGCCGGCATTTTCAGGTCGGTGGCAAATTGGGCAACACTTGTTTGCGCCATGTGGAATCCTCTTTTCTACTTACTCGAACCAGTGCGCACGCGCCGTGGTGATCAGTTGTTTGGCACGGTCAACATCAATACCGGACATTTCAGTGAGTTCATCGACCGCCAGATCCGCCAGGTCGTCAAGCGTTTTGATACCCTTGCTGCCCAGCTTCCCGGCCAGCGTCTTGTCCATACCGTCAAGATTGAGAAGATCCTCGGCAATGTCGCCGATCTGTTCTTCGGTCACGATCGCCTCGGTCAGCAGCACGTTTCGAGCCCGATCACGCAACTCCTGGACAGTGGTCTCATCAAACGCTTCAATCTCAAGCATTTCATGCAGCGGCACGTAGGCCACTTCCTCAAGCGTCGAAAAGCCTTCGCTGATCAGGATGTTGGCAACTTCTTCATCGACATCGAGCTTTTCCATGAAGAGTACGCGGATGGCAGCGGACTCCGCTTCGACACGAGTCAGCGACTCTTCCTCGGTCATCAGGTTGATCGTCCAGCCAGTCATTTCCGAGGCCAGACGAACGTTCTGACCACCGCGACCAATGGCAATCGCCAGGTTGTCTTCATCGACAACGACATCCATGCAGTGACGCTCTTCGTCGACGATGACTGAAATCACCTCGGCGGGTGCCAGCGCACCAACGACGAATTGCGCCGGATCAGCCGACCACAGCACGATATCGACGCGCTCGCCTGCCAGTTCGTTGGTCACCGCCGTCACGCGCATGCCGCGCATGCCGACGCAGGTTCCGATCGGATCGACGCGCTGATCATTGGATTTGACGGCGATCTTGGCGCGCATGCCAGCGTCGCGGGCGGCCGCCTTGATTTCGAGCAGACCATCGTCGACTTCCGGCACTTCCATCTCGAACAGCTTGATGATGAATTCGGGGGCCGTACGCGAAAGTATCAACTGCGGACCACGCGCCTGCCGGTCAATGCGCAGCAGGAAGGCCTTGATGCGATCACCGACACGCAAATTCTCGCGAGGAATCATCTGGTCGCGCGGCAAAATAGCTTCGATCTTGCCCGCTTCAACGATGGCATTGCCGCGCTCCATGCGTTTGATGGTGCCGGTAACGAGGTGCTCCTTGCGCTCAAGGAAGTCGTTGAGGATCTGATCGCGTTCGGCATCGCGGATTTTCTGGAGAATCACCTGCTTGGCGGCTTGTGCGCCAATTCGCCCGAAATCAATCGGCTCCAGCGACTCTTCGAGGTAATCGCCGATTTCGACCTCGGGGTCCTGCTTCTGGGCATCGGACAGCGGGATATGCTGTGCCTCGTGGATGAAATCGGCGTCAGCGACAATCTCCCAGCGACGGAAGGTCTCGAAATCACCGGTTTCGCGGTCAACTACAACGCGAACATCGGCCTCGTCGTGAACGCGCTTTTTGGTCGCTGACGCAAGCGCCAGTTCAAGCGCACCGAAAACGATGTCCTTGGTCACGTTTTTTTCACGCGCCAACACATCCACCAGCAGCAAAATTTCGCGGCTCATAATCTCACTATCCCCTAATCCTGCCTGATCATGTCTAGTTGAACTTTGGAACCAGTCGGGCCTTGTCGATATTGCCAAGGTCCAGTTCCAAGTCGCCTGTATCCATTGTCAGACATACTTTGCCGTCCTGCAGACCGCGCAGGACGCCGTTAAAATTGCGCCGACCGCTCATCGGGAGACGTAGCCGGAGATTGATTTCCGAACCCGCAAAGCGCTCGAAATCTGCCGGCTTCTTCAGCACCCGATCCAGACCGGGAGAAGACACTTCGAGACGGTCATAATCGACCTCCTCGACGGCCAGCACACGCGACAACTGGTTGCTGACCAGCGCACAGTCCTCAACATCGATACCGCTCGGCTTGTCGGCCTTATCGATAAACAGACGAAGCACGCGACCGCGCGGACTCTGCTCGATATCCACAAGCTCGTAGCCAAGCCCGGTCACCGTTTTGTTGATAAGTTCGTGTAAATCCATAGCCACAAATAAAAAATGGGCGAAAAGCCCATCCCCGTAAAAATTGCCCCCTGGGGGGCGAGCGGAAAACCGTTGGATTATAACGATATTTTGCACTCACGTAAATCGAAACTCGTTAAGAGAGCCTTCCAGAGGAAATTCGATCCGGCTATCTTCGGGCATCTGTGCCTTGCGCGTTTCGCCGGAACCGGGTTGCTCCTTGATCGGCCGGAATCTACCCCGCTTTGCCGGGTATAATTTCTCCCTGACTTTGTCCCGGAGGGAATAAACATGACCCAAGCAACTCGCCACTGCCATCTGCTGATTCTCGGCTCAGGCCCGGCCGGCTACACGGCGGCTGTTTACGCGGCCCGCGCCAACCTCAAACCGGTACTGATTACCGGCATGGCGCAAGGGGGCCAGTTAATGACGACCACGGAAGTCGATAACTGGCCGGCCGACGCCCAGGGCGTTCAGGGACCGGAACTGATGCAGCGCTTTGAAGAGCATGCCCGCCGCTTCGAGACCGAAATAATCTTCGACCACATCCATACGGCGAAACTGACCGAAAAACCCTTCACCCTGATCGGTGACTCCGGTACCTATACCTGCGACGCGCTGATCATCGCCACCGGCGCGTCGGCGCAGTATCTCGGGCTGCCGTCGGAAGAAGCCTTCTCCGGTCGTGGCGTGTCCGCTTGCGCCACCTGTGACGGTTTCTTCTACAAGAACAAGCCGGTGGCCGTTATCGGCGGCGGCAATACGGCCGTTGAAGAAGCACTGTATCTGGCCAACATCGCCAGCCACGTCACAGTTGTGCATCGTCGCGACAAATTGCGCGGCGAGAAAATCCTGCAGGACAAGCTGTTCGAACGCGAAAAGGCCGGCAAGGTCACCATCAAGTGGAACTCAACACTCGACGAAATCCTCGGCGACAAGAGCGGCGTGACCGGCATGCGCATCAAGAGCACGCTGAATGGCGGCACGGAAGATGTTGCACTGGACGGCGTCTTTATCGCCATCGGACACAAGCCGAACACTGACCTGTTCGCCGGCCAGATTGAAATGGAAGGCGGCTACATCATCACCGAAGGCGGGCGCAAGGGCAATGCGACGCAAACCAGCATCAAGGGCGTATTCGCCGCTGGTGACGTGCAAGACCACATCTACCGCCAGGCCTGTACGTCGGCCGGAACGGGCTGCATGGCCGCGCTCGACGCCGAGCGCTATCTAGATAGTCTCGATGGCTGAACGATTGTCCTGTACCGGTGCCTGACGCCGGTACAGGACAAAAGCAGCGTTCGCCTCCATGACCCAGCGGCATCAACCCACCCCGGAAGAACTTGCCGCCTTTTATGCAGCGGTCGATGGGGCCATTCCGCTTCGTACGCCTGAACGCGTTGCATTTGAACCGCCCAAGCCCAGCCCTCGCCCGCGTCAGCGCGAACTCGACGAAGCGGCCGCGATCACCGAGTCGCTGTACGGCCCGTTTGAGATCGACGACCTGCTCGCCATTGGCGACGCCGACTCCTTCCTGCGTACCGGGCTCTCACGCACCGTGCTGCGCGACCTGCGCCGTGGCCGCTGGTCGATCCAGAACCATACGGATCTGCATGGCCTCAATCGGCACGAGGCACACGAGGAAGTGTCGCGTTTTCTCGCCGAGTCGACCAGTGCCGGCAAACGCTGCATCCGCATCGTGCACGGTCGCGGTTATGGCTCCCCCGGCCGCGAAGGCATCCTGCGGCCACTCGTCAAAAGCTGGTTGAGTCGTCGCAAGGACGTTCTGGCCTTCTGCCACGCCCCTTCCTGCGACGGCGGTGAAGGCGCGCTGTGGGTTCTGCTCAAGGCCGATAAAGCGTGAATCAGCCGAAGAGGCAATGAATACGGCCATCTTGAGAGACACACCCTGAAGAAGCTTATGAATATTGGCTTGCAGGGCAATGCAACATTGGGGACGCCAGCGTGTTGATGCGCATAAACCACCCGTCCGATAGCCGCGCAGGAATCGTTTGCGTGCATTGTTGCCAGGCCAGATAATGCGTAACGAAAAACGGGGGCTTCACCAACGATATGATTGCGCTTTAGCGTGCGCTACAACGCTAGATCTGGAGGAATGAGATGGATTTGTGGGCATGCCCGGCCGTCGTAACCGGGGCCGCATCGGGCCTGGGTGCCGAGACGGCGCGACATTTGGCTGAAGCCGGAGCCAAGGTAACGCTGATCGACATCGACGCCGCCGGCGTCAAGAAAGTCGCCGACGAAATCGGCGGGCTGGCCATCCACTGCGACGTCGCCGACGCGCAAATGACCGAGAAGGCGCTTGCCACGGCACGGGAAGCGCACGGTGCCGCGCGCGTGCTGGTTCATTGTGTTGGGCGTGGGCATTTCGAGCCGATTTTCGGCCCGCACGGCTCAATGTCGCTGGACCATTTCAGGCAGCTTGTTGAAGTCAACCTGATTTCCACGTTCAATATGCTGCGTCTGGCGTCGGCCGACATGGCGACCTTGCCGCCACAAGCCAATGGTGAACGCGGCCTCATTATTACGACAGCCTCCGTATCGGCGTATGAAGGACAGAGCGGCGAAGCCGCCTATGCAGCCTCCAAAGGCGGGGTGGTCAGCATGATTCTGCCGGCCGCGCGCGAACTGGGCCCGTTGGGCATCCGTGTCGTGGGTATCGCGCCCGGGCTATTCGGCACCCAGACGCTGTTTAATCTGGAGAAGGACCTCGACTCGCGACTGGCGGGGCATATCCCCTTTCCGCACCGGTTTGGTGATCCGGCCGAGTTCGCCATGCTGGTCATCCATGTGCTTAAGAATGTCATGATCAACGGCAGCGTGCTGCGCCTGGACGGCGGCTACCACCGCTGAACAGGCTAGACAACCGTACGGGAGAAGCCATGAGCAAATCCATCATGTTGTACCTCGTGTCACATGCATCCGGGGAACTCGTGGAGATGCTGGCAAGAAATGCAGTGATCCATCTTGAGGACGTCGAGGTTAAGCGCCGGCTCTGGAAGATGGTCAGACGACTCGATCAGCTTCCCGAAATACTCAGTGAACTGGCGCAGACGCCGGGCTTCGTCTTGCACAGCATCAGTCACAACGATGTCCGCGAAACGCTGGAGGAAGGATGTCGTCAACTGGCGCTTCCTTATCAGTTTGCCCTCGAACCGCTGACAGGACGCCTCGCGGATTATTCCGGTGCCGAGATTCTATCCAGCAAGGGCCCGGTCGACCTCTTCGACGAGGACTACTACCGACGAATCGAAGCCATGAAATATACCCTGGCTCATGATGACGGAATCGGCAGCGACGTGCTGGAAGACGCTGACGTCATTCTGGTTGGCGTCTCGCGCGCCACGAAAACGCCGACCTGCATGTACCTGGCCTCGCGCGGCATCAAGGCCGCCAACGTTCCTCTGGTCCCCGGAATACGGCCGCCTGCCAGTATCTTGCGCGCCAAAGGCCCGCTCGTTGTCGGCCTGACCGTCAATCCGGCGCGACTATCGATGATCCGGACGGCTCGTCTGAAGACATGGAAGGATGAAACAAATACGAGTTATGCCAACGTTGAGGACCTGCGCAAGGAACTCATCGAAGCGCGCCGCCTATTTATCCGTTGCGGCTGGCCGATCATCGACACCTCTAATCGATCTATCGAGCAGACGGCATCACTGATCATTGATCTGTTACGCAAGCGCGCTGACGAGGCAAATACCAACGAAAGCACTGCTCGGTCCGCAATCCAGAACCTTCAGGAGCTATCGGGGCAGTGAGCTACCGTCCGTTTTCGCCCGTTTTCTTCCGCCTTTTCCTCTTCCACGCGCGGACCAGATACCAGTGCCAGACGCCCTTGACGACAAGGTAGCCGATCACAGCCAGTGAGAGCGCCAGCAGAATCAGCCCGACGACCAATGGCTTGCCAAGCCCGTACATCCACGCCGACAGAGACTGAATCCAGCCTCCAAAATCCTGGAAGCTGAAATCAGGTGGCGCGACGAAATCGCTGTATCCGTTTCCGAGAACGAACTGTCCGATACCGAAAGCCACCACGTAGAGCGGAATGATCGTGAGCGGGTTGGTGTACAGCGTGGTGACCAGGGCCAGTGGCAGATTGACCCGAAAAACCAGGCAGCCGATTGCGGCCCCAAGCATTTGCAGGGGGCCGGGAATGAGTCCACAAAATAGCCCGATGGCAACGGCCCCGGCGGCGGAATGGCGATTGAGATGCCACAGACGCGGATGCAGCAAAGTGCTGACGAACGGTGCCAGCCATCGATGGCCACGGATGGCCTCATGATCGGGCAAGAAGCGATGGATGTATTTGCGCACGTCGAACGGATTGAAGGTCAAATCAGCGGAAACCAGTATGTCAGATTCTGCAGGCCAACGACAGGCCAAGCGTTTCCACAACGCCGGCAATATTGACGAAAACGGCACGCCTCGTCTGCAAACCAACAGGCATGCGGGTCCCGGGGCAGACCTCGCGGTGAGCGCCATTCGACGGGCGTTTCGGAGCGACGCCGAGGCCATTTATCCATGCGGCCTCCAGCCCTCCTCCTTCAGGCTCGACGAAGAAGATGCGGTTCCTCAAATAGCGACGTGATTTCAACCCGGTAGATATCCGGGTTGTCCGGCACCACATAGAGGACCGGCGTCATCAGTTCTTCAAAGATGCCGCGCAGACTGCGGGCACCGGTCTTGTATTCGATGGCGATCTCCGAAATCTGCTCGAAAACTTTCGGGCCGATACTCAGTTCAACACCTTCCGCCTTGAAAATCTCGATGTATTGCTTGTAGATCGAGTTCTTCGGCACGCTCATGATCTTGACCAGCATGTCCTTACTCAGATTCTGGAAATTGGCGATGATCGGCAGACGGCCGGTAAATTCCGGAATCAGGCCGAATTCGAACAGATCCGTCGGTTTAACGCGCTTGTTGAGGCGATCCAGAATATTCTGGTTGTCGTCACCCGAAGTCGAAATGAAGCCAAAACCGTGCGTCTTGGACATGATGTTTTCCAGCCCGACAAACGCACCGCCGCAGATGAACAGGATGTTGCTGGTGTCGATGTATTGGCTGTCCTTCAGCTTGACCGGCGAGCCTTCCATGATCTTGAGCAGGGCGTGCTGCACGCTCTCGCCGGAGGTCACCCGAGCCTCTGTCTTGCTCGCTTTCAGCTTGTCAATTTCGTCGATGAAGACGATGCCGAGCTGGGCTTTTTCGACATTTCCGTCGGCCTTGTCGAGCAGGCGCTGCAGCGTGGCCTCGATCTCCTCATTGACATACTTGGTCTGTGCCAGCGACGTTGCATCCGCCGTGACGAACGGCACCGCAAGCATTCTCGACAAGGTTTCGCAGAGCAGCGTTTTCCCCGTACCCGATGACCCGATCAGCAGGACATTGCTCTTGGCAATCGAACCGTCGTTCTGCAAAAAGGTGGAGATCTTCCGGTAGTGCGAATACACAGCCACGGCCAGCACCTTCTTGGCCTCGTCCTGACCGATCACGTACTGGTCGAGGTACTGCACAATCGAACTGGGCGTCGTTTCTTTGGCAAGCAAGTGGTTCCCCTCGGCAATAGTTCAAACACAAACGCTATGGTATTCCGAATACGGCCAGCACGGCGGGTGCACCCTGCATCGTTGATGCGTTATGCTTGGGTCTTTACAGGATATCAACCCAAAGGCTGAACAATGTTTGAATGGTGGCACTGGATCGTCCTCGGGCTCGGCCTGGCAATGACGGAACTGGCGGTTCCGGCGTTCTTCATCATCTGGTTCGGAATCGGCGCCATCGGGGTCGGTATTGCCCTGCTGGCCGTCCCCGATCTGGCTGTGGCCACGCAAATTCTTATCTGGGCGGCCTTGTCCAGCGTCCTCGTCGGCGTCTGGTTCCGCTATCTCAAACCGCGCACGGTCACGGCGGTCGGCACGTCGGCGGCCTCGGTGGCCGGTGAAGTCGGCGTTCTCGTCGCCGACATTTCCCCTGACACACGCGGCCAGGTGCGCTTTCAGAAACCGATTCTCGGCTCCGATGTCTGGGAGTGTTACGCAGACTCGAAAATCAAGGCCGGCGAGCGCGTTCGCGTCATCGTCGTCGAAGGCAATTTCATCAAAGTGGAGACCGCAAAATGATCGGCATGACCATTACCTCAGTTGTATTCCTGCTCTTCGTCATTGTTACGGTGGCCAAAGGGGTGCGCATTATTCCCCAGGGCGAAGAATGGATTGTGCAACGTCTCGGAAAGTACCGCGTGACCCTGATGCCCGGCCTGCGCTTCATCATTCCCTACTTCGACACGGTTTCGTACAAGGTGACAACCAAGGACATCATCCTCGACGTTCAGGAACAGGAAGTCATCACCCGCGACAATGCAGTCATCGTGGTCAACGCCATCGCCTTCATCAAGGTCACCGACCCGGTCAAAGCCGTTTATGGCGTGGAAGACTATTCCGAAGCCATTCGCAACATGATCATGACCACGCTACGTTCGATTGTCGGCGAGATGGAACTCGACGAAGCGCTCTCGCAACGCGACATGATCAAGGCACGCCTTAAAGCCGGCGTCGCCGACGAAGCGCTGGACTGGGGCCTGACCGTCAAATCGGTTGAAATCCAGGATATCAAGCCATCGGAATCGATGCAGCGCGCGATGGAACTGCAGGCGGCAGCCGAACGGGAACGGAAGGCCATGGTCACCCGTGCCGAAGGCGAAAAACAGTCGATGATCCTGACCGCCGAGGACCGCCTGGAATCGGCCAAGCGCGATGCCGAAGCGCAGATCATGTTGGCCGATGCCTCATCACAGGCGATCACGAAAGTCACCGGTTCGTTTGGCGAAAACGAACTGCCGATGCTCTATCTGCTTGGCGAGAAATACATCACCAGCCTGACCAAGCTCGCCGAATCGCCAAACGCCAAGATGATTCTCCTGCCGGCCGATCTGCAGAGCACGCTGCGCGGGCTTTTCCAGAAGTTGCCCAAGCCGTAAACCGAAGGACACGCGTTTGCCGTCAAGAAACCAACTTGTCAGCGGTTATCTCGCCGCTGCAGCCACGCTGATCATGTGGGCCTGTTTCTCTCTGGTTTCCCGCTATGGCGGCAAGAGCGTATTGACGTCCAACGACATCTTTGCGCTGCGCTCGATCACTGCCTCGCTGGTTCTTCTCCCGTTTGCCGGCAGCCTGCCGCCAGGAATCTGGCGGGACCGTCGACTGTGGGTATTAACCATACTGTGCAGTCTGCTCTACTGCCCGCTGGCCTATAACGGCTTCCGGTACGCACCCGCTGCGCATGGCGCGATCCTGCTCTCCGGCCTGCAACCGTTTCTGATCAGCGCGGTGGTCTGGCTGATCGCGGGCACTCGCCCAAATCGAATGCGGAGTATCGGGCTCATCCTGATTGCCGCCGGAATCTCGTGCGCGGCCATGCCTTATTTCACCGACTGGTCAGCCGACTCCGCTTTTGGTGATCTACTGATCCTGCTCAGCTCGATCTCCTGGGCGCTTTACTCGGTCTATGCAACGCGCTGGGGCTATTCCGCCTGGACCTTGACGCGTGCCGTTGCGTTTGGCACCGCCGTCATCTATCTCCCGATTTACGCGTTCTTCCTGCCCAAGCAACTCACGGCAGCGCCCCTGTCGATGATTGCCCTGCAATGCTTTTTTCAGGGCATCGTTGCCACGATTCTCGCCATGCTGGCTTATCTCAAGGCCATCTCTCTGCTGGGTACGGAACGCGCCGCCGCCTTTCTGGCGCTGGTGCCCATTGTCACCGGCCTGGTTGCCGTCCCACTGCTTGATGAAGCGCTAACCATCTGGTTATTGAGCGGTCTTATGTTTGTATCACTGGGGTCATTCATCGCCTCACGTTATGGTTCCATCTCATTAAGGAGTTGATTCATGCAAAATTTCACGTTCTACAATCCGACACGCATCCTCTTTGGCACAGGACGCATTGCCAACATTGCCCGCGAGATCCCGACCAATGCCCGGGTGCTGATCACCTATGGCGGCGGCAGCATCGTCAAGACCGGCACGCTGGCCGAAGTCAAGGCCGCACTGAACGGCTTTACGGTCTTCGAGTTTGCCGGCATCGAGCCCAATCCGACCTACGAAACGCTGATGAAGGCTGTTGAGTTGGCTCGCCGCGAAAAAATAGACTTCCTGCTCGCCGTCGGCGGCGGTTCAGTGATCGACGGCACCAAGTTCATCGCGGCGGCAATTCCCTTCGTTGGCGAACCGTGGGACCTGCTCGCCAAACGGGCGAAGGTCAGCAGCGCGATCCCATTCGGCAGTGTTCTTACCCTGCCGGCCACCGGCTCAGAGATGAATAGCGGCGCGGTGATCACCAAGCGCGCCAGCAACGACAAACTGGCCTTCTCGAATGGCCTGCTCTTCCCGCGTTTCTCGGTCCTCGACCCGACCAAGACCTACACGCTGCCGCCACGACAAGTTGCCAACGGCGTTGTCGACGCTTTCGTACATATCACCGAGCAATACCTCACCTTCCCGGCCGACGCCAAGGTGCAGGATCGCTTTGCCGAAGGCCTGCTGTTGACGCTGATCGAGGATGGCCCCAAAGCCCTTCTCGAACCGGAGAACTACGACGTGCGCGCCAACCTGATGTGGACGGCGACGCTGGCGCTGAACGGACTGATCGGTGCCGGCGTGCCGAACGACTGGGCGACCCACATGCTCGGCCACGAACTCACTGCCTTGCACGGTCTCGATCACGCACAAACGCTGGCCGTCGTCCTGCCGGCCATGCTGCAGGTCAGACGCGAGGAGAAACGCGGCAAGCTGCTGCAGTTCGCCGAGCGGGTCTGGGGGCTGCGTGACGGGGGCGAGGATGCACGTATCGACCAGGCCATCGAATGCACCCGCCAGTTCTTTGAATCGCTCCAGGTTCCGACGCGGCTCTCCAGCTACGGCATCGGCAAGGACGCCATCCCGGCCCTGATGGCCCAACTGGAACGGCATGGCATGCTCGCGCTTGGTGAGCACCAGAGTTTCTCGCTCGAAGGGTCACGCCAGGTGTATGAACTGGCGGCCTGACGCTAAACTGCACCCATCTGCGCCTATCTGTAAACAAAATCAACTTGAAGGAAACCAAAATGGCACTTTCCATGTACAACACTTCCGTTCCCGTCCTGAGACACATGCTGTGCAGCCTCTCGACCATTCTCAAGAAGGCGGCGGAGCACGCTGAGGCAAAAAAGATCGAACCGGGCATTTTCATTGCTGCGCGCCTGTTCCCTGATATGTTTGCGCTGGCTCGGCAAGTTCAGATCGCCACCGACCAGGTCAAAGGCTGCGCCGCGCGCCTCGCTGGCATCGACATCCCCAAGTTTGAGGATAACGAGGCGAGCTTTGAGGAATTGCAGGCGCGTATCGCCAAGACCATTGCCTTCCTCGACAGCATAAAGGCGGAACAGATTGACGGCAGCGAAGAGCGCGAAATCAAGTTACAACTTCACGAGCGGACGCTGGAATACAAGGGCCAGGACTATCTGAACCAATGGGTGCTGCCCAATTTCTATTTCCACGTCACCACGGCGTACAACATTCTTCGTCACCATGGCGTTGAAATCGGGAAGAAGGATTTCCTCGCGGGTTAAACTGCACGCCATCATTTAACGGATTCAGCCATGCCTACAGAACACTTCATCGCCGGAAAAGACGCTTCTCTTGAATCTTCGATCAGCCGCATGCATGACAAGCTGGCGCAGATCGGCTTTCACGTCGAGGAGCGCTCGTGGTTGAACCCGATCGACGACATCTGGTCGGTGCACATCAGCGACCGCGACTGCCCGCTGCTGTTCACCAACGGCAAAGGCTCATCCAAGCTGGCGGCGCTGGCCAGTGCGCTCGGCGAATTCTTCGAGCGCCTGTCGTGCAACTATTTCTGGACGCACTACTACCTGGGCGGCCAATTTGCCGCCAGCGACTTCACGCATTATCCGCAGGAAGAGTGGTTCCCGGCGGACGAGAACGATGGTGACTGGCCACAGGAACTACTTACGCCCGACCTGCAGACCTTCTATAACCCGGAAGTCAGCATCACCGCGGAAACACTGGTCGACCACAACTCAGGCAATGCCGAACGCGGCATCTGCGCCCTGCCTTTTGTTCGACTGAGCGACGAAAGATCAGTCTGGTTCCCGGTCAACATTGTCGGCAACCTGTACGTCAGCAACGGCATGTCGGCCGGCAACACGCTGGCCGAAGCGCGTACGCAAGCGCTTTCCGAAATCGTCGAGCGCCACATCAAGTTCCGCATCATCAGCGAAGGACTTTGCCTGCCGGAAGTCCCGGATGAAATCATCGCCCGCTACCCGCGCATCGAAGCCGATATCAAGGCGCTGCGGGCCGCTGGTTTCGGCATTCTGGTCAAGGATGCCTCGCTTGGCGGCCAGTATCCAGTGATGAACGTGACGCTGCTCAACCCCGCCGACCAGGGCTGTTTCTCCAGCTTTGGCGCGCACCCGCGCTTTGAAATCGCACTCGAACGTGCGCTCACCGAACTGCTGCAGGGCCGCGCGCTCGACGCGCTGGGCGGTTTCCCGGAGCCGGGTTTTGATCTGGACGAAGTTGCCAGCTCGCCGAACATCGAGATCCATTTCGTCGATTCGAGCGGCGTCATCAGCTGGAATTTCCTCGGCGACACGCCAGACTTCGAGTTCTGCGACTGGAATTTCAGCGCCACGACGGCCGAAGACTACGACTGGCTGGTCGACATGATTCAAGCTGCAGGGCACGACATCTACGTCGCCGATTACACGCACCTGGGTGTTTACGCCTGCCGGATCATCGTTCCCGGGATGTCGGAAATCTACCCGGTGGATGATCTGGAATACGAAAACAACAGCATCGGCAACAGCATCCGCGAAGCCATTCTCTACCTGCCGGACCTCGACGACGAAGAATGCGCGGACCTGCTCGACATGCTGAACGAATCGGGCCTCGCCGACCAGCGCCCGGTCGCCGCCCTGATCGGTCTGGCACCCGACGCCGGATCATTCTGGGAAGACCTGCGCATCGGCGAACTGAAAACATTGCTGGCACTGGCCACCGCCAACGAAGAGGCAACGCGCGAAGGCTGCGACTGGATACACCACTTCGGGCAGATCAACGCCGAGCGCCGCCGCGTTTATCGCTGCGTTGAAAGCCTGCTCAAACTTTGTGATTCGGGCGAGTACGAACCCTATCGCACATCACTTGAAAGCCTTTACGGGAAAACGACCCTGGACACGGCCGAAGCCCTGCTGACTCGCACACAACGCTTCTTTGACATTACCGCGCCCGGCAATGAACTGGCTGGCTTTGAAATGCACCACCGGCTGCTGGAAGCCTACGACAAGGTGCATCGTCAGCACGCGGAAGGGAATTGAAATGACTTACGAAGAGCACCTCGACGAAGTCGCCACGCTGCTCACCGAGATCTACACGCTGAGCGACGAAACTGCCGTTGAAATCGTCATGCGCGCTCAAGCCAATGACTATTTCAGCGGGCACGATGACGACGAATCGATCTGTACCCAGGAACGCGCCGAACAGGATGCGCGCTCCGTATTCAAGCTTTACAAGGCGGCCAAAAAACCGCGCGGCGCGGTCTAGCCGACGGCCGGAACCTTCGCAAGCAAGGCCTTCAACTCATCGTCGCTCAACTCGGCGATTAAAAGCAGGCCGGCACGAACCAACTGACTTTTCTTGACGACCATTCCCTGATCAGTCAAATTCTTCTTCAACTCGACCAGTTGGTCATACTCGACTTCCGGGAAGCTGATACGGTCGCGCACCACGTGTTCATGCCGGAGCGTCTTGTCGAGCGGCCGGGAAAATGCCTTGGACAGGCGTTTTCGCTTGCTGTTACTGGGCTTCTTGCGCTCGGGGTTGGCCGGAACCAGCTTTTTGGCGGGTTCCGCTTCCCCCGCGACGGGTTTTTCCGAAACCGGCTTCACTTTTTGTACGACAGGTCTAGGTTTTGCCACGGCCGGCGTTTTCCGGGTTGAGGGTTTTCTCACAGCGGGCATACATGGCTCCTGAACTAATCAACACGTCATCATTCTACAACAGCATCCGACAACCTGCTTCCGAGACCTGCTTCCGAGACCGGTTCCTTGAAAGGCTCATGGATAGGCGGTCAACACACGAACACCTTGGAGAAGGCCGTCTTTATTGGCTCTCAGCAGAGCTTGTATTTTAGACTATCAGATTTCATCGATTGACGAGGAAAGAGATGATGCGACACAGCAGGCCTTGAAACGGGAAATCAAATTGGAATGTACGCTCTCCAACAGCCAACGACTCTGAAGGGACATTCACCGTCTCGAACTTCCTGCGGCAGGTATCAGAGTGGAGCAGTCGCATCCAGCGTGCCGAATCAGCTCTGGTTTGTTTCAGCCAAGCTACGCATCTGGATGACACTAATGAACGTTTGATGACCTGCTAGTTGTAGCCTATCTCGGCCGTTGCTCCCGACTTTTTTGGCATAATTAAACTTGATTAGAAATGATCGTCAGCCAAAATTGCCAAAGCCGCCAAATCTGTCATTCCGGTGCAAACCGGAATCCAGAAAGCACGGTTGAGGCAGCACTGGATTCTGGCCTGCGCCGGAATGACAGTCTGGACTTTTGAGCTATCCGGTATCGCCAAGCTGACGCTCGTTTCTAATCAGGTAATTAAATACGAAAACCACACGTGAGGAAAGCGACTGCTCAGACTTCAAATGCGCCTTGTCGCTCCTTTCTGCAACCGCTGATCTGGTTGGCTCTGGACGACAGATCGTCTTTGGAACCGTTGGTCGGATGGTGCCGAGGTCACCCCGGCAGTCTACTGAAAGTAGCCGGTACACCGTTCCGCGCGATCAGCTCCGGGCCGGCGGCATCAACTGTTCGAGCTGGTTCAGGAAAACTCCGCACAGACCCTGGAGTTCCTCCAGACGCACGCTGTCCGGCGCGTCGTGCCCTTGGGCGTGCCGTGCGCACTCCTCGTCAGCCAGAAGATGCATTTCGCGGTGCAGGGCCGCGAGAATCCGGAGCGCATTCGCACCTCCCGGAGCGTCCCGGCTTTCCGATTTCAACCAGTCATAGAAACGACAGTGGCCGTGAATCAAGGGCAGGGCTTCCCGCTCACCGCGCAGGAATTCCTCGACGGCGACCAGCCATGCCCGGTGCTCGACGCCGGCGAACAGAAGTGGCAAATCCTCGCGGCGGACCGGAGGCCGGTTCATCCAGGCGACATCGGGAGTCCATTGCGCCAGCCAGAGCGGAATCTCCTCTGCCGGCATCGGCCGGGCAATTCCGTATCCCTGCGCCAGTTCGCACCCCAGCTGCAACAGCATTGTTCCGTGACGTACCGTTTCAACACCTTCGGCGATGACCTCCCGGCGAAACGCCGTAGCGAGACTGAGCACTCCCCCGAGTATCGCCAGATCATCCGGATCGTCGAGCATGTCCCGCACAAAGCTCTGGTCGATCTTCAGCTGGTCGACAGCCAAACGCTTCAGGTAAGTCAGCGAGGAATAGCCGGTGCCGAAATCGTCAAGAGAGAACCTGACGCCGATTTCGCGGCACGCCTCGATGACGGCGGAAACCCGCTCCAGATCCTTGAGCGCACTGGTTTCCAGAATCTCCAGTTGCAAATCTGTCGGTCGGACTCCAGGATATGCGGAAAACCGGGAGCGCAGGTGTTCGACGAAATTCCCCTGCTGCAGTTGGCGGGCTCCGATGTTGACGCTGATCGGCAGATTCAGGCCGGCGGCGGCCCAGCGCTCCATCTGCCCCAGGGCCGCATCGATCACCCAATCGCCAACGTTGACCGCCAGCGGGTGCTCTTCGATGACCGGCAGGAAAACCGAGGGGGATAGCAGTCCGCGCTCTGGATGCTGCCAGCGGATCAGCGCTTCGACCCCGATGACCGTGCCCGTCCGCATATTCACCTTGGGCTGGTAGTACAGCACGAACTCCCGTTCGTCGAGCGCCCGGCGTATATGCTCAAGACTTTCGTGGAAGCCGCGCACGCTGCGATCCTGGTCGGCGTCAAAAACGTGGTAGCGGTTCTTTCCGGCCAGTTTGGCTTGGTACATCGACTGATCTGCCTGCCGCAGCAACTGGTCGGCATCGACATCCTCGCCCTGCGGATAGAACGTTACGCCGAGACTGGCCGAGACCTGCAGGACGTGATCATCCAATGTCACCGGCTGAGCGGCAGCGCTGAGCAGACGGGTTAGCATCGGCAGGCTGGCGGATACCCCGTCGAGATCAAGCAGGACGGCAATGAACTCATCACCGCCCAGGCGGGCCAGGGTATCCCCTTCGCGGAGCGTGGCCTTCATGCTGCCGGCGAGGGCCACCAGCAGTCGGTCACCGGTCTGGTGGCCATACTGGTCGTTAACCCGCTTGAAACCGTCGAGATCGAGATAGGCTACCGCCAGCAACTGGCCGCGCCGAAGCGTCTGGATCATCGCCTGTTGCATTCGGTCGGCTAACAGGACGCGATTGGGGAGACCCGTCAGCACGTCGTAATGGGCCATGTTGCGGAGCTGACTCTCCTGTGCCTTGAGATCGGTGATGTCCGTCGAGATTCCGCACAGCGCATAAATGCTGCCGTCCTCGCGGCGCAAAGGCAGTTTCGTCGATTGATAAACACGCTCCACACCGGAGCCTAGCGCACGATTAATCTCCTCGCGGTGCAGTATCTCGCCACTTTCCCGTACCCACCGATCATTCGCCTTGATTTCTTCTACAGCCGTGGAATCAAAAAATTGCTCGTCACCGAAGCCGATGACGTCTTTCATGTCCGTGATTCCCCAAAGATCGCGAACAGCGCGGTTGGCAAACTGGTAACGCCCTTCGAGGTCTTTGAGGTAAATGCAGGCATCGACGTTCTCGAGAATGGAGAACAGTTTCGCCTCGCTTGAGCGCAAAACTTCCTCAATCTGCTTTCGCTGCGTGACGTCCCGGCTAATTCCGTAATAACCGGTGATTCGCCCCTGCTCATCGCGCTCCGGCGTCGACAGACTCTCCATCCAGATCATCCGGCCGTCCTTGCTCCGATGAAGTGCAACATAGGTCATCGTACCCGTACGCACGCCTAGGGATTCCTCGGCCAGTCGCTGACGAACCGCTTTTGCAACCTCGGCGGCGCTCTCCTCGGACAACTGCTCCAGCACATTCCGGCCAACCACTTCGTCGGCACGGTAGCCCCGGAGGCGCTCGTCTGCCGGGCTGACGTAAAGGCAGCGATAGTCGCTATCGAGTTTCCAGACAACATCGGAAGCATTCTCGGCGAGCAGGCGGAAGTGCGTCTCGCTTTGCCGTGTTTTTTGCTCGGCGGCATGCAGGGCGGCGATCTGCTGGTGCAGCTTGTCCTCCTGCACGACTAGCCGGCGCTGATTCTCCTGCAACAGGGAGCGCATTTTTTCATGGCTTTGCGACAAACTGCGAACTTCCCGGATGCCCGAATCGTCGAGTGGAGTGGCGGAAAAATCGAGCTGCCCGATCCGTTCGCTCGCCGTGGCCAGCATTTCCAGAGGCTGCGCAACCCGCCGCGCCTGAAGACCGGAGAAATAGAAAACGAGCAGCAGGGTCAGCACCAGGGCCGACGACAGGATGCCGGCGAGAACACTCCAGTCCGGGGCGAAATCGTTGGCCGGCGCAAGCGTCACGACCCATAGCTGGCTGTCCCCAAGAGGGAACGCTTGCATGCGGGCCAGCCAGTCGGCACCCTGCGAACTAAATGTCCAGACTCGCCCGTCAAGAGACGGCACCCAGACCGAAAGCGCTGTGGCCAGCGCCGGGATGCCAAGATCCTCGCCATTAACCAGCACCCGGCCCGACCATGCTTGCGCTTCGACGCCGGCAGGCACCGCAGGTAGCGCCAGCACACGCAGGTCTTCGCTCAGCACCAGGGCAAAGCCGTGCTTTCCGACTTGGGTCTGCATCGTTGTCTGCGACAGGTCGCGCAGCTTGAGGTCAAGGCCGAGTACGAAATCGCGGCCGTCCTTCAGCCGGAACTGCAGGGCTGCGGTTATTCCCGGATCGCCGGTCGTGAAGAAGGTGTAAGGAGCGGTCCAGCGAATGCGGCCAGGACTCTCCGCTGCGGCACGGTACCAGGCCCGCTTGCGTGGATCGTAGTCGAGTGTCTTCCACACTTTCTCGACCCCGCCAGCGGCATTGCGCTCAAAAAACAGATGGCGATTCCCCCAGCGATCCAAATCCGTCAAGCGATTGCTTATGCGTCCATCGGGATGATGAAGCAGCATCCATCCCTGCCCATCCGGCGTACCGGCGACGACCGACGTGGACTGGGGCAAACTCGCCAGCACCGGCGAAAATATCCGGTTGAATCCGTCGGGGCTTGACAGGTCGGGCGCTTCGCCGTTGAGCCATCCCCGGCTCATCCGGAGAATCTGTTCGGCGGGGTCAAACACGCGTCCGAGATTTCCCTCAAGCCGTGCCGCAGTCAGGGCAAACTGGTTTTCCGCCACACGCTCGACCACCGGTTTGAGGCCGAAAAAAAGGAAAGCCGTACTGACGAGAAGCACCGCTCCGGCCGCGAGCAGACCCACTCGGATCCTCAGGCTTCTGCGCAGGGGTACGGCCGTCTTGCGGTTCTCATCCATGAGGATTCGTCGGGGTGCTCTTTCGGTTACGGGCCATCAAACCAGCTTATCGCCCAGTAAAATCCAAAGCAGATTCTACGCTGATCCGATAAAGCGCCGCTGAACTATCCTGCGGAACTTCAGCACCGCGATTCAGGCGCAGGTCGGTATCCCGCACTCGTCCCTGAACAGCGACCACTGTTTTGACAGCTGGCCCAGTGACAGGTTCGGAACAAGCCGATCTTCTCCGATGCTGCGGAATGATCCTACTTGCCGTTGAAACATCGAAGTGGCCAATGACCGTATGGGGTCGAATGTGTGATTTCGCCGTTTTGAGAAGCTTCCGTTCCGCGTAGTTTTCGGCTGACCGGCAGGTAACGAGTGCGTTGCAGACCGACGCGACCCAACAGGTCAACGACAACTCAGGCTGAGGAGCTGGAACTACCCTTCCGGCAGATTCCGAAGTGAAGCAGCCCTTCATGAGGCCGGTCTGAGGAAAGGACGACCGGCAGGTGATGGCCGAACTAGAGCAGATCCATCCTTGACTATTCGCATGCAATTCATCTGCTGCAACGCACAATAGAAACTCAATACCGGAAACCGAAATCCCCTATTTGATTAGCGCCGGTTGACACTTTCCAAGCTCATTCTTGTCCAGATGCCCCAGCCAGTCAGCCAGTTGCTGGCCGAGTTCCGTGCTTGCCGCAACCAGCGCTTTGACGCCACCGTTGGCGTCCGCTGTTGCCGCTGGCTTCTCGATGATGACCGGGCGCTCGGCAAGAACCTGCCGTTTGCCGTCGATCAGGCTCACATGACCTTGCAGCAAGGCCCGGCTTTGCTGCGGCGTATCGAAAATCTGCGAGAACTCCTGCAATTCGACGCGCAGCAGGCAATCCACCGCCGTGTTCCCGGCCACATTCGCGGTCCCGATCTGTTGACGCAAACGCAGCGCCAGCAGGACGCCGGGCGCTCCAGCCCAGCGACTGCCAATGTATTCGCGCTGTTTCAGCGGTTCGTCGTAGGTCAGCCGATAGTCAATATTCAATGATTCGAACCAGGCCGGCGATTTAACTTCAAGCGCCAATCTTGACCAGGCTCCATCGGCCACCAAGCGCGCTGCCGGTAACCCAAAGTCATAAACGGCAACCGGCGGCGTGTTCCTTACGACACTGGAACAGGCGGCCAGAAGACAGGTTGCCATCAATACAGCGATTCGTTTCATTGTTGCCCCCTGGCATTTCCCGGCACGACAAAGCCGGCTTCTCCCGGCCCTGGTATGGATTTCTGATGACCGAAGATCAGACTCTGCGGCGCGTCTTCAAGCATCTGAAGCACACGATTGAGCTGGCGTGAATTGGAAGACAGTTCGGTACTCAACTCATTGAGTCGCGGAACCAGCGATCCGGCACCCCCCGTCGAAGAATCGCCGAGCGCTGTTTCGAGTTTTTCACTGACCGTCTGCAGACGCCCCACCAGACCACGTGCTTCGGCAAAGAACGGCGCGGCCTGCCCGGCCGTCTGCTCGGCACGCGTCAGCGTGGATTTCAGCAGGCGAACATTCTCGGGGGTCAATAGCAGGCGCAGTTGCGCCGTGGTGTCCTTGGCATTGCCGGTCGTGGTTTCGAGATTGGCTAACATTCTGGAAATATTCTGACGGTTTTCGGCACTCAGGAGCTGATTGGCGCTGATCATCAAATCACGGGCATTGCGCAAGGTCTCGCCGCCGACATCCGTGAGTTCCTGAATCAGCGAATCCTGCATGGGAATTCTGGGCAATTCACCGTCGGCACCGGCGAGGGGCGTGTCATTCTTTCCGGTCTCTTCGAGAAGCACGTGCGCAATGCCGGTTACCCCCTGGAACCCCAGTTTGGCCGTGGTTCCTTGCGTGACCGGAATGGTCTTCCGAATACTGATGCGTATCAGCGTATTACTCACGTCGTCAGGATCGAGTTCAATGGATTCAACTTTGCCGACCCGTACGCCGCGATAGCGCACCTGCGCCTGCATATTGAGTCCGCTGATCGTCTTCTTGGTCAGCACGAGATACTCGTTGGTGAGTTCCTGCTTGCCGCCAAACCACCACAGCGCCGCGACAGCCGCCAGCCCCAAGAACAGTGCAAACAGTCCGGCGATCAGGGCATGTGAGCGATTTTCCATGATTAAACAATCCCTTTTTGCATCATCGCTCCGGCATGCTCGGAACAGAAAAAATTGCGGATGAACGGGTGATCGACCGCGAGCACTTCGGCGGGCGTACCGCAGGCAATGATACGCTGCTCGGCGAGCACCGCCACCTGGGTGGCCAGCCCTGCCAGCGTTTCGAGATCATGCGTCACCATCACGACGGTGAACCCCAGTTCTTTCTGCAGCATCCTGATCAATTTGACAAAGTTGTCGGCCATATCCGGATCAAGGCCGGCGGTGGGTTCATCCAGCACCAGCAGTTCCGGCTCCAGCGACAAAGCTCGGGCCAGCGCCACGCGCTTGATCATCCCGCCCGACAATTCCGCCGGCATCAACTGCGCATGACGTGGTTCAAGTTCGACCATGCCAAGTTTCAGATAGACCAGTTCGCTGATCATGGCCTCATCGAGTACGCGCAGCTCGCGTAAGGGGAAAGCGATATTGTCGTAAACGGAAAGCGCCGAAAACAAGGCACCCTGCTGGAAGAGCATGCCGAATCGGCGACGCAAATTGCGGCGAATAGTGGGGTCGGCATCAAATACCGATTCTCCGAAAAGTTTGACCGATCCCTTGTTCGGTACCAGCAGGCCGACGATTGCACGCAACAGTGTCGTCTTGCCGCTGCCGGAGCCGCCGACCAACCCAAGCATCTGCCCGGCTTCGACGTCAAGATCAATATCACGGTGGATCACCGTATCGCCAAAGCGCGTGCTCAATCCCCGTATCTCGATGACCGGGAGGGCCGCTGAAACAGGGGTCGTGGCATTGATCATGGTCACCCCGGCATACCCACATTTCTGGTCAGTATCGCAAACACGGCGTCAACGATGATCACCACGGTAATCGCCGTCACCACGGCCGTTGTCGTCTTGGCTGACAGGCTTTCAGTATTCGGCCGCACTTTCAGACCAAAATGGCAGGCGATCAGTGCAATCACCATGCCAAAGAAGAAGCCCTTGCCGATGCCGATCCAGACATTGGCCACCGGCACCACCTTGGGCAGCGCATCGATGAAAAAGCCGTACGACAGCCCCATCTCCAGATTCGCCGATACCATGCCGCCGATAATCCCCGCCGCCGCGCACCAGACAACCAGCAGCGGCATGGCCAGCGACAACGCCAGCACTTTGGGAAGAACCAGGCGCAAACTGCGCGAAATACCCATCGTCGCCAACGCATCAAGTTCCTGAGTCACGCGCATGACGCCAATCTGTGCGGTCATCGCCGAACCGGAACGCCCGGCGACCAGCACCGCGACGATCACCGGCCCCAACTCGCGGATAATGCTGATACCAAGCAGGTTGACGATGTAAATATCGGCACCGAAGGTCTTGAGCTGCAACGAGGACAGGAACGAAAGCACGATGCCGATCAGGAAGCCGACCAGCGCGGTCACCGGCAAGGCCTGAGCCCCACTCTTGAACAGATTGGCGGAAAACTCGCGCCAGGGAAACTCGCCCGGATGGGCAAACAGGTGGCCGCAATCAAGCAGCAACTGCCCGATCAGGGCCACGATGTCCCTCATGTTCTTGCCCGCCGCCAGAAGAAGCTCCCCCAGGGCGTATACCCAGGCAAATCGCTCCGTACGCTGCGAAGATCGGCGATCCATCGGGATGATTGCCGCACGTTCAAGCGCCGAACGATGCGACGCCGGAACCTCGAGCGACGCCGGCCAGCGCCGTCCCCAGGCGCGCCACAGGAGAATCGCCCCGACACTGTCAATGCGTGAAATGGCGTTCAGATCCCAGACCGCATCACTCGCCGCCAATCCTTGCAAGCGAAGTTCGAGCGCCGAAATCGGCGTTGGCAGCCTGGCCAGTGTCCAGTCGCCGGAAAGCGTGACATGGAGCCGCCCGTCGCGCTCGCCAGACTCGATCACCACGCCGGCCATGGGCCTACTCAGGCACCGCCCGTGAAGCACGGCGCTTGATACGCACCACCATGCCAATGCGCTGCCAGACGAGCGCCTCATCGGCCAGCGCCGCTGCGCTGAGCGGGTTGGCGAGCAACCAGTCCGCCGGCAGTTCCACCAGAAAACCGGTTCCCGATGATTTCACCAGGAAAACCGGCAAGGGCTGGTCATCTCGAGAGCGGTGCAGGAGCGCCGCCAGACGAAGACAGAATACGAGCCGCCAGATCGAATCCGAGGTCGAGGCAAAAGGCAGTTTTTCTAGTTTGCCGCGTTGCCCAAGCACCAGCAGCGCAAGGCGTTCCTGATCCTTCTTTGAAAAGCCGGGCATATCGGCAAAGCTCACGATGTACGCCCCATGCCGGTGAAAGCCGACATGGGCAATCGATATCCCGATTTCATGCAAGGCAACGGCCCAGCGCAGAAAACGGATATCGGCTTCATGCTCGGGCAAATCGGCGCGTACCATTTGCCCGAGCAATTCGAGCGCCGTTCGTTCGACACGTTCGGCCTGCCGGACATCGACCTGATAGCGCCGCATGAACTGCTTCACCGTCGCATCGCGCATGTCGTGATGATGGAAGCGGCCAAGCAGGTCGTAGAGCACCCCGAGACGCAATGCACCTTCGGAATAGGTGATGTACTCGATGCCCAGCTCGGTAAAAATTGCCGACATGATGGCGATGCCGCCGGCAAAAACCGGGAGACGGTCGGTAGGCATTCCGGTCAGTTTCAGGTCGGCTGCCGAACCGGCGCGAATGATCAGAGCGCGCAATTTGGCCATACCTTCGCGGGTAATGCCGTGGAGGCCGTCCGGATTGAGTCCATTGCCTTCGAGCAATTCGGCAATGGCGCGCGCCGTTCCCGAGGAAGCAACGGCTTCGGTCCAGCCGGTACGCCGAAAATCCTGGGCAATCGTCTGTATTTCGCGAGCCGCCGATACTTCGGCGTCGGCGAAACTCTTTTTATCTACCTTGCCGTCGGGGAAGAAGCGTAGCGTATAGCTGACGCAACCCATGAACAGCGACTCCAGGGCCAGCGGTTCAAGCTGTTTACCGATGATGAATTCGGTCGAACCACCACCGATGTCGATCACCAGACGTTTGTGTCGGGCTGGCGGCAAGGCGTGCGCCGCGCCGATATAGATCAGGCGGGCTTCTTCGCGACCACCGATAACTTCAATCGGGAAGCCTAGTGCAGCCTCGGCCAGCGGAATAAATGTCCGGGCATTCTTGGCCACGCGCAGGGTATTGGTCGCCACGACACGTACCGCTTCGGGCTGAAATCCGCGCAAACGTTCACCAAACCGGCCCAAGGTTTCGAGCGCTCGGCGCTGGGCTGGCTCATCAAGGAACTTGTCACTGCTCAGTCCGGAGGCCAGACGAACTGGCTCTTTAAGCGTATCGAGGTGATATATCTGGTCATCAACCACGCGCCCGATCTCCAGGCGGAAACTGTTTGAACCAAGATCTACCGCCGCGATCTGTTCGTAACCCATAGGCTGTGTTCTCGTTTTTCTGGAGTATCTGTTGAAGAATATTCTAACACCGCAAACCCTGCGGCCTTGAGCTGAAGAAATACTGGGAATTCCGCACGCTTCGCCGCCTCAATGACATAATGCCGTAATGATTTTGTAAAAAATCACCCTTTTGCAATCCGCATCGATTCCTGATCCAATCAAGCCATGACGCCACGTTCTGATACCTTTCTCCCCAATACGACCCATTTTCCGACCGAAAACTTCCTGAACCGGGAGTTGGGCATTCTGGCCTTTAACCGCCGAGTGCTTTCACAGGCCAGGAACCCGCGCACGCCGCTACTGGAGCGCCTGCGTTTTCTTTGCATCGTCAGCAGTAATCTCGACGAATTCTTCGAAATTCGCGTCGCTGGCGTCAAGGAACAGCTCAAGCTGAACTCGGTGGACATCACCTCCGACGGGCTGACAGCGCGCGCCGCCTACGGTTTGATCAGTGACGCCGCGCATGCGCTGGTCGAAGAGCAATATGCCCTGCTTAACGACGAGATTCTGCCGAAACTGGCGGCCGAGAGCATCCAGTTCATCCGCCGCAGCCACTGGACGGACGCTCAGCGCGAGTGGATCAAGGACTACTTCCTGCGCGAAGTCATGCCGGTGCTAACGCCGATTGGTCTTGATCCATCACACCCCTTCCCGCGCGTGCTCAACAAGAGTCTCAATTTCGCCATTGAACTCGAAGGCAAGGACGCCTTCGGGCGCAGTTCAGGTGCCGCCATCGTCCAGGCACCACGCGTCCTGCCACGCGTCATTCGCCTGCCGCAGGAGCTTTGCGATTGCGAGTACGGCTTTGTTTTCCTTTCCTCCGTCCTGCACGCCTTTGTCGGCGAACTGTTCTCCGGAATGAATGTTCTCGGCTGCTACCAGTTCCGGGTGACCCGCAATAGCGACCTGTTCGTCGATGAGGAAGAAGTCAAGAACCTGCGCGCCAAGATTCAAGGCGAACTGCCGCAACGCCACTTTGGCGACGGCGTACGACTGGAGGTCGCCGACAACTGCTCGGAGGTCATGGCTGAATTCCTGCTCTCGCAATTCAACCTCAGCGACGCCGACCTCTATCGCGTTGCCGGCCCGGTGAATCTGGTGCGACTGATGCAGGTGCCGGACTGGGTGTTGCGCAACGATCTCAAGTTCCAGCCCTTCCAGCCGGGAACACCCAAGGCGCTACAGAAATGCCACCACATCTTTGACGCCATACGCGCTAATGACATTCTCCTGCACCATCCCTACCAGAGCTTCACGCCGGTCATCGAACTGCTCGACCAAGCCGCGACCGATGCCCAGGTGGTCGCCATCAAGATGACGGTGTACCGCACCGGAACGGATTCGGTGCTGATGCAATCGCTGCTGCGTGCCGCGCAGAACGGCAAGGAAGTAACGGTTGTCGTCGAACTGATGGCACGCTTTGACGAGGAAGCCAACATCGGCTGGGCAACCAAGCTGGAAGAGGTCGGCGCACATGTCGTTTATGGCGTTGTCGGCTACAAGACGCACTGCAAAATGCTGATGATCGTGCGTCGCGAAGAAGGAAAATCCGGCAGCCTGCTGCGTCGTTACGTGCATCTGGGCACCGGCAACTACCACCCGAAAACCGCCCGTCTCTATTCCGATTTCGGACTGCTCACCTGCAACGAGGAAGTAGGTGCCGACGTCAATGAAGTCTTCAAGCAACTCACCGGACTTGGCCGCGCACAATCGCTGAAGCACCTCTGGCAGGCGCCCTTCTCGCTGCATCCGAACATGATTTCGGCGATCCGCGACGAAACCAGCGCCGCCCGTGCGGGGAAACGCTCGCGCATCATCGCCAAGATGAATTCGCTGCTCGAACCGGAAACCATTATCGCGCTCTATGAAGCGTCGCAAGCCGGCGTGAAGATCGACCTGATCGTGCGCGGTGTCTGTGCGCTTAGACCCGGCATCGAAGGCCTGTCGGAGAACATCCGCGTGCGCTCAATCATCGGCCGGTTGCTTGAACACCATCGGGTGTTCTACTTTTACGCCGGTGGCGAGGAGAAGGTTTATCTCTCAAGTGCAGACTGGATGGAACGCAACTTCTTCCGCCGCATCGAACTCGCTTTCCCGATTCTCGACAAGAAGCTCAAGCGCCGGGTCATCGTCGAAGGCCTGCAAATCTATCTGACCGACAACCTGCAATCCTGGGACATGGACAGCAACGGCCATTACCACCCGCGCCGTGGCTCGCGCAGCAAGCCGCGGTGTGCGCAGACCGAACTGATCGAATTGCTCAAGCCCTGATTTCTGGCGGCGTCTGTCATCACGACAACCGGAATCGGGTAGTCCTGACTGCCCGGATTCCTGCGCTTCGAACGCCGTACCCGTTTCAAAAACATCCCGCCAGCCTCAGAGGGACGGCGCGGATTCTGAATTAATTCATTCCGAAAAGCGCAGTTGGCCTACGCAAGCCCTCCGTAGGGTTTGCAAACCCTACGGTTTGCGAAAGCGCTGGTAGCCATGTTTCCGCGTGCGCTAATGGAATTTGCGCACGCTACCTGGACGCATCGCTCTGGAAGCCGCATCAATCGGCGAATTAAGTTACCCCCGTTGTTTGTCAAGATAGTTGTCACGTAACTCAAGCCACTTTCTTTTGTATTTTGTCCTCCTGTCGTACCGGGTTGAGCCAAATGGTTACGGGGCGATCCCAATTGCGAGTATCGCCGCGCCAGCGCTCGGGCTTGTTCGCTTTAGCCGCTTCATAGAGGGCCTTGCGGGCTGCCAGGACGGCGATATCGGCACCTTGATGGCGTTGGACCGGGGTCACGAACTTCAGGGCAGAGTGGCGGTGCTCGGTGTTGTACCAGCGGATAAAATTCATCACCCAATGGCGAACTAAAGTGGTCCCCTATAGTGGCCCCGGTTTTCAAGACAGTGGTTTAAGCTGCACGCTGTCATAAGGGGCAAGGCGTAA
>JBBQAT010000027.1:0-34907 GCA_038316625.1 Burkholderiales bacterium
GTATTCCCGGTGACGGTACGTCGACCGCGTAGTCGCGGAAGTCCGGCATCTTCAGATTGCGCAGCAGCAGGCCCCCGTTGGCGTGGGGATTCGCCCCCATGCGTTTGTTGCCCCTGGGCGCAAGGTCAGCCAGTTCAGAGATCAGGCGGCCTTGCTCATCAAAGAGTTCTTCGGGCCTGTAGCTTCTCAGCCAGTCTTCCAGCAACTTGAGGTGTTCTGGGTGGCTGGCCGGGTCGGAGAGCGGTACCTGATGCGAGCGGAAGCTGCCTTCGACCTGGCGACCATCGACTACTTTCGGCCCTGTCCACCCCTTGGGTGATTTGAAAACGATCATCGGCCAGCGCGGACGTGCGGCGTTGCCGCTGGCGCGCGCCTCGTTCTGGATTTGTTTGATCTGTTCCACGGCGCTATCGAGCGCCGCCGCCATTGCTTCGTGCATCAGCGCGGGTTCATGTCCTTCAACGAAGAAGGGCGTCCACCCGTAGCCGCGCAGCAATTGCTCCAGTTCCTCATGGGAGATGCGCGCGAGAACAGTCGGGTTGGAAATCTTGTAGCCGTTGAGATGCAGGATCGGCAGCACCGCGCCATCGGTGATCGGGTCAAGGAACTTGTTCGAATGCCAAGCGGTCGCCAGCGGCCCCGTTTCAGCCTCGCCATCGCCGACGACGCAGGCGACGATCAGATCGGGATTGTCGAACACGGCGCCGAACGAATGACTGAGCGAATAGCCGAGCTCGCCGCCCTCGTGGATCGATCCGGGGCATTCAGGCGAGGCGTGGCTTGGAATACCGCCGGGAAACGAGAACTGCTTGAAGAGCTTTTTCAACCCGGCTTCGTCCTGAGTGATATCGGGATAAACCTCGCTGTAGGTGCCTTCCAGATACGTGTTACTCACCACTACCTGGCCGCCGTGTCCTGGGCCAGAAACGTAAATCATGTCGAGGTCGTATTTCTTGATGACACGGTTCAGGTGCGTATAGATGAAGTTCTGACCGGGTGTTGTGCCCCAGTGGCCGAGCAGCATGTGTTTGACGTCGGTCAGTGCCAGCGGCCGTTTAAGTAGGGGATTGTCGTAAAGATAAATCTGGCCTACTGACAGGTAATTGGCGGCACGCCAGTAGGCGTCCATCTGGTGGAGAAGTTCGGGGGTGAGTGTGCTGGTTTTCATTGTCTGGCTTTCGTGTTTGATCTGGGTTTTAGGTCGGATGGCGAGGTTCGCGGGATCATCGTTGCCAAAGGATTAGAGCGTTTTCAAGCGGAATGGCAACGCCCTCGCGATGTGCGATTACCCGTGGCGTGTAGTCTTTCGCTGGACGGCTTGCTGGTACGGCAGCGCGATAGGCATAGGCGTTTATGGCACCTACCAGTTGCCCCATGCGTTTCATTTCCACGCGCTCCGGTACACAATCATTGAGTCCGTCGGCATAGAGTTCGACACGCACGAACTGTGGGTCGAGATCACCGAAATACACCTGCGTTTCAAAGACGAGCTGATCACCGTCAGTAAGCGACGTGACCTCACCGAAGCGAAGCGCGGCCCAGTGTTGTTCCAGCGTATTTCGCCAATGGATTGCGGCCATTCCCTTTGCGCCTTTATCGGCCGCTCGGTCAAGGTAGGCGGTGGCCGCTGGCAGGTAGAATTTCTCGGTGTATTCGCGCACGGCGCGATCCGCCGAAAAGCGAGGTGTCAGACGCGCCATGCTTTCCCGCATCCGTGCCACCCAGGCCTTCGGTATTCCCTGCTTGTCGCGCGAGTAAAACTCGGGGATCACCTCGTTTTCAAGCAGGTCGTAGAGCGCCTCGGCTTCATGCGCGTCCCAAGCCGGATCGTCGCCGTGCTCCCGTCCGTCTCCCAGGGCCCAACCCACGTCCGGGGTATAGGCTTCCGCCCACCAGCCATCGAGCACCGACAGATTGATGCCGCCATTGACCAGTATCTTCATGCCGCTCGTTCCGCACGCTTCCCACGGACGTCGCGGTGTGTTGAGCCAGACATCGACACCTTGCACCAGATGCTCGGTCAAGTGCATGTCGTAGTCGCTGAGGAAGACCACATGCGGCCGTGCCTCTGTCCGGCGAATGAAATGTGTCCATTGTTGAATCAGGGCCTGCCCGGCGAGGTCCGCTGGATGCGCCTTCCCGGCCATGATCAGTTGCACCGGACGTTGAGGATTGCTCAATATTTTCAGCAGTCGTTCGGGGTCGCTCAGCAGCAGATTGGGGCGTTTATAGGTGGCAAAACGGCGTGCGAAACCGAGCGTCAGGGTACCGGGGTCAAACATGCGCTTTGCACTGTCGACCTCATCGCGCGAGCCGCCGGAGACGGCGAGTTGTCGGGACAAGTGATCGCGGACGAATTCGACGAACGCCTTGCTGGCGTCGGTACGAAATTCCCAGAGCCGGGTGTCGGAGATGGATCGGATATCCTGTTCGAGTTTTTCCGAGATTCCCAGCCAGCGATTTTTGCCGCTGATTTCCGTCCACAATTCATCTGCAGCCGCCGAATCCCAGGTTGGCATATGGACGCCGTTGGTTACGTGCCCGACCGGAATCTCATCCTGCGGCCAGTTCGGGAAGAGGGGGGCGAACAGTTGTCGGCTGACCTCGCCATGCAAGCGACTGACGCCATTAACCGCGCCGCTCCCGCGAATGGCCAGGAAGGCCATGTTGAACGCTTCTGAACAATCATCGGCGTTTTGACGGCCAAGGCTCAGCAGCTCGTGTAGTGACAAGCCGAGCTTTTCCTTGGCGTATCCACTGAGGTATTGCTCGATAAGCGCTGGAGCGAAGCGGTCAAAGCCGGCGGCAACGGCGGTGTGCGTGGTAAACAGGTTCCCGGCTCGCGTAACGGAGAGAGCGACGTCAAAGGGCTGTCCAGTTTTCTCCATGAAATCACCGGCGCGTTCCAGCACCGCGAAGGCAGCATGGCCTTCGTTCAGGTGACAGACTTCCGGGGTGATACCCAGCGCCCGGAGCAGGCGCCAGCCGCCAATCCCTAGAATCAGTTCCTGCTTGAGGCGCAGTTCCGATCCGCCGCCATACAACTCGCTGGTAATGCCGCGATGCACGGGGTAATTGGCCGCGTCATTGCTATCCAACAGATAGAGTCTGACTCTACCGACCTGGACCTGCCAGGCTCGCAACCAGACCGAATAACCCGGCAAGGCAATTTCCAGGCGCAACCATTCGCCGTTCTCATGACGCAAGGGGGTAATTGGCAACTGGCCAGGGTCGTTGTACGGATAAAGCGCCTGTTGCGCGCCGTCCTTGTCGATTTCCTGGCGAAAATAGCCTTGTTGATAAAGCAGCCCAACGCCTATCACTGGCACGCCCAGATCATTGGCCGCCTTGAGTTGATCTCCGGCCACGTTGCCCAGCCCGCCTGAATAGATCGGTAAAGCTTCGCCCAACATGAATTCCATGCTGAAATAGGCAATGCAACTCAGTGCCGACTTCGCATTCGTTTGCTGAAACCAGGCAGGTGCGGCCGCCGCGTCCCGTCTTGATTGCACCAGATCGTCAACGATTTTCCGGAATGCCGGGTCGACTGCTACTTGCTGGAGTTTCTCGCGTGACACGGTCTGCAAAACGATCCAGGGATTCCGCGTGAGCCCCCACAGCACCGGATCAAGCTGACGCCATACCTGGTCGGTGGCATGGTTCCACGAAGAATGCATGTCCAGGGCAAGCTCGGCAAGGGCGTCGAATCCATCGATATCCGTTGCCAGAAGGTGTTCTTTCGGATGGCCGGCGCGAAACTTCTTGTTCATGACAATTCCTTCGGTTTTGTTGCGGATTCAGGGTTCGGCTGCGGCACCGGTGTTGCCAGAGCCTCAGCAACAATGACCTGTGCTTCCTTCAGGAGACGCTGCAGATGATCCGCACCACGGAAACTTTCCGCGTAGATCTTGTAGATTTCTTCGGTACCGGACGGCCGTGCCGCAAACCATCCATTTTCGGTCGTCACCTTTAATCCACCGATGGGTGAGTCGTTACCGGGGGCCTGGGTAAGAACGTGCTGAATTCTTTCGCCAGCGAGCTCCGATGAGCGTATTTGTTGCGGTGAGAGTTGCGCCAGCCGGCGTTTTTGCTCAGGCGTCGCGGGTGCCTCGATACGTTCATAAACGGGTTCGCCGAACTCTTGCACCAGTTCGCGGTAGATTTCGCCGGGATCGCGGCCCAGGCGTGCGGTGATTTCCGCAGAGAGGAGTGCCGGGACGATGCCATCCTTGTCGGTCGTCCACGCGCTGCCATCCCGTCGGAGAAAGGAGGCTCCCGCACTCTCTTCGCCGCCAAAACCCAGCGAGCCATCAAGCAGTCCATTCACAAACCACTTGAAACCAACCGGCATTTCGTAGAGCCTGCGGCCAAGTTTCGCCGCGATACGATTGATCATCTGGCTGCTGACAACCGTTTTGCCGACCGCCGCTTCCTTGCTCCAGTTCGGACGGTGCTGGAAAAGGTAGGAAATCGCCACCGCAAGATAATGGTTTGGTGGCAACAAGCCCGCGCTGCGCGTGACGATGCCGTGTCTATCATGATCGGTGTCGCAGGCGAAGGCGATATCGAAACGGTCCTTGAGGCCGATCAGGCCTTGCATGGCGTAGGCCGAGGACGGGTCCATACGGATCTGGCCGTCCCAATCGACGCTCATGAAACGGAACGTCGGGTCGACCACCTCGTTAACGACGTGGAGATTCAAACCATAGCGTTCGGCCATCGGAGCCCAGTAATGTACGCCTGCGCCCCCCAGCGGATCGACGCCCATGCGGATGTTTGAACCTTTAATTGCATCTATATCAATGATATGGCCAAGTTCGTTAATGTAATTGGTGAGGTAATCGTAACGGTGAGTGGTGTTCGCCTTCAGTGCTTTCTGGTGAGGTATCCGTTGTACGCCCTTAAGATTGTTTTCCAAAAGCGAATTGGCCCTGGCCTCAATTTCGTTGGTTATTCCGGTATCGGCCGGACCGCCGTTCGGTGGGTTGTACTTGAAGCCGCCGTTGTCGGGCGGATTGTGTGACGGCGTAATAATGATGCCGTCCGCCAGGCCGGTCGTGCGGCTGCGGTTATAAGCGAGAATGGCTAGGGAAATGGCAGGGGTCGGTGTGTATTCGTCGCCGACGGCGAGCATTACATCAACGCCGTTTGCGGCCAGCACTTCGAGTGCGCTGGCACAGGCCGGCACCGACAGTGCATGGGTGTCAATGCCAAGATACAAAGGGCCGCTGGTGCCTTGCCGTTTGCGGTAATCGCAAATCGCCTGACTGATGGCCAGCACATGCCATTCGTTGAAGCTGCCGAGGAAGGACGACCCCCGGTGTCCCGAGGTGCCAAACGCGACTCGTTGTTCCGCAACAGAATACTCCGGCACCGTGGTGTAGTAGGCTGAAATCAGGCGGGGTATATCAACCAGTAGTGCGGTCGTGGCAGGCTTGCCGGCCAGAGGGCTTGTCATGGCGTTGGCGTCATTCAACCTGAATGCTCATGGCTGATCGGCCTTCGCCAGGGCGAGGCATTTCGAGGCAAGGCGTGCCATCAGGTCACTCCATGATCGGGTGAACGATTCGGTGCCCTGGCGCTGAAGATCGGCGGCCAGCACTTCATCGAGAATACCTTCGCGGACAAATTCAGCGATCACCGCTTCGGCATAACCCGCGTCCGCCGGCAGCACATCCTTTACCTTACCGTGATCGGCGAAGGCGATCAGGGTCTTCTCGGGCATGGTGTTGACGGTATCTGGTGCCGCCAGTGCTTCAATATAGAGCGTGTCTGAAACGGCCGGGTTCTTGGTTCCGGTGCTGGCCCACAGCAAGCGTTGCGGCCGGGCGCCCGCAGCGGCCAGCTTCTCCCAGCGTGGAGTAGCCAGCAGATCGCGGTAGGCTTTGTAGGTGCGCATGGCGATGGCAATGCCTAGACGGTTCTGGTATTCGTCCTGAACCTTATCCGTGACAGCGACATCCCATCGACTGACGAATATCGATGCGACGCTGGCTACATCCGGAGCAAGACCGGCGGCGATACGTCGTTCGAGACCGTTCAAGTAAGCTTCAGCCACGGCGAGATAGTGCTCGCGCGAAAAAAGCAAGGTGACGTTCACCGGGATCCCAGCGAATATCGATTCTTCGATTGCGGGAATGCCTGCCGGGGTTCCGGGAATCTTGATGAAGAGATTCCCGCGTTGTGCGCGTTCATGAAGTTGCGCCGCTGCCTTGACCGTGCCTGCAGTATCGTCTGCCAGCAAGGGCGACACCTCAAGTGATACCCAGCCGTCCAGACCCTCCGTAGCGACATGGATCGGCCGGAACAGATCGGCGGCCTGAGTCAGATCTTCCAGTGCCAGCGCAAAGAATAGACCTTCGCTGGAGAGACCTTCAGCCGCCAGTCTGCCAATGGCCTCATCGTAGGAATCGCCGCCGGAGATCGCACGCTCGAAGATGGTCGGGTTGGATGTAAGGCCGGTGACCGAAAGCTCGTCGATATAGCGGCTGAGTGTGCCGCTCGTGAGCAGGTCGCGCGAAATGTTGTCGAGCCAGAGGCTTTGCCCCAGATCGTGTAGTTGCCGTGTTGTTGAATTCATGGTGTCTCCTGAATTGATTGAATCGGGTGGAAAACGACGACCTCGATTGTTCTATCGAATAGGGCATGTCACCGGTTGGTCATTTCGGCTTCTCTTCATGTCCGCCAAACTGCTTGCGCATCGCGGACAAGGCGTGATTCGCGAAGTCCGCTCCTCCACGCGAACTGAAACGCTCAAAGAGCGCGGCGCTCAGAACGGGGGCCGCCACGGCTTCATCGATGGCTGCTTCAATCGTCCATCGCCCTTCGCCGGAGTCCGACACGTGCCCGGTGTAGTTCTCCAGCTCTGGATCGTCCATAAATGAGGCCGCCGTCAGATCGAGCAGCCAGGAGCTGATCACGCTGCCTCGACGCCAGACTTCGGTTATTTGCGGCAGATCCAGGTCATATTGGTAATACTCCGGGTTACGTAGCGGCGTCGTTTCGGCATCCGTCTCGTGCGATAACTTGCCAACATTGGCGTTGCGCAGGATGTTCAATCCTTCGGCGTAAGCTGCCATGAGGCCGTATTCGATGCCGTTGTGCACCATTTTCACAAAGTGGCCGGCACCAGAAGGGCCGCAATGGAGGTAACCTTGTTCTGCGGAATCAGGCGCACCCTTCTTGCCGGGCGTGCGCGGCACCGCGTCGATTCCGGGAGAAATGCTCCTGAAAATCGGTTCAAGGTGCTTGAATACTTCATCTTCCCCTCCAATCATCAGGCAGTAACCCCGCTCCAGGCCAAAGACGCCACCGCTGGTACCGCAATCGACGTAATGAATGCCGACCTGCTTCAGTGTTGCCGCTCTCAGCACATCGTCACGGTAGTAACTGTTACCGCCATCAACGATGATGTCTCCTGGTTCCATGTGCGACGCAACGTCTTCGACGGCTTTTCCGGTCACGCCAGCGGGAACCATCAGCCAGACCACGCGTGGACGGGCCAGCTGTGATACCAGCTCGGCAATCGATACAGAGCCCGGAGTTTCGCCGTCGGCGATCCTGCTCACTGCGGCGGGGTTGACGTCAAAGACGACGCAATGGTGGCCGTCATTCGACAAACGTCGCACCAGACTGGCTCCCATACGCCCCAATCCGATCATGCCGAGTTGCATCCTGAATCTCCTTGTCGGAAAACGTTCTCGAAAAAATTCAACGGCTGGTCTGCCACTACATCGCACAAACCGAGTATTGCGGGTGTTTTCTGCTCTGACTGATCAATCCATCCATCTTCCTGAACGCGTTTGGGTTGTTCTGTGCGCTGTCGTACATTCAGTTCAAAAGTTGATGAATTCGCGGTTCCAAATCTGGTCAGGCAAGACGAAGCTCGTTGGACAGCACTTGCCCCGTTGCGAACTCGGTAACGTTATCAATGGTTGTCTGGCAAATGGTGCTGATGGCTTCCCGCGTGAAGAAGGCCTGGTGCCCCGTGACAATTACATTCGGAAAGGACAGAAGTCGCTCGAAAACATCGTCGGAAACCACGGTGCTCGACAAATCGCGGTAGAACAGATCGGCTTCCTGCTCGTACACATCCAGTGCCAGGCCGCCGAGTTGTCCGCTCTTGAGGGCTTCGATAACCGCCTCGGTTTCCACCAGTCCGCCGCGACTGGTGTTGACGAGCAACGCACCGCGCTTCAGCCGGGACAGCATCTTCGCATTCACAATATGCTGCGTTTCAGGTGTCAGCGGGCAGTGCAGCGAAATGATGTCTGCTTTGGCCCCGATTTCAACAAGATCAGTATATCGGGCACCCAATGCTTCAAATTCGGGCGAGTGGGATTTGTCATGGCCGAGGACTTCGCAACCAAAGCCTCGCATGATTTTGGCAAAAACTCGCCCGATCCGGCCGGTTCCGACAATGGCAACGGTCTTTCCATGGAGATCGAAACCCATCAAGCCATCGAGTTCAAAATTGGAATCGCGGGTGCGATTGTAGGCCCGGTGAATTTTCCGGTTGATCGCCAGCAGCAGTGCAACGGCATGCTCGGCAACAGAGTAGGGCGAATAGGCGACGACGCGGACGACCTTTAGTCCGAGTCTCTCAGCCGCCTTCAGGTCAATGTTATTGAACCCAGTACAACGCAACGCCACGAGCCGTGTCCCGCCAGCGACCAGAGCTTCGAGAACGCCAGCATCGGCCGTGTCATTGACGAAAATGCAGACCGCCTCATGCCCGGCGGCCAGTGCACAGGTTTCCCGCTCCAGAGTGGCGTCGAAAAAGCAGAGCTGATGACCCGCTATGGTGTTCGCCGCGTTCATGAATTCACGGTCGTAAGGCCGGGCGCTGAATACAGCGATTTTCATTTGTAATTCAGTTAGGTAAACCCCCGGCTTTGCCGGGGGACTCAACAAGGTTTGACCTTTGCAGCGGTCGAGAAGACTTTTGAAGCTGTGGTTGAGTCAGTGAAAGCGAAGGTGCGGAGTGGTCTACGCAAGTGAGACAAATGTTGAACATGCACGACCTTTCTGCCGCGAAGCGGCTAACGGTTTTGAAGGCGCCTTTGAGGCGCTAACAAATCAAGCCACCGGCTTTGCCGGTGGTATTTGACTTTTCTTTTTACCCGGCGCGTCGTTCCATCGTGCAATGACCCGCAGATCGGGATGGCTTGCGTCGTGGCTGAGAATGCTCACCGATGCCGTATGCAGGATGAAATGTCGTCCGTCAAACACCGGCAAACCAATCCACCGGGCGGCCAGCGAGGCACCCAATTGTCCGTGCGAAAAGAGCGCGATGTCGCCATGCATCGTGTTCAGGCGTGCGATCAAACGGTCTAGACGGACGGAGACATCGGCCGGCATTTCGCCGCCGGGACTGCCGTCCCGCCATGCGTCCCAATCCGGACGCAACTTCCGGATATCGACAGAGAGAAGTCCTTCGTAGTCGCCAAAATCCCATTCCGCCAGATCGGGCTCGATTTCGGTTTGCTGCCCCAATCCAGCCAACGCGCAGGTTTGGCGGGCACGCAAGCGTGGGCTGACCAGGACGCGAGAAAACTGAAGGTGCGCCAGTCGCGGTGAAAGCTCACGAGCTTCGTCCTCACCATGAGTACTCAGGGCAATGTCCGTTCTGCCCGTATGCTGCCCGGTAAGTGACCACGCGGTTTCGCCGTGACGAATGAAGTAAACCTGCGCGGAACTCATGCTGTTTCCATTCCGGCGTGGTATTCACCAAGCGCTGCTGCGCCATTGCAGTGGGCGCGACTGAGGAGGGCGCGTTGTGCCTCTCCCCGGTTAGCCTCCACGCCTGCCCAGACTTGCAGCGCTTCATTCTGGAGCGCACGACCGAATGAAAATGACAGAGCCCAAGGTAATCGAGTCTGCAGCGTGTTGAAACGCACATGCATGGCGTTCAGCCGGGCGGAGGCCAGTTCGCTGGATTGGCCTCCCGACAGGAAAGCGATTCCCGGAACGGCGGCAGGGACAGCACGCAACATGCATTTCACTGTGGCATCGGCGACTTCGTCGACCGTCTCCTGGGTGATACACGCCAATCCGGGAACCACCATATTGGGCTTCAGAATCATTCCCTCAAGCATTACGCGCTGCCGGTAAAGCTGGTGAAAAACCTGATGCAGTACTTCCTCTGTTACTTCCCTGCAACGCTCCATGGTGTGTTCGCCATCCATCAATACTTCTGGCTCGACAATGGGCACCAGTCCAGCCTCCTGGCACAAGGCGGCATAGCGTGCCAGCGTCTGAGCGTTGGCCTCGATACTGGTGCGAGTAGGAATGCCATTGCCGATGGCGATTACCGCGCGCCACTTGGCAAAACGGGCACCCATACCGAAGTACGTCTGCAGGCGAGTACGCAGACCGTCCAGCCCTTCGGTGATTTTTTCTCCCGGGCAGGCGGGCAATCCCGTGGTTCCGAGATCGACCTTGATTCCGGGAATGATATTTGCATCACTGAGCATTTTGACGAAAGATGTGCCGTCGGCTGCACACTGACGCAGTGTTTCGTCAAAGAGGATGGCACCACTGATACACTCGTTGAGGCCGGAAGTCGATACGAGAAGCTCCCGATACGCCCGCCTGGCTTCCTCGGTCTGGGGAATTCCAGCGCCGGCAAATCGCTTGCTGCAGGTGCCAGTACTTTCGTCCATGGCCAGAAGGCCTTTTCCGTCGGCCACCATGGCCCTTGCTGTGCTGATCAGAGTTTGAGTGTTCATTCTTCTGTTCTCCATTTCCATTCGTTCAACGTAACGATCCGTTGAAAGTCTGGTAAGAAAAATCGTTAAGAGCTAATCAATGCTTGCGTCTTCATGGCGTAAGCCATTGGTGTCAGGGTAGGTTGCGACCACGCACCTGGGGGATATGGTTTCTGTTGGAGTGCTCTGCCAGATCGTTGTTGGTCGTGAAGGGGGGCTTAAAAGACGGCCGAAACCACTGTCACCTGGGCCTCCACATTACTCTTTCAAACGTCAGCGGCTCCCTAAAGAGCCGCTGATGAGTGCTATCGTCGTTCTGTTCCTAAATTATCTTGCTGCCTCGTCCGTAGTCTTTGCGGAATCGTTCAAACCCTTTTTAAGGAGGGTGTCGAGACGTGCAACTTCGTTGCCAACCATTGTGACGCTGCTGCCGTCTTTGGCAGTCATGACCGTACCGGCCTTCGTGCTAACGGCGCGCCCCATTTTGCTTTCAACAGCCATCTTCCCGGTCTTGAAGACATAAACGATCGAACCGTCCTGCATCTCGATCACTTTCGTCGCATCGTTACGGGCATCAGTTTCGTTCGCGACTGCAAGCACGGTAACTGCACTCAACGCAACAACCATCAACATTTTCTTAAGCATTTGATTACTCCTGGATTAAAACAACCTGCTACACATAAATCAATATCGTCAGAAATCTGACGCTTGCTTGGTTCAGCGATGTCATTCGTCATTTCCGGGCGGGTTGACGATCAACCTTGGTTTATAGCGTTGCGTCGTCAAGCACGACACCCGGAAACTAGATCAACATGAGCAATCGCAAGAACACCTGATCAAAATAGTGGCAAATTTAACTATGCTCTGTGCGTTACCGTACGCCCTATGTATAGGTTATGTAACAGCATCGACTTCCGCGAAGTAACATGAATTGTGGCTAAAGAGATTCCGTACGCTAGCGTACCGACGGGGTCATTACCTGCCTGTACAAAGAACGTCTGGCGATTGGAAATTCGGTGTCGTCCAGTGATCGTCATGGTCAGCGGTGGCAGTTTAGCGTGAGGATATGACAAGTCCAGGGAAGCTCTGAATAAGTAGCTGCGCGCACGCATGCGCTTGCGCGCCAGTTTGGCTGCGTCTTACGCTACCTTCGCTCGCTTATGCAGCGATTTCTTAAGTTGAATGAATATTTTGCAAACGGGATTGAGGCAATTTTGACGCAGCGCAAGGGATCGCCGCTAAAGCCAGTAATACTCTTGCAATCGAAATCCAGGTTTTTCTGCCATCTAATAGTTGATGATGTTTTTTAACCGAAAGCGAATATGCGATTATTTTGTATAAGCTGGAAGTCCCTGGTTGCTGGCTGCGCGTTGGCGACCTTGCCCCTCATAGGCTATGCGGTAGATGCTGTAGCCATCGACGCATCAGCAGGCGAACGAGCGCAGCAAGTACGCGTTGGCGTTCAATGGAACTGGGAGAAACGCTGGTTTCAATCGAATGGCTCGCATATTGGCGGCTACTGGGATTTGTCGCTGGCGCAATGGCGCGGCACGCAATACCAAGGTGTATCAGGCCAGCATCAGAGCCTCACCAGCATCGGCATCACGCCAGTGTTCAGGTGGCAAAATGACAGCAAGAAGGGGGACTATGCCGAAGCCGGGATAGGCGCTCATTATTTATCTAAGTTATACAACAACAGTAGCAACCAGCTCTCAACACGTTATCAGTTCGGCAGCCTCCTCGGCATTGGCCACGTGTTTGATAACAAGCTCGACCTTGGGCTGAGAGTGCAGCATTTCTCGAATGGGGGCATCAAATCACCTAACAGCGGTGTTAATTTTATAGGACTGCACGCAAGCTACCCACTCTAAATATTGGTTGGTGCTTTTTGTCGGTCTTCAGAATTTCAACCCGATTTGCCTCTCCCGCCAATATGGATGGCTACTTGTTCGGTGCTTCCCTTGGCCATTTTCCCAGGGAATCGTCGCTTCATTTTTTCATCCAGGAAGGAACCTACATCATGGCTATTTCAACCAGACAAACTCTTGTCGTCGCATCTGTCGTTTCTGTCTTGCTGGTGCTGCTATTCGGTGGTGGAAGCGCAACCGGGACAATGATGAGAAGCGGAAGCATGGGCGCCGTTAGCGCGATGCTGATTCCCTTCCTGCTCTTTATCGCGCTCGGCGTCGTGATCTTCTCGGTTGTCTTCGCAAGAAAAAACGCATCCAAGGATGGAGGAACTGACGTTAAGCCCTTGCATTTCACGGACGATTTCAAACGTTTTCAGTTCAAGAATTCTTCAGGGGAGACTCCATTGACAACCCGCATCCATGGCAGGCGCAGCTGGCTTGGAATATCCATCAATCCGATCTTGTCGAGATCGCTTTGCTTCAACGCGTAGTACAGGGGAACGATCAAGGCAACAGCAACAGCCAGCGATATGGAGAGCATTGCCTGCCGGGATTTTCGACTGACCAGCCGAAGGTGACGGTATATGCCCAGCGCGATACATGCACCAAGAACAATACCTGACCCGACGCCATGGTTTGATTGGTAAAGATCAAAGATGAACAAGGCGGTATTCAAGGTGAACAAACCAATCGCGGTGATGAACAAGGTGCTTGCTCCGACTGTTCCATGAGCAGTAAAGGTCGTCACACGATGCGCTGATCGCGACGCCACCCACCAAAGGCTAGACCACAGCAACACCGTTGCAGTCCATGTCAAAAATTCCACACTCACTGCGCCATAGCGACCAGGGCCAGTGGCGTCGACCCACGTCAGCAGGCTCATCAACCCTGGAGCGATGAGCAGCCAGACACAAAAAGTGACCCACCCGCGCGTGTCAGTGGTGCTTTTGTCCAGGATCTCCGGAGCAACGACTGAATCAGAACGCCAGATGCGGAGTTGGGTATGCCCCAGCCGGATAGCGTCTCCCGCTTTGATGTGGACGGTGGCTTCCTGGCGCTGGTTGCCGCGCGCAGGGATCGAGAAACCATTCAACGACCCTAAATCAGTCAGTGTGAAGCCGTTTTCTTCGTCTGCATCAAGTATGAGATGTCTGGCGGCAATAAAGGGATCATCAAACGCGAGATCCGCTTCGAACCCGCGTCCGATGACGGCAGGCAGGGTGGAAAGGCGCTCGCGACGCAAGGTTTCACCGTTTCGTCCAAGAACTTCAATGACGACTAACGTTTCCATTCAATTGACTCCAGATACCAGCGCGCGAGCCGCTTGATGTTGCTTTCAGTAAAACCCCGAAGCGTAAGCTCTCCGACCAGGCCCACTTCGCTGCTATCGACCGTGACCAAGCGCAGGTGCGCATCCATCAATCCATCGAGCTGCCTGTAGCGTCGTGTGCAGAGCGACGCACGAGCCGAGCCTCCCTTTAATGCAACAAAGGAGGTTCGGCACTCATAAGGGCCCAATATCTTCCTGTCACCTCCGTCGTCCTTATCACTGCCAAACTGATCCGAGAGCCTTGCCGCGAAGCGCATGGGGCCCAGGCCACGGTTCCTGATCACGCGGTAGTCGGTAGCAAATATCCCTACCAATTGCTTCCGACCAGCGGATATGGGAAGAGTCGCAAGGCAGGAGATCGATTCCATCGAGTAGCCGTCTTCGTCCTCGGTATTGGAACTGCCACTGCAGCGAGATGCTGATCCCGGCTCGACGGGCAGAGTGAATGGGCCGATCTGCTGCATCCTTTGCAAGGTTCCCACAATGTCATTGGTGATCTTTTCCTGTCCGTCGATCATTCCCTGCCTTGCCTCGCTGAGCAAAGCATCCGGGGTCGGGTTCCTTTTCCCGGGCTTCGCGATGAGCGTTGCCAATTTCCCTGCCGGCACCAGAAAACCCATCGAATCACCATCACTTCGACGGGCAACGTTGATGCCGAAGACCTCGCCCGACGAAACAAGCGCGGGGCCACCACTCATCCCCGCGTTGATCGGGGCCGTGAAGTGATAGTGCCCGGTAAGGGATTTTTCTTCGACCCCGTTGAACGTTCCTTCAACCACGGTAAAACCGATGCCCTTGGGGTTGCCGAGAGAGAATCCCTTGTCGCCCCTGGCGAGAGGTGGCCGGCGAAGCGCGAACGGGGTCCCCGTCTCACCGCTGGCTTTGAGAAGTGCGAGATCGCTCATCGAATCGATTGCCACCACGCTGACCGGGATGTGAAGCCCATCCGTGCGTACGGCTTCAATACGATACGTACCGGGTTCGAGGACAATGCTTGATATGACATGCCAGTTGGTGGCGATCAACCCGTCCTGGCTTACGAGGAAGCCTGATCCAGTCGAGTTTTCGGCAGCACCGTCCAGGGTCAGGGTGCGGATCTGATAAATGCGGCCTTTCGCTGCTTCGAATACTTTGCTCGCATTTCCGATACCTTCAGTTGCCACGACGGAATCAGCCGAAGCAGTCGTGGAGAAACTGGTAGAAACGAAAATTGCAAAGATCAAGACTGGAAGCAATGTCTGTGTCCAGAAAGCATGGATTCGACTGTGCGGCAAAGGCTCACCTGCTTTCTCTGAATCAGGCACACATGGCCTGCAATACCGGCAGCACCTGTTCACCGGAATAGTCCACCGGGGTCGAGCAAAGAAGCAGCGCAACCCTGGACCGCATCATGTCGGGGGAAAATCGGCTCCGCGAGCCACGGCTTCGCCTGCCGAGAACTCCTTGCGCAAGTCGTCCAGCTTGGCCATAGCGAGGTCGAAAGCCGCATTGCCGAGGAGCAGGTGATGCGGCGGGTTTGCTGATTCGACGGCTTTGACGATGGCGTGCGCCGCGCGGACCGGATCACCCGGCTGTTTACCTGAGTGGCCCCGTATCTGGCTACGTCTGGCACCAGCCGTTTCTGCGTAATCTTCGATGGTTTGCTGGCTTTCGTTCGCTGAACGCCCGGCCCAGTCGGTGCGGAAGCCGCTCGGTTCAACGACCATCACCTTGATACCCAGTGGTTCAACTTCTTGCCACAACGCGTCAGACAGGCCTTCCACTGCGAATTTTGTTGCGTTGTAATAGCCGAGCGCCGGGAATGAACGAAGGCCGCCGATTGACGACAGGTTAACGATGAATCCACTGCGTCGTTTACGCATTCCAGGCAGAACAGCTCGAATCATTCGTCCGAGGCCGAACACATTGACCTCGAACATCCGACGAATCTGATCTTCCTCACTTTCTTCAATAGCACCGAAGTAGCCGATCCCGGCGTTATTCACGAGGACATCAATACCACCAAATATCGAATTGACTTCCTTGATGGCGTGGTCGATCTGGCCTTGATCGGTCACGTCGAGTTTGAGCACCAAGGCGTTTCCTGGTGCAGCAAAACCGGCTAGATCCTCCGGATTACGCGCAGTTACGACCACTCGGTAGCCGCATTCCAGTACATGTTTAGCAAGCTCACGACCAAACCCGGTTGAACAGCCAGTAATCAACCAGACTGGCTTTTCGGCGGCGATGGATTCCTTGTCACTCGGTGTCATGGTGATCTCTCCTTTTCAACGATTGAATGTAGTGCCCTTAAGCAGGCGCGTCAATCGAAGCAATGCTATCCGGCTCTTTTATTCACAAGCCCCGGAATCTCATGGATTTGGAGTTCTCCACTGTCACCGGCGCTCTGGCTGTCCGACAAGGCAGGGGGCATGTATCAATAGGGAAGCCCAAACGGCGAACCAGCGCTGATTTGCCTGCATGACCATTCTTTCAGATTGACGCGAGGTGATCTGTTCGCCAGCACACCTATCCCCGCATGTCGTGAGATCCGTCAGTCTCGTTTTTAGAAATGCTCCCTTATGCGCGCCAGCGCACAGAGCAGATGGCATATTTCGCGCATATTTGCTCACCCTCTGGCGATTTGAAGAGGCGTTCACAAGAACCGATTCACAGGCGCAGGCGGTCGTTCTCGCAGAACTGAAGCAGCAAACCTGGCGTGGATCGATACAGGAGGGGATCTATGAATACTTCACCGAATCGAATCGAAATCCTGGCGCCACTCTCAGGCGTGTTGGTTCCTCTGGAATCAGTACCCGACCCGGTTTTTGCCCAAAAGATGGTCGGCGATGGCGTCTCGATCGACCCCACATCGGGTGATTTGCTCGCACCGATTGCCGGCACCGTGACCCAGCTGCATCGGGCGAACCACGCGCTCACCATTACCACCGAACAGGGCCTTGAAGTGCTGCTACACATCGGTATCGATACCGTGATGCTCAAGGGGGAAGGATTTACGCCGAAGGTGAAGCAGGGCGACCGCGTGGAAATCGGCCAGACCTTGATCCGTTTTGACGCTGATCTCGTCGTTCGTAAGGCGCGAAGCCTTTTGAGCCAGGTTCTGATTGCCAATGTCGAAAAGGTTGCGCGCTTCATTCCAGGCAGCGGTATCGTCGTCGCGGGCAAATCGGTGGTATTGACACTGGAACTCGCTGGTGCCGAAACCGCTGACAAAGACGTAATCGAAGAAGTCTCCGGTAAGTCTGTCACCGGCGACGAAATCAACCTTCCCAATCCTTCAGGGCTGCATGCGCGCCCGGCCGCGATGCTGGCGACCGAAGCCAAGAAATTCAAATCAGATGTCCGTATGGTGCGCGGAGCCGATGAAGCCAATGCAAAATCTGTGGTCGCGATCATGGGGCTGGCAACCCAGCACGGAGACTCCATCAGGATCAAGGCCAACGGCCCCGATGCCGACGAGGCGGTCCGCAAAATCTCGGCGATGCTTGCCGATGGCTGTGGCGAGAAGCCTGGTGATGCGCCTGAGGCTCCAGTTCCCGTCTCCGCCCCCGTCGTACGTGCAACGGCCACCTCAGACAACGAACTGGTAGGTGTTTCGGCTTCACCCGGCCTGGCCGTTGGTTGTGTCGTGCAGTATCACCAGGAAATGATCGACGTAGCTGAAACCGGCGAAACCCCTGCACTTGAGCGCAGCAAGCTGCATGCCGCATTGCGCGAAGCCCATGACCAGATTGAAACACTCAAGCCTCAGCTTTCCGATCCGTCCAAAGTCAAGATACTCGACGCGCATCAGGTATTGCTGGACGATCCTGATCTGGTCGATCTTGCGCTACAAGGCATCAACCAGAACAAGAGCGCAGGCTTTGCCTGGCGTGCGGCCTTCACGGAATACGCTAACCGACTTGAAAAACTTGAGGGTGATAAAAATGCTCTGCTACGCGAACGTGGCAACGATATCCGCGATGTAGGTCGCCGTGTCCTCTCGCTGCTGGCCGGTGTCAAGCAAAACCAGATCGTTGTGCCGGAAGGTTCGATCCTGATTGCCGTAGAACTAACACCGTCTGATACGGCATCGCTGGACCGCAGCAAGGTACTCGGTTTCTGTACGACCTCTGGCGGCTCGACCAGCCATGTGGCGATTCTTGCCCGTGCGCTCGGTATTCCGGCCATTTGCGGCATCGACGAAGCGGCTTTGACGTTGAAGGATGGCGAGTTGGTCGTGCTCGACGGATCAAAGGGTTTGCTCTGTCGCAACCCCAGCGAGGCAGAAATCACCCAGGCCAATGAGCGTATTGCCCGTCAGGCCACCAAGCGTGAAGAAGAGAAGGCCGATTCCGCCGCACCGGCCATTACCACCGATGGGCACCATATCGAAGTGGTCGCCAATGTGCGCAATGCGCAGGAAGCACAGGAGGGCGTGGCTAATGGCGCTGAAGGCGTCGGTCTGCTTCGTTCCGAGTTTCTTTTCGACAATCGTGATACCGCACCGGATGAAGAAGAGCAGGCCATCGCCTATCTTGCCGTGGCCGAAGCGGTTGGCCGCGAGCGCCCTCTGGTTGTGCGCACGCTGGATATTGGCGGCGACAAACCGCTGCCCTACATGCCGCTGCCCGAGGAAAGAAACCCCTTCCTCGGCCTGCGTGGTGTGCGGGTGAGTCTCGACCATCCGGAAATGTTCCGTACCCAGTTGCGTGCGATCTTGCGCGCAGCGCGGCTGACCCGGCTGCACATCATGTTTCCAATGATCGCCACGCTTGAAGAACTTCGAGAGGCCAAGGTCATCCTCGCGGCCATTCTGGCCGAAGAGCATGCCGCTACTGGCTTCACCAACGTTCAGGTCGGCGTGATGATCGAGGTGCCATCGGCGGCCATCATGGCCGAGCAGTTTGCCCGCGAGGCCGATTTCTTCTCGATTGGTACCAACGATCTGACGCAATACACGCTGGCCATGGACCGCAGTCACCCCAAGCTCGCCAAAAAAGCCGACGGTCTTAACCCAGCTGTTCTGAAACTGATTTCACTGACCTGCGAAGGCGCGCGCAAGCACGGCAAATGGGTGGGTGTGTGCGGCGGCATGGCGACCGATGCGATGGCCGTGCCGGTGCTGATTGGCCTTGGCGTTGATGAACTGTCGGTTTCTGTTCCCGAAATTCCGGCCATCAAGGCACTGGTCAGGCGTCTTTCGTTCGCCGAGTGCCAGTTGCTGGCACAGGAAGTTGTTCAGATGGGAACGGCCACCGAAGTGCGCGAACGCCTCGCGGCATTCGCAGATTGATCCGAAGTCATAAAACATAACGAGACCTACAGGAGTTCCACCATGTTCAAGAATGTTTTTGCAGTCCTGCAAAAAATCGGCAAAGCGCTGATGTTGCCGGTGGCCGTGTTGCCGGTAGCTGGCCTGTTGCTGGGTATCGGCGCGACCGATTTTCACACGACCAACCAGGTTGTGCTGGCCATTTTGGCGTTGATGAAGAACTCGGGCGACGTGATCTTCGGCAACCTGCCGCTGATCTTCGCCATCGGCGTGGCGCTGGGCTTCACGGAAAACGATGGCGTCGCGGCGATTGCGGCGACCATCGGTTTTCTGGTGATGACCGTGACGCTCGGCGTCATGGCGGGTATCCAGGGCGTCAAGCCGGATACGATCATGGGTTTACCGTCAATGCAGACCGGCGTTTTCGGCGGTATCCTGGCTGGCGGTCTGGCCGCATTCATGTTCAACCGCTTCTTCCGGATCTCGCTGCCGTCCTACCTTGGTTTTTTCGCCGGTAAGCGCTTCGTTCCGATTGTTACGGCGATCTCGGCCATCGTGCTGGGTGCTGTGCTTTCCTTTGTCTGGCCGCCCATTGGCGGTGCCATCAAGTCGTTCTCGCACTGGGCTGCCGTCAGCGATCCACGGACCGCAGCGACCGTCTATGGCTTCGTCGAACGTCTGCTGATTCCCTTTGGCCTGCACCACATCTGGAACGTGCCATTCTTTTTTGAAATGGGCAGCTTCCTTGATCCGAGTACCGGCAAGATGGTGAGTGGCGACATTACCCGTTTCTTTGCCGGCGACCCGACGGCAGGAATTCTATCCGGCGCCTTCCTGTTCAAGATGTTTGGCCTTCCGGCTGCGGCTATTGCCATCTGGCATACAGCCAAGCCCGAGCACAAAGTGACTGTCGGCGGCATCATGATCTCCGCCGCGCTCACGTCTTTCCTGACCGGCATCACTGAACCTATCGAGTTCTCTTTCCTCTTTGTCGCTCCGGTCCTGTACTTCATTCACGCCTGTCTGGCCGCCTCTGCGCAATTCGTGGCCAATACGCTGAACATGCACATGGGCTTCACTTTCTCGCAAGGCGGTATCGATTTCGTGATGTTCAACCTGATCGGCAGCAAGGCGCAGGGCGCATGGTATGTGTTCATTCTTGGTCCGATTTACGCCGTGATTTATTACACCGTGTTTCGTTTCGTGATCCAGAACTTCAACCTCAAAACCCCTGGTCGTGAAGACGATATTGCAGGCGCCGCACCGATCGTCATGAGCGAAGGCAAGTACGGCAAGGCGCGCGACCTGGTTATGGCGTTTGGTGGTCGCAAGAACATTACCAGTCTCGACGCGTGTATTACTCGCCTGCGAGTTGCCGTGAAAGATCCCACGAAAGTTGATCAGCCCAAGCTCAAGGCCATGGGCGCTACGGGGGTCATGGTCGTCGGCAATGGTTTCCAGGCGATCTTCGGACCATTATCGGAAAACATGAAAGGCGAAATGGAGGATTACCTCAAGGTCGCCGGCCCGGAAGCCGATGGCGATGCTGTGCCTTTAGCGATACCAGCGGTTCCAACTGCAGCAGCAGGGAAAGTGGCATCTACAGAGCCCGTAGCGGCTAGTTCAGCTATGCCGGCAGCTGCAGACGCAGTTGAGGACTGGGTTCGCGAAGCAGCCGGTCCGATGCTGGCTTCCCTGGGTGGTCGCGCCAATGTCCGCAAGTTGGACGCCGTGGCGTTTACCCGCTTGCGCGTGGAACTGGCTGATGCCTCGAAATTCAACGAAGCAGCGGCCAAACTCTCCGGCGTTGTTGCGGTCATGACGGCGGCTCCTGGGGTATTGCATCTGATTATCGGAGACAAGGCGGAACAGTTTGCCCACGCCTTGGCGGCGATTTGAAACAACTTCGCTCACGTAAATTCACATGACCATTCATCATTCCAAGGAGTAAAAAAAATGGATCCGCACACGCTCTCCGTTCCAGATGGTTCAGTAAACGCCCACAGAAACAATTCCATCAATCACCAGGTCGTCCTGAATTCTCGCCCTGTTGGCGTGCCGTCTCCCCACAATTTTTTGCTTGAAGAACGCACTATTCCGGAGCCGTCGGACGGTCAGATGCTCCTACGCACCCTCTACCTGTCGCTTGATCCCTATATGCGCGGTCGCATGAGCGACGCGCCGTCCTATGCCGCACCGGTGGCCGTGGGTGAAGTGCTTGTCGGCGCTACGGTTTCACGCGTTGAAGTCTCCAGGCATCCCGGCTACCGTCAGGGCGATCTGGTTCTTGGCTTTAGCGGCTGGCAGGGTTATGCCCTTTCCGATGGAACAGGTCTTACCAAGCTCGATGCACAGATGGAACACCCCTCGCTTGCCCTCGGTATTCTGGGAATGCCCGGTTTTACGGCCTATATGGGTTTGCTCGACATCGGTCAGCCGAGAATCGGGGAAACCGTGGTCGTTGCCGCTGCAAGCGGAGCCGTCGGCTCGGCCGTGGGGCAGATCGCCAAACTCAAGGGTTGCCACGTCGTTGGCATCGCCGGTAGCGCCGACAAGTGCCGCTATGTTGTCGAGGAACTAGGCTTTGACGCCTGCGTCGACCATCACGGTGACAATCTTCCGCAGCAACTGGCCGCCGCCTGCCCCAAAGGCATCGACGTTTACTTTGAAAGTGTCGGTGGAACGGTCTTTGATGCCGTTCTGCCCCTTTTGAATGCTCGTGCCCGCATCCCACTGTGCGGGTTGATTGCGCATTACAACGATACCGAGTTGCCACAAGGCCAGGATCGCCTTGGGCTGCTGACGCGAACACTGCTGACCAAGCGCATCAAGATGCAGGGCTTTATCATTTTCGATGACTACGGTGATCGTTACGGTGAGTTTTACCACCAAATGAGCGACTGGCTCAAGGAAGGCAAGATCAGGTTCCGCGAAGACATTGTTGATGGCCTTGAGAATGCCCCGCACGCGTTCATTGGCCTGCTCGAAGGAAAGAATTTCGGCAAACTGATCGTTCGCGTCGCAACCTGACGGAAATCGCGCAGGTTGCGACTCGCAGGCACGGAGGAGCGGTACCGTAGCCGAAAGCATGCGCCTCGTCAGCGACACGGCTGCTGCGCTTGAGACCGATCAACAACAGCAGTTCGTTGCCGGTATCGACGAGTGAATGGAAACCTTCGGCCAGCATGACCGAGCTGCCGGTGAACGCGGCGGCAATGAACTTGCTTGTCGCCACCGCGATATCTCCTGCAATGGCAGCGTAAATGACGTTTTTCGAGCGTGACGATTTTGTCGAGACTGTTTCAATTTCCCGATCAGTTTTCATCACGCTAACCAGCTTGATGGCAGAGCATGCAGGAGTAGTCACGGACGCACTCTGCACGTCGCCATCCCGATCAAGTCGGATTCAGCGGCTTATTTTCCGGCGACGATCTTGATCTTGCTTTCAACCGAAGTGACGCCAGTTACGGCCTGCGCGATTGATACCGCCTTGTCTGCGGCTTCCTGAGTCTTGACGGTGCCGCTCAGCGTCACCACACCCTTATCGTCGGTCTTGACCTTGATATGCAACAGGCTCGACAGTTTCTCTCCGGCCAGTTCGGCCTTGACCTTGGTGGTGATAACCGAATCCTTGGCATAGGCCTTTGGTGATGCCGTGACTGTATCGGCGGTATAGCCAGCGATCGGCAGCAATGACGCGGCGATTACGAAGAGGCTTGTGGCCAGTTTGGTATTCATGGGGGGGCCTGACTTTGTGGGTTTGAAATTAATGTTTCTGATGCAACGACCGGGCGGGTGTAATGCGTAAAAAATAATATTCAATCTGACCGTGCGAACGGCAGATCTGATTTTGGAATACTCAATGTAAGGGAGAGTGGCAAACTGATCTGTGCGGTAGCGCGCATAAGGGGTCTGTCTGTTCCAGCCAACTCCAACCTATTCCCACAGGCTCTTTGGAACGGGACCTTTCAAGCGCGCGACTATCCGGTTCATGATGTCCGCATCGATCTCATGGCCAATTGAAGGCAGAATGTCGACGGTTACGTCACTGCCGATACCGAGAAGATGATGTCCAGCCTCCACCGTGTGCCGATAGGGAATGACTGCATCCTGCTTGCCATGCAACAGATGCAGCGCGGTGTGCGGTGCTGTTTTGGCGGGTAGTCTGGCAAAGCGCCCCGCAATTGCAACCACTTGACCGGCCACCGCAGGGAGCGCGCAGGCCGCTTCAAGTGCCATGATGGCTCCTTGCGAGAAGCCTACGAGGATAGTCGTTGCGGCGGTGGCATCCTCGTTTTTCTGCCAGGCATGGATCTCGGCCAGAAACTCTGGCATGGCGGCGGCTACACGTTCGGGCCGGTTATCCTCGGTCACGCCTTGCACCGAGAACCATTGGTAACCCCATGACGCGTCCGAAAGGTAGTGCGCTGCAATGCTGACGACGGTGGCCTGGCCAAAGTCGCCCGCCAGACGATGCCCCAGTGGCACCATGTCGTCGGGCGTCCCTCCGACACCATGAAACAGCAGGATGAGTTGATCCGGGCGTTTGCGCGCCTGTTGAACAACAATAGAATTCGAATTCACCTTAATGACCTCCGAACATGAAGCTGGATACGGAAATGCCGCCGAAAAAGTTGTCTTCGTGATAGACGAGCGTGGCCTTGTCATCGCCAGCCGCTCCAACGGCAACCATGAGCGGCAGCAAGTGATCTTCCTGCGGGTGAGCTCTTCTGGCCGATGGTGCTGATTGCCAGTCAATGAGCCGGGAAAAGCGTTCAGTCGGGCTAGCCGACAACAAGGTCTCCTGTAGCCAGTGATCGAATGCCGCTGAAGGCTCTTTTGCTTTTGGCCCGAATTCACGAAGATTATGATAGCTAAGACCACTGCCGATGATCAGTACGCCTTCATCACGCAAGGGTGCCAGAGAACGCCCGACGTCGAGGTGAGATTTTGGGTCATAGCCTCGCTTCAACGATAACTGGAGCGCCGGAATATTTGCATCAGGGTAAATGACAGACAATGGCGCAAAGGTCCCGTGGTCAAAACCACGCTGCAGGTCCAGAGGTACAGCGATACCCGCCCCCTCAATCAGTTCGCGTATCCGCTTGGCTGTCCGTGGCGAGCCCGGCGCGGTGTATTTGATGCGGTAGGTGTGCTCCGGGAAACCCGAATAGTCGTAAACCATCGGTGGATTTTCGGTGGCCATGACCGTGAAATCGCGCTCTTCCCAGTGTCCCGAGATGACCAGAACCGCTTTTGGGGTTGCGCCCATCTGGTTTGGCATCGCCTTCAGCGACGCTTCCAGTCTGTCGTAGGCCCCGTTCACTTGATCCTTCATCCAGGGCCACGGACCACCGCCATGCGAGATGAAGTAAGTGGGAAGAGTTTGTGTAGTCATTTCAGGACTCCTTTTTCACCATGACACCGGAAAGGGTTATGCAGCCTGGGTTAAATCGAAGAAAGTTCACCTTCCCAATACGGCGTGCGTTCGTAATACCTGTGAATCTCACGGTGCCATTTTTCGTCGGACATCAGAGGCCAGTGATCTGAATCGAATCCAGGCGCTGACTCAAGGCGTTCCTTGGCGACATGGAGAATATATTCACTTCCGACCAGGTCGCTTCGCGTGACATTGTATTCAAGGGCGCTGAACGGGATGGCAAACAGTTTTTCTCCCAGACCGAGAAATCCGCCAAAACTTATGACGGCATACGCTACCTTGCCGGTACGCGGGTCGATGACGATTTCCTTGATATCTCCCAGAGGGTCCCCTTTAGGATTGACCACATTGGTGCCGATAATGGTCGATGCTTTGATGGGTGAATTTGAAAACTCTCGAAGGTGACTCATTTTGCTTCTCCTTTTGAATGATGGAGGCTAAAAACTACAGAAAATTGCGATGCTTTTTGAAGGGTCGGACGATCAGGCAATGAAGTCAGCACGTTGAATTTCAATGAATCGCTTGAAGCGTTGATTTCGTGCTGACGATGCGATAGCGCACAGGGCTTGCATGAATCAGAAGGCTAAGCTGCAGTGAATGCCAGCAAGCGGTCGGTGTTTTCAAGGACAGTACGAGCTTTCATCATTTCCTCGTTGCTGCCATGCACCATGAGCAGGTAATTGTCGAATTTCAGAGCCGTTTCGTACTTGATGACCTGATCCCTGGGCACGCCGATCTGGGTCAATGCCGCGCCCAGGGCCGACAAACCGCCCACGACCACGGCGCCCTCAAGGGCGCTTACCAGCGCTGCAACCACCGGTCCAGCCATGGCCACGAGGCCAACTCCGGGGAAGAAGAATACGGCGGGGGCGAACAGCAAGCCCCAGATTCCGCCCCAGAAGGCGCCTTTGCCGCCCCAGGTCTTGATCTTGTCGCTGGCCGTGTAAAAGCCAAGCGGGTGTTCTTCGGTGTGATAGCCCTTGCCGACCAGCGACAGTTTCTTTACGTCGAAACCAGATCGGCTCAAGGACTGGATGGCTGCCTCGGCTTCGACGTGCGTGTTGAAAACAAAAAATGGTGAGTTATCTTTTTCCATGATTTTTCCAGAATTTGTGGGAAGGTATGCCCGTGTTAAAGGGCGTTGGAGTGTCCTCAATCATGAGGATTTCAATCCGTCAGCTACTTACCGTGATGTTGTCCACGACGTTTCGTACTCCCGTAGCACCCCAGGCGCAATGCCAGGCCAGGTCACGTTCAGCCCACGTATTTACCCTGCCAGTCAAGGTCACATCATCGCCATGGATCGTCACCGAAACTATTGGCGCGTTGTTCACTGCACGTCGTTTCAGCGCAGTCTCGATATCTGATTCGATCGCACTCAATGACACCTTGGGTCCGATGACGATATGGTCACTGACTCCGGTAACACCCATGAGATAGCGTACGGCTCCGGCAGCGGCCTGTTTCTGATACTGCCATTCGACGTCGCCCGATAAGGTGATCCAGCCATTTTCGACCATGACCTTGATAGCGTCCTTCGGCAGGACGGACATCCACTGCAATACGTTTTGCGCGGCGAGTGCGATTTCTGCATCAACGCGTTTGCCCAAAAAAAAAAGCCTGACGTCTATCTCAATGGCCAGCGCCTTGACGCCAGGTACCCGCTGCGCGGCACGTTCGGCACCCCATTTTTCGGCATAACTACTAACGTGCCCTGCCAGCGTCACGATTCCTTCGTTCACTTCGACACCGATGCCGGCCGCGTTGACCGAAGGTTCCCATTTCAGTTCGGCCAGAACATCTTGTTGCAACTGTGAATCAGTCTTCATAGGAGTTCTCCATGTTTGTAAGGGAGGTTCAATGTGCTTGGAATATGAATTCCGATCTGTGCGCTATCGAACAGATAGCCTCAATAAATCACCTTAGGCTGCGCGAAGCTGGTGGAAGTACATTCTCTGCAGTGATACCCGTGGTGGTAAAAGACTTGGAGACCGGAATGACGAACGAAAAGCAGAGCTGGTGGCTGACGCCACTCTCGGAGCCGCAGGCAGAGCAGGCAACCGATGCAGCCGGCCTGTCGGGTGTTGAAGCCAAGCGCCGGCTGGCTCAATTCGGCCCCAACCTGTTTCACGAGCACAAGGAAAAATCCCTGCTGCTTCAGTATCTGACGCGCTTCAAGAACCCCCTGGTCATCATTCTTCTCGTCGCCAGCGCGGTTTCGGCGTTCACCGGGGAAGTCACCAACTTCATCATCATCAGCTGCATCGTATTGCTCAGCGTGACGCTGGATTTTGTCCAGGAGCACCGCGCCAATGCGGCGGCGGAAAAACTTCGCCAGTCGGTTTCCGTACAAACCAAGGTATTGCGCGACGGCAAGCCGCTCGAAATACCGGTGGCCGACGTGGTGCCGGGGGATCTCGTCGTGCTCTCGGCGGGCGACATGATTCCGGCAGACGGCCGGGTGATCGAGTCGAACGATTTCTTCGTAAAGCAATCCTTGCTGACCGGCGAGTCCTACCCGGTGGAAAAGAAACCGGGCGAATTGCCCGAAACTGCCACCGAAATGCAGGAAGCAAGCAACGCGGTGTTCATGGGCACCTCGGTCGTCAGCGGCAGCGCCCATGTGCAGGTGGTGAAGACGGGCGCGGCGACGGCTATCGGCGAAATTGCCGATAGCGTTTCAAAGCCATCCGAACCGACCTCATTCGAAATCGGCACCCGTCGTTTCGGCGTGCTGATCATGCGCTTGACCATCCTCATGGTGACGTTCGTTCTGCTGGTGAACAGCTATTTCGGCAAACCCTGGCTGGAATCCTTCCTGTTCGCCGTAGCGCTCGCTGTCGGGCTGACGCCGGAATTGTTGCCGATGGTGATTTCAGTGACTTTGTCTCGCGGTGCCATGCGGATGGCGAAAAAGCACATGATCGTCAAACGGCTGACGGCGATTCACGATCTGGGCTCGATGGACGTGTTGTGCACCGACAAGACCGGTACATTGACCGAGGCCAAGATCCGCCTGGAAAAGCATGTGGACGCGTCGGGCAAACCCAGCGAGCGGGTACTCGAACTGGCTTACTTCAACAGCTTCTTCGAAACCGGATTGAAAAGTCCGCTTGACGAGGCCATTCTCGACCACCAGCACATCGATATCGGCCAATGGAAAAAAATTGACGAAGTACCTTTTGACTTCGAACGCCGTCGCGTTTCCGTTCTGATCGATGACGGCGAGAAACGCTGGCTGGTGGTGAAAGGTTCGCCGGACGAGATCGTCGGGCTGTGTACGCACTACGAAGCAGAGGGCGCCGATAACCAGCAGGCCGTTGACGATACGGCGCTGGCGTCGATTCATGCCCAGTACCATGCGCTGGAAGAAGAGGGCTACCGGGCGCTAGGCATTGCATGGCGACAGGTGGCTCAAGACCATCCGCATGCCGTGGTGAGCGATGAATCAGAGCTGGTACTCGCTGGATTTGCGGCCTTCCTCGATCCACCCAAGGAAAGCGCCGCCTCGGCACTGGCCGCCCTGGCCAGGGTAGGCGTGGCGATCAAGATCGTCACCGGCGACAGTGATCTGGTGACCAAGCATGTCTGCGCCGAGTTGAAGATACCGATAACCGGCGTCCTGACCGGCAAGGAAATCGCGCTGCTCGACGATTACGCCCTGCAGGCGCAGGCAGAAACGGCGAATCTCTTCTGCCGGGTTAATCCGGCGCAGAAGGATAGGGTAATTTTGGCGCTCAGGGCGCGCGGCCATGTGGTCGGTTATCTGGGCGACGGCATCAACGACGCGCCGTCGCTGCATTCGGCGGACGTCGGGCTATCGGTCGATTCGGCCGTCGATGTGGCCAAGGAAGCGGCCGACATCATTCTCCTGAAACAGGATCTGCACGTGCTACATGCCGGCGTTCTCGAAGGACGGCGAACCTTCGGTAACATCATGAAGTACATCATGATGGGCACCAGCTCCAATTTCGGCAATATGTTCAGCATGGCCGGCGCCGCGCTGTTCCTGCCTTTCCTGCCGATGCTGCCGACGCAGATCCTGCTCAACAACATTCTCTACGACATATCCGAAATACCGATCCCGCTGGACAAGGTCGATTCGGTCGATATTCACGCCCCGCGCGTGCTCGACATGACCTTCGTGCGTAATTTCATGCTGGTGATCGGGCCGATCAGCTCGATCTTCGATTTCCTCACCTTCTACGTCATGCTGACTGTCTTGCAGGCCGACGAAAAGCTGTTTCAGACTGGCTGGTTCGTTGAATCGCTGTGCACCCAGGTCCTGGTGATTTTCATCATCCGTACGCGGGGGAACCCATTGAAAAGCCGCGCTCATCCTCTGCTGACCGTCACCTCGCTGATCGTTGTCGCCATTGCCGTGCTCCTGCCGTTCTCGCCGATCGGTACGTATTTCGGGTTTGTGCCGCCGCCAGCCAAGTTCTATTTCATCCTCGGGGGCATGCTGCTTGTCTATCTCGCTGCAGTTGAATTGGCCAAACAGGGCTTTTACCGATGGGCTGTTGCGAAGAAGAGTGGCCAGAAACCCGCCTGAAGCCAATATACTTGGGCCATGAGCCGAATAAATCATGCCGCGTTGCTACTCATTTTGCTGCTGGGGTCGAGGGCGCAAGCCCAGGATTATGTCGAAGCCCCGCGCGTTGTCGCTGCGCTGGCGCAGGGATTGGCGGCGGAACGTGGTATCGGCATCAAGCAGAACGTTGATCTGGCCACCGAACTTTATTGCGACGCGGCGACCATGGGGAGTTCCGAAGGCTTCTTCCGCATCGGACGCATGCTGGCGCAGGGCGTACCCAAGCGACGCAACCCAAGTCTGGCCAACGCCTATCTCGCCCTGGCGGCCCGACTGGGCCATCGGGAAGCAGCCATGCTGCACAACCCGCAAGTCGAGAATGGGAAGATCGATGATATTTGCCGCATCACCCGCGGACACGTCGCCGAACCGAAGTTTGATCTTGACGGCTACATTGCCGGATTGTCGAAGGACAAGCGAAATCTCGCTGCGCTCATTCGCAAGCGAGCACCGAACTACGGCGTCGACGCGCGCATGGCGCTGGGGATTGCACTGGCCGAATCGAACCTCGACGCCAGCGCCGTTTCACCGAAGAATGCCCAAGGCGTGATGCAACTCATCCCCGATACCCAGGAACGCTTTGGCGTACAGAAACCATTTGATGCGGAACAGAACATCAAAGGCGGGCTGGCCTACCTGAAATGGTTACAGAGCCGTTTCAGCGGAAACCTGACGTTGGTCGCTGCGGCCTATAACGCAGGGGAGGGTGCCGTGGAGCGCCATGGCGGCGTTCCTCCCTTCCGCGAAACGGAAGACTACGTGCGGCGGGTGCTCAACTTCTCCGGGATGGATTGAAGAGCTGCTGATCTCGATGGTCTGAAACCCGCATGGATAGGCGTTCTTCGCCATTTATGCTGCGAGAAGCGCATGGATATTGGCCTTCTTGAGCATCAATACTCAAGAAGGCCGTGATGCTTGCCCCGCAGGTATTGTTTGTTCATCCAAATCGTCGATTCAGCGCCCGTAAATATCCTCGAAGCGGACGATATCGTCTTCGCCAAGATACGAACCTGATTGCACCTCGATCATCTCCAGCGGTACGCATCCGGGGTTTTCCAGCCGGTGTTTCTTGCCGAGCGGAATGAAGGTTGATTCATTCTCGGAAACCAGAAAGGAAGAATCTTCCCGCGTAACCTTGGCCGTGCCGTGCACGACGATCCAGTGCTCGGCGCGGTGATGGTGCATCTGCAGCGACAGGCAGCCGCCCGGTTTGACGATGATGCGTTTGACCAGGAAACGGTCGCCAACGTCGACCCCGTCGTAGGAACCCCAAGGACGAAAGACCTTGCGGTGCAGTTCTCCTTCAGAGCGGCCATCACGTTTGAGACGATCTACAATCTGCTTCACCTCCTGCGTCATGTCCTTGTGTGAAATCAGGACGGCGTCGGGCGTTTCGACGACCACCAGATCTTCCACGCCAATGCAGGCCACCAGCCGGCTCGCCGACATGACCAGCGTATTGCGGCAGTCTTGCAGCAGGACATCGCCTCGTGCAACGTTGCCTTCATCGTCTTTCGGCAGCACCTTCCAGAGGGCGTCCCACGCGCCTACATCCGACCAGCCGACGGCGAGCGGGATGACCACGCCGGCGGGAAGATCGATCTCGCCCGCTGCAATGTGTTCCATTACGGCATAGTCGATCGAATCCGCCGGGCATTGTGTGAAAGCTTCCTCGCCGACACGCAGGAACTCTCCGTCAACCGAACCTTGTGCCCAGGCTTCGCGACAGGTGGCCAGAATATCGGCTCGGCAGGTGCCGATGGCCGAAAGCCAGACCGAAGCGCGCATCATGAACAGGCCGCTGTTCCATAGATACGTGCCGGCATCGACGTAGCTTTGCGCCGTGGTCAGATCCGGCTTTTCGACAAAGCGCGCGATCTTGCAGGCAGTGCCCTTGCCTGGTAGCGTCGGGCCAGTCTGGATATAGCCGTAACCCGTTTCGGGCGAATCCGGGGTAATGCCAAAGGTGGCCACCGCGCCCTCGTCAGCCAGGGCCGCGCCCTGGCGAACAATTTCCTGAAACGCTGGGGTGTCCAGAATGACATGATCGGCCGGCATCACCAGCAGGATCGGATCGGCACCCTCGCGCATCGCCGCCAACGCGGCCAGCGTCAGTGCCGGGGCGGTATTGCGCCCGATTGGTTCCAGGACGATTGGCCCATGCTTGCCCATCAGGCGCAGTTGCTCGGCGATCACGAAGCGGTATTCCTCGTTGCTCACCACCATCGGCGCATCGAGCTGCACGCCGGTGATGCCATCGACACGGCGCACCGTTGCCTGCAACAATGAATCCTCGCCGATCAGCGGCAGCAGTTGTTTGGGATATTTTTCACGCGACAGCGGCCACAGGCGCGTGCCCGAACCACCGGAAAGTATGACGGGTTGAATCAGCACAGAGCGATCTCCTGGGATGTCATGCAGTTCATTGGGGCAGATTGCCACCAGATTCCGGGTCGGTCAGCGGTGTACTTTGAGCATCTTTCTCGGACAACACCGGCTCACGCCACAGCGGCCACACAATGGCCAGAGCGGCATCATTCCAGAGAATGCTGCGCTCGCATTCCGGCGAGTAGTAGTCCGTGGTCTTGTAGAGAAACTCCGCCGATTCGCTGAGCACCAGGAATCCGTGGGCAAAGCCCGGTGGAATCCATATCTGCCGCTTGTTTTCGGCGGAAAGCAACTCACCAATCCACTGACCGAAGGTGGGCGAGCCCTTGCGGATGTCTACGGCCACGTCGAATACCTCGCCGGATATAGCGCGTACCAGCTTGCCCTGCTGCTTTGGCGGCACTTGATAGTGCAAGCCGCGTAGAACGTTCTTGGCACTCTTCGAGTGGTTGTCCTGAACGAAGTTGACGTCAAGGCCCGTTGCCTCGTTGAAGGCGCTCTGATTGAAACTCTCGAAAAAGAAACCGCGTTCGTCACCGAAGACGGTGGGTTCGATCAGGAGGACGTCGGGAATGGCCAAGGGCGTCACCTTCATACGAGCACCTTGTCGCGCAACAAACTTGTGAGGTACTGGCCATAACCCGATTTGGCCAACACCTGGGCCATTTCTTCGAGTTGCGCATTGTCGATCCAGCCGTTGCGCCACGCTATTTCCTCGGGGCAGGCGACTTTCAATCCCTGACGGTTCTCAATGGTATGAATGAACTGGCTGGCCGCGAGCATCGATTCGTGGGTGCCAGTATCAAGCCAGGCGTAACCGCGTCCCATGGTCCTTACGCTGAGGTTGCCCTGATCAAGATAGAGGCGATTGAGGTCGGTGATTTCGAGTTCGCCGCGTGCCGAAGGTTTGACGCTCTTGGCCAGCTCGACGACGTGCTTGTCGTAAAAGTAGAGGCCAGTGACGGCGTAGCGTGACTTGGGCGTCTTCGGCTTTTCTTCGAGGCTGACGGCACGACCCTGTGCATCGAACTCGACGACACCGTAGCGCTCCGGGTCGTTGACGGCGTAGGCGAAGACGGTGGCGCCCTCGGGCCGAGCCGAGGCATCCTGAAGGAGGCCGGCAAGGTCATGGCCGTAGAAGATGTTGTCGCCCAGGACCAGAGCCGACGGGCTATCTCCGACAAAATCCTCGCCGATCAGGAAGGCTTGCGCGAGTCCGTCGGGGGAGGGTTGTATGGCGTAGCCCAGACTGATTCCCCACTGGCTGCCATCGCCGAGCAACTGCTCGAAACGTGGCGTGTCCTGTGGTGTGGAGATGACCAGGATGTCGCGGATTCCGGCCATCAGCAGCGTGCTGAGCGGGTAGTAGATCATCGGCTTGTCGAAGATCGGCAGCAGTTGTTTGGAGACCACCTGCGTCGCCGGGTAGAGCCGGGTGCCGGAGCCGCCGGCGAGGATGATGCCTTTGCGTTTGTTCATTACGAATTGACTCCTGAAGATTCTTTCGACGTTTGATTTCCGTAGTGTTTAGTCACCCAGTCCCGATAACCGCCGCTCAATACATTCGCCACCCAGGGCTGGTTGTCGAGGTACCAGATCACGGTTTTCCGTATGCCGGTTTCAAAGGTTTCCACCGGCGTCCAGCCCAGTTCCTGCTCCAGCTTGCCGGCGTTGATGGCATAGCGCCGGTCGTGGCCGGGGCGATCAGTGACATAGGTGATCTGCTCGCGGTAGGGCTGGCCGTCGGCCCTGGGTCGCAACTCGTCAAGCAGGGCGCATACGGTTTGCACGATCTCCAGATTCGGCTTCTCGTTCCAGCCGCCGACGTTGTAGGTTTCGCCCAGCCGGCCGTCGGCCAGCACGCGACGGATGGCGCTGCAATGATCCTTGACGTAGAGCCAGTCGCGAATCTGCTGACCATCGCCATACACCGGCAGCGCCTTGTCGGCCAAGGCATTGACGATCAGCAGCGGAATCAGTTTTTCGGGGAAGTGATACGGCCCGTAGTTGTTCGAACAATTGGTCGTCAGCACCGGCAGACCGTAGGTGTGGTGGTATGCGCGCACCAAATGGTCGGAAGCGGCTTTCGACGCCGAATACGGGCTGTTTGGCTCGTAACGGTGCGTCTCGGTAAATGCCGGCTCGCCTCTGCCAAGCGAGCCATAGACCTCATCGGTGGATACATGCAGCAGGCGAAAACCCGACCTGGCCTCATCCACCAGCCCACCCCAATAGGCGCGCACGGCTTCCAGCAGCTGGAAGGTGCCGACGATATTCGTCTGGATGAATTCGCCCGGCCCGTCGATTGAGCGATCCACATGCGACTCGGCTGCGAAATTAACCACCGCCCTTGGCTGGTGCGTCGCGAGCAGCTGGCTGAGCAGGGCGAAATCACCAATATCCCCTTCAACAAACACATGTCGTTCATCCCCCTGCAGGCTGGCCAGATTTTCCAGATTGCCGGCGTAGGTCAGTTTGTCGAGACTGATGATCCGTTCATCGCTCTGGCTCAGCCAGTCGAGAACGAAATTGCTGCCGATAAAACCGGCGCCGCCGGTAACGAGAATGCTCATGGTGTTCTCCGATGAATGATGGCGGGTTGACGCGGAATCGACATCCTGGCGTGATTACCGGGATGGGCTGTGTTTGCTGTCGCACGCAGCGCGCATTACCCTCGCGCATCACCCCAACGTAATGGGCAGCGATCATCGCCAACGTAGGTCGTTTTGCCGGCTCGGTCCACGCAATACCGCGGAGACATGACCATTTCCGAGAACTCCATGCCCTCGCCAATGCGGGTGTATTCAAACAAGACACTGCGAATGACCTTGGCTCCCTTGCGCAGGTGGCTGCCATGGCCGATCCAGGCCGGGCCGATGATCGAGCAGCCGTGTTCAATCCTCACGCTCGAACCGATATACACCGGCCCGACGATCTTCGAACTTTCCCAGCTGATCGAGGTATTGGGCCCGACCCAGATACCCGGCTGGATTTCCTTGCCGGGCATGGTCATCTCCGCCACTTCGCCGCGCAGCACGCGCTGCAGTACGGACCAATAGTCCGTCACCCGGCCAATATCGATCCAGTTGAAGAAGCGATTCTGCGCATAGAACGGCAGGCCTTTTTCCGCCATCAGGGGGAACAGCTGGCTGCCGATGTCAAACCCGACATCGGACGGGACCAAGTCGAGAACGCCTGGCTCAAAAATATAGATGCCGGTACTGGCCAGGTTCGATTTGGCTTCCGCCGGACTGGGTTTCTCCTGAAACGATAGCACTCTGC
>JBBQAT010000028.1:0-34642 GCA_038316625.1 Burkholderiales bacterium
AGTCATGTTGAAACGCGTAGATAAAAAACGCCGTCATTCCGGGCTTGACCCGGAATCTGACCGAAGGAAATGCAGAGCCAGTGGTGCACTACTGGATTCCGGGCTCTGCACTTCCTCCGGTCGCTTTCGCCGGAATGACGGTTGCTATACGTTGATTTCTCCGTGACTGACTACTGGCCCGAACGGTGTCTATTCTTTATCGGGCCGCTAGAACGAGAGCTGAGCGGTGACGCCGGCTATCGTGTCCTTGTAGTCAAGGCCGGGCTGGTTCGACGTGCGTTTTTCGTTTTGCAGCGAGGCACCGAGAGAGAGGGTACTCAAAGGCTTCCATTCGAGCCCGATCATCGACGTTCTCAAGGTGTCGACACGATTGCTCAGCGTGTTATCTGTGGCGCCAAGGTAGCGCTGATGCGCGTAGTTGAGGCGAGCGCGAAGTGCGGTTTTTTCACTGATTTTCCATAAAGGACTGAACGTAAGGCGGTCGGTGCTGACATAGCTGCTGGTGTAACTGGTCGCGGCAGTGGTCTGATAACTGCTCAGCTCGTGGCTATAGCCTGCAGTCAGAGAGGTTTTGTCGGTAATGGCCCAATTGACGTTGAGATTGCCAACGATGCCGGCGAAGTCGCGTTCACTGAAGTGAGCGTGCGTACGCGCCAGATAGGCAGCACGTGCATCAACGGTAGTTTTGGCTGTGATCGGCCAGACCAGACGAACTTCGTTTTCTCGCTGATCGAAATGGTTATCGAGCCGTGCGGCTTCAATCGGCTGCACCCGGTTGAAGTAGTCGCCACGACCGCTACGCCATATATAGCTTAGCGAACTGCCGGACCTGAAATCGTAGCGCAGCCCGCCTTCAGCGCTATTTAGCCTGATATCACCTTCCGGATTGGAAAGCTCGCTGTTGGATCGTTTGGTTTGTGTGATGCCGCCGAGCACGCGCCATGAACCGCTCACCTCGAGGACGCCATCAAAGCGCTGATTCTGGTCTACACGCAGGTTGCGGGTGCCGGATTCTGGATTGTCGCTAAAACTGTTGAGTGCTTCAATCCGTTCGCTGCTCAGGTTTCCGTGTAGATACGGTGTAAGGCTCCAGTGCCAGGCTGCCGCATAGTTGAGTGCCGTAAAGTCGTTGTAGTCGAAGGTTCTGTAGCGATTGTCCACAAGGCTCGCTTCAAGCTCAAAGCGCTGCAGCGAATAGCGTTTGTCGATTTTCAGGCCAAGCGTTGCGACGGTGATGTCGTCGGCTTTTGCCAGGTTCGACGACTTCCGGAAAAGGTTGTCGTCATGCTGCACACTGACTCCGGCGGTGACATTGAAGGTATCGTCGGCGTCTGCTCGGGTGTGTTGCGCGATGAACAACATCGACAGAAGGGTCACGAACTGGATTCGAGGCAGGAATGGAGGCAGTATTTTTTTCAAATCTGTTTTGTAATTCTTCAATGGATTCTTGTCCTTTCCTCAAGTGGAGAAAGGATCGTGTGAGCTTCCTCAGTACGCCGCTTCGCGCTTGAATACGACGAAAATGGTTTTCAGGATGATTTGTAAATCGAGCTTCAGCGTCCAGTGGCGCAAATAGTCGAGGTCAAAATCGATTCGTGATTGCATCTTGTCGAGGGTGTCCGTTTCTCCACGGAATCCATTGACCTGAGCCCAGCCCGTGATGCCTGGTTTGACCTTGTGGCGGATCATGTAGCCCTTGATCAGATTGCGGTAGAGCTCGTTGTGTGCCACGGCGTGCGGACGTGGGCCGACGATACTCATTCGGCCTTGCAGGACGTTGATGAACTGCGGCAGCTCATCGAGGGATGATTTGCGCAGGAAAGCGCCGAGTCGCGTCAGACGACTGTCGTTCTTCTGGGCTTGCTGGATGGTGCCGCCATCTTCGCACACCGACATCGAGCGGAATTTGTAGACCAGAATCTCTTCGCCATCTAGCCCGTAACGGCGTTGTTTGAAGATGATCGGCCCGGGCGAACTGAACTTCACCGCCGCAGCGATAATCAGCAGGATGGGCGAAATCAGGATCAGGATGAGTACGGAGAGAACCATGTCACTGCCCCACTTGACGATACCGGCCGTTCCCGTAAAGGGTGTTTCGCAGACCGAGATTACCGGCATGCCGCAAACCGCACCGCTGTGACCCTGAATAAGATCGGTAACGAACATGTCGGGAACGAAGTAGATCGATGCCGTCGTATCCTTCAGCTCGTCCAGAACGTCCAGAATGCGTGGCTGCGATGTCATCGGCAAGGACAGGTAGATGAGCTGGATGTTGTTTTCCTTGACGAAGGCTGGAAGATCTTTCAGATTGCCAATGGCGGTGAGGTCTTCGGCGCTCTCCAGTCGGTCCCGATCACGGTCGTCAAAGAATCCGGAGAATTCGATACCGGAATAGTCGGTAGTACCAATCCGTGTAGCCAGTGCGACGCCTTGCTCATTCATGCCGACGATGATTGCGAGCTGCGGCGCACCCTGGAGTCGCATCAGATAGGGTGCAACAACACGCAAAGCCAGGCGGGCACCGATTTGGCTCAAGGGAGCGGCCCACAGCCAGGTAATCAACGCCGATTTGGAAAATTCGTCGAAGTCCTGACTGACATAACCCAGGACCAGCAACATCGATGCAATCAATAGCCAGCTCAGGATAATGCTCGTCATCATTCCCCATACCGACGACTGCAGACGCGAGATTCCCGGGAAGGCCATTGCAAACGCGATCACCGATAGAATCATGTAAGGTGGCAACAGCTCGCCTTCGTAGCTGATACCGATAATCCACAGCGATAAGGCCAGCACGGCCGGATCGAGGATAGCCTCAATGGCAGGCAACAGTTTGTTCTTGCCGAGCGATCCCGACGTTCGTCGCGGGGAAGTGCCAGTGGCGGAGAGCGATAAAGTTGTATCAGGCATCAGTCAACCTCTGTTCAAATTGGGGAATGGCATGCATTCGGTTGAAGACAACCAACGTCTTGAATGCAGAGGATGACAGCGTGGAGAGTATCCCTCTGTGCGTTAGCGAACGTTGGAGAAACTGGCGTATCCAGTGGTTGTCTTCTCTGCGTTGACTATTTGTAGGCGCCAGTCTTTCTGGCAAATCGCATTTTGAGAAGAGATGCGAGGTCGGCCAACAACGTATGTAGCGGTTTGTTAGCCAGACCTGCCGAGTTCACCTCTTTGGATGAGGCTGAGCAGTCTTTCGAGACTGCCGTAGCAATGCTGCTGCGATCAATATCGGCCTGCAACGCTCGTCAATAGGCTACTTCTGCGATACATACGTCGTAATGCGCATAAACATTGGCATTCAGGCCGGCGAGCATTGAAATTGGACCCGCTCGGAAAACGACACGCATGCCATGCGCGAATACCTTGCCGCATCGTGATGACAAGGCGCTTGCCAAGCTTGCTCCGCAGAAGGTTTCGCTTAGCGATCCACATTCACGTTGGACGGCCGCTAAGGCTTTTGAGAAGCTGATGTTTTGCTTGAGTGACTTTCGTACAAAGGGGTGCATGGACGCCGCTTGCGAACGGAACCCTCGAGGTTAGGGTTTTAGGTAATATCAGCCTCAGTTGCACAGTGACTCGGCGTCCTTCGGCCATGGCGGGATTGGATACACTTGCTCCCAGTTGTTCGGGCCGCCCCGTGACATCTCCAGATATCGCCGTGCGGCACAAACATCATTCGGCACGCAGTAGCCATTGAGAAGAAGCATGCTGTAGGTGAACTGTACGTCCTTGTCACCTCCGTCAGCCAGTGACTGTATTTTTTCCACCAATTCCTTGCCGCCAGCTTTCGGGTTCATGTCGTAATAGGCCTTCATCTTCTCGCTATAAAAGGTCGGCAAGGCCGCAATCAAACCGAGGCAATCTTCTTCGGTCGGTATCTTTCCGATGGGTGCCTGCTCTTGACCTAGGGCACCAAGAGAGACAACGACTATCGGCGCGAGAATCCAATGTTTCAGTTTCATATGGCGCTTGCCTTTATATGTCCTATCACTTTTATGGGAAGGTGGTTATTCACCTAAACACCAACGCGTGCCGCAGGAATCGACATCGCTGATGACAGCGTACCTCGGCCTAAGCGTGATGTATGTTGGGGAACGAACGGAACTTGAACTTTCTGCCGTATTTCAGAAAGAGAGCCAACGTCGCGAGAAGAGAAAGCCTGCCTGGACGGAAAGCTATCAGCAAAAATCGTGGCTGGAGTACGCAACATGATGCGTTACAATTCCCTCGATTAGACACCACGCTGAACCGAGCAATGAATACTTTTCCTGAAGCATCCGTACTCCGTAATTGTTATGGCGAGATAGTTGGGCTTGGTTGTTCACCGCGATGTTTGACGAGGCTGTGCTGTCTGCAGAGTGCCTCGTCTTTTTGTCTGGTAGCGCCTACGATAACGAGCCGGCGCGTCTTTACGTCGCTTTGACCCCCCTCCCGGACTGCTTGCGCGAAATTCCCATGGAAGTCTATCTTCAGCACTCGCTGCGGGCGATGCGTCCCTTGGCGTTTGCAGTCGGCCAGAGGAATTGATCATGCGCACCGTATCGCGCGTATTGCTGGCCGGGTACGATTATCTGGTGATTTATCTCGGTCTGTTCTGGTTAGGGCTGTTGTGTCTGGCCTGGACTCCGGTCGCGCTTGTCGCCTACCCGTTACTGTCAGAGAGGCGGGGGCGAGCGTTCGGGCGTTACGTCATCATGGTGGTGTTTCGACTCTATCTTGCCAGCCTAAGCACGTCGCGCCGGTTCAGCTTTGACTTGGACGCGCTAAATGCCCTGCGTAATGAACCGTCGCTGATTATTGCGCCCAATCATCCGTGCCTGCTTGATGCGTTAATGGTCATTTCACGCCTGCCGAATGTCGCGTGCGTACTCAAAGCCGAGTTGATGAGCAACGTTTTCCTCGGCGCAGGTGCACGTCTGGCACGTTTCATTCGCAACATACCGGTGCGACGCATGGTGCAACGGGCCGTGCAGGATTTTGACAGCGGTAGCCATCTGCTGCTGTTCCCCGAAGGTACGCGCACAACCACGGACCCAGCCAATTCGCTCAAGGGCAGTATTGGTTTGATCGCGCATCATGCCCAGGTCCCCGTGCAAACAATACTGATCGAGACCGATTCGAAGTACCTGAGCAAAGGCTGGCCGCTGTTCCGCAAACCGCCGATGCCGATCCATTACCGGCTACGCCTCGGACGCCGCTTTGAACCACCGCAGAACACCCAGCGCTTCATGGCTGAACTCGAACACTATTTTGCACACGAACTGGTGCGGGGCTCGGCCTTTTACCCGACCAACTCGCTGCCTACGCAGCCTGACCGCGCGCTTTAACCACAACGGCCACCATGATCGCTGCTTCGACCACCCATCTCGTCCTCATTCCCAGCTACAACCCCGGCGCCAAGGTTTATGAAACCGTGCGGGCGGCACGCCAATTCTGGAACCCGGTATGGGTGGTAGTAGATGGCAGCAACGACGGCAGCGCCGAGCGTTTGCTGGCGATGGCCGCCGACGATAGCGGGCTGCGTGTAATGATCTTGCCGCGCAACCAGGGCAAAGGGGCCGCCGTGCTGCATGGGCTCGATCAGGCAGCAGCGGCGGGTTTCAGTCACGTCTTGACCATGGATTCGGACGGCCAGCATCCGCCCGAGCGCATTCCCGCATTCATGGCGGAATCGGCGCGCCAGCCGGAGGCGATGATATTGGGCAGACCGGTATTCGATGCCGATGCGCCCAGCCTGCGCGTTAAGGGGAGGCAGATTTCCAACGGATGGGCCAATCTGGAAACCTTGTGGGCAGGTATTGGCGACTCGCTGTTCGGGTTTCGCGTGTATCCGCTTGAGCCGCTACGACAAGTCATGCGCCGCCAGCCGTGGATGCGCCACTTCGATTTTGATCCCGAAGCCGTGGTTCGCCTGTGCTGGCGCGGAGTCCGGCCAATCAATCTGCCCGCCGCCGTGCGCTACTACCGCACGGACGAGGGCGGCGTGTCGCATTTCCGCTACCTGCGCGACAACGTGTTATTGACCTGGATGCACTCGCGCCTGCTCATCGGTTTTATCCTGCGCTTGCCTCTGTTGCTGGCAAGACGTTTGCGGGACGCGGTCAAGCCTAAATGATGCCGCCATTGATCGAGATGATTTGCCCGGTGATGTAGGACGCCTGCGCCGAGGCGAGGAAGCCGACCAGGTCGGCCACTTCGTCCGGGGTGCCGGCGCGCTTCATCGGCACCATGCGCGCAATGGTCTGGGCATTGAATGCCGATTCGCTCATCGCGGTCTCGATGATGCCGGGCGCTACCGCGTTGACCGTGATGCCCCGGCTGGCGACTTCCAGCGCCAGCGACTTGGTCGCCGAGTTGAGCGCACCCTTGGCCGCAGAATAATTGACCTGACCGCGATTGCCGGTCAGCGCGGCGATTGAAGACACATTGATGATACGCCCCCAGCGGCTGCGAATCATCGGCATCATCAACGGCTGCGTGACGTTGAAAAATCCGTTGACGGAAACATCGATCACCCGGTGCCACTGTTCGGCGCGCATGCCGGGGAACACGGCGTCGTCGTGGATTCCGGCATTGTTGACCAGAATCTGGATCGGCTGGTTTTCGACGAGAGGCGTCAGCACATCGCTTACGGCGGCGCTGTCTGTAACATCAAACACGACGACCTGCGCGCTGCCGCCGTTCGCGCAAATGGCATCGGCCAGCGTCTGCGCGGCTTGTAGTCCTTGATTGGCATGAATGAAGACATGGCAGCCATCGGCCGCCAGGCGGCGACAAATGGCCGCGCCAATGCCGCCGCTGCCGCCGGTAACCAGCGCGTTTTTCATGGGGCTTCTCCTGAACCGGGTGTCAATGCTTCAGCGTTCAGCACAACTGCTGCGCGGCCTGCCAGCAGCAGGCGCCCGGCCGCACTGACGCTGAACTGAGAAAGAATGTTGTTTTCACTGTGCGTGATACAGATGGCTTCAACCCGCAGGTCAGCGGCGATATCGTCCAGCCGTGCCACGTGAAGTTGCGTGCTGCGCACGCTGACCAGATAGCCGACGCGAGCTCTATTACACCCCGCCGGCGCCAGCAAGGCACCATGCACGGCCATGGCTTGTGCCGCGTATTCGATTCCGCACGCTGCGCCGAGTCGTCCGTAAGCGCGCAAGGGGTTGCCGGCCGCGCGGTGGCTGCTGGCGCGGCACTCGATCCGGTGCTGATCCCAAGACTCAACCTGATCCAGCAGGCACATGTCGCCCTGATGCGGGATGTGGCCGACAATCCAGGCGTGATCCAGTCCGCTTTGACTCAGCACGGCGTAACGACCACGGCGAGACGCGTGCTGTCGAGGTAATCGAGAACGACTCGTTGATCCTGCCGCCGGGCAATGGCACGCAACAGCGGCAAACCCCGCGCCGCAGGGATGGCGATGCGCTGGTTTTCAAGCTCGGCATCGTCGAGCGTATCCGCGACGGCATCGGTCAAGCTGACGGTAATTTTCGCCAACGTCTGCGCGCTACGCTGCGGTGCCAGCACCAGCGCCATCCCGAACGCATCCGGGATGGGACGCACGGCACGTAGTGGTTCAGGGTAAGCGGTATCGGACGTCAGCAAAACAAGGCGCGTGTTTTCAACGGCACACTGGGAGATCGCTTCCAGCAGCCCCGCACCAAAACTGGCGTCGAATGCACTCAACACCGACGAGGTAGTCATCGCGCCGGTGGCGATGCTCCAGTAACCGGAGGCCGTGTTATGCACAGAGTTATGAAAGCGGGTCGGGGAGATTTGCCGGTCATCCGAGGCCAGCATTTCGCAGATGGCGTGGCAGTTTTCGCCATCGCCACCCGACGAGGAGAACACGCTGGGCAGGGTGGATGCCTGAAGACCCGCATGCTTAATGGCTTCCAGGCCGGTCGCCAGGGTCAATTTGATCAACGCGCCGCTGCGTCGACGTTCTGCTGCGGGTAACAGTGCGGGAGCCGGCAGGATAGTCTTGCCTGGCTGATAAGGCTGCGAACCGTCAAGGACAGCCTGACCGCCTGGCCAGTCGCTCAAGCCCGGACCGAGCAGGCCAATGCCTTCAATATATGCGGTGAGTGTCATGACCTGTCCGCCCGTCCAAAAATCAGGCTGCAATTGGTGCCGCCAAAGCCAAACGAGTTGCTGAGCGCATGTGCAAGTGGCCGAGACTCCGGCGATTCTCGATTGTCCAGCACATAGTCGAGCCCCAACTCAGGGTCGAGTTGCCGGGTGTTCAACCCGGCGGGAATCAGGTTGTTTTGCAGCGCCAAGGCGCAGATCACCGCCTCCACGCTGCCGGCCGCGCCTAACGTGTGGCCGGTCGCTCCTTTGGTGGAACTGCACGGCGTAGTGCACGTCCCATCCGAGCCGAATACGGCTGAAATGGCCTTGGCCTCGGCGGCATCGTTGTTCTGCGTCGCAGTGCCATGCAGGTTGATATAGTCGATTTCGGAGGGATTCAAACCGGCCATTTTCAGCGCATCCTGCATCGCCAGGCGCGCGCCCAGCCCTTCCGGATGCGGCGACGACATGTGATAGGCGTCGCTCGATTCGCCGACGCCGAGCAGTAACACCGCATCCGCAGCAAGCTGTTCTGGTGCGCGTTCGAGCAATGCGAAGGCGGCGGCTTCACCAATCGAGATGCCGTTGCGATTTACGTCATAAGGGCGGCAGGGCTGGTCAGAAATCAGGCCTAGCGAGTTGAATCCGTACAGCGTCGTCAGACACAGCGAATCGACACCGCCGACCACGGCCGCGTCGATCAGCCCCGCCGCCATCATGCGCCGGGCCGAACTGAACACTTTGGCGCTGGACGAACACGCCGAGGAAACCACGACTGCCGGACCAGTCAGGCCAAAATAACGGCGTGTGAAATCAGCAACGGAAAAGGGATTGTGCGTGGCGTGGTAAATGAAATCAGCGGGAAGAGCGCCCGTCAGCGGGTCGCGTCGCCGGTAAGCCAGCTCGGTTTCCAGGATGCCTGACGTACTGGTGCCAAGGAATAAACCAATACGTTGTGGGCCGTATCTGGCAATCGCTGCACGCACAGACTCGGCAAAGCCGTCCTGCGTTAATCCGAGGAATGCAAGCCGGTTGTTGCGGCAATCATAGTCGGCCAGGTGCGCGGGGAGCTGTACCGCATCCCCCCCCGGAACTTCGCCAATGAAAGTCGCCAGATTCACTGTGTCAAACGCACACGGCGCCAGCCCGGAGCGACGTTGACGCAGAGCGTCCAGAGTTTGGTCGAGGCCGCGACCGATGCTGCTGGTCGCGGTGAAATGGGAAAGCCAGATCGGGTTCAAGGAAGAGTAATCCAATCTATACGTTAAAGTCGGGACAGTGGTCTTATTAAGGATGGGCCGGTTCGTGGGTTAGTAGGTAGTCATGTTGAAACACATAGATGAAATAAACTCTGTCATTCCGGGCGTGACCCGGAATCCAGTGGTGCACTTCTGGATTCCGGCTTTCGCCGGAATGACGGTTGCTATACGTTGATTTCTCCGTTACTGACTACTAGGTTACCCAAGCTTCTTCAACCAATCTGGATGCTTCTGAACCAGATGCTGCAAGGCAGCATCCATGCGGGTCTGCCAACCTTCGCCGGTCGAACGGAAGTATGTTAGAACTTCCGGGCTGTAGCGCACGCTCACCTGCTCCTTGCGAGTGGCGCTAATTGGACGTCCGCGTTTTTTGCGGTAGTCCTCAACACCTTTTTGCATTTCTTCCCGGGTCAATGGCCGATCATCTTCTTCCTTGCCGTCCCAAACGAAATCACCGCCCGGTGGCACCTTCTTTGACGCTGCCAAAATTGCCTTACGCTGTGTAGTCATTTTCGAGCCACTCATGATAGACCTCTCGTTCTTCCTTGCTTGCCCTACGAAAACTTATGATGCGAAAATGTTTACCCGGCAGATGTACCACGGTAAGTACGGCAAGGCAGTCGAATACGTAAGCAAACGACTGCGTACGTTCCTCATTGTTTCAGACACTCTCCACGTCAAGCCGAAACGGGCTATCCAGCACCAATCCCGCATCCGAAAAATCAAGATGATGTTTGTCCAGATCTATTGTTCGCTTCGACTCGTTCCATGTGAGGCGTGATTTTATTTAATTATTGTAGATGCGATAATTAAATCGGTCAATTGTTGAAGTTGCGCAAACTCAATCAAGTACCATCGTTGCTGCGGATATGTTTGTTGGACTTCACCGACTATGCACCACGCGATATCGCAACGACAGCCAGGCCGCCAGCACTCCCAGCACAAGACCTGCCAATACATCCACCGCCACATGCTGGCGGGTGGCTAAGGTCGAATAGGCAATGCCGGTACACCATGCCCAATTGAAGAGGAGTATCCACTTTGGCGCGCCATAGCGGCCTAGCAGGTGATGTAACCAGACACCCGAGAAAACGGCGGTGGCGACGTGAAGTGAGGGGCAGGCATTGCCCGAGGCGTCGATGCTTTTCAGAAAGGCCACGTCGGGAGATCGAGTCCAGTCGATATTGGCTACAGGGACTACCGTGGGCCAGAAATAGAAGATAACCAGTCCGGCAAGGCAGGTTCCGGCCATGGCTATCGCATAGAAATACAGATCGCGCCGCGTGGCCAGCAAGGCGGGTGGAAGGGAAACATAGAGCCATATCGACAGGTAGAAGGGCAGGGCCAAAGGCTGGAAGCCGATCAGGCGGTCAAGCCAGATGATGGGCATCACCGTTGTCGGGTAGGCCGGGTGGTTGAGCAAATGGAAGTAAGCTGCGAAAAACAGGCTGATAAAAACCGTTATGCCGATCCCTTTGAGAAAGCCATGCTTGAACAAAACGGCTGCAATCTGGCGGTACCAGGGCGTTTGCGGGTCCTCTTGAGGTTTTGCGTCACCGAGGTGTGTCATGGAAGAGCCTGACGCAAGGTGACAAAACGCAGATGGGCGGCTGTGGCTGAAGCCAGAACGGTGGGGAGAACTTCGAGTATGACCGGGATGCCGCCGGGCGTGCGAGCCGCGTTGCCATCGTGCAACAGCAGAATGGCGCCTGCTTGCAGGCCGCGCAGCAGCGTGCTCTTCACACGTTCGACGTCGCCGATGCGGGTATCGAAAGCGCGCGTTGACCAGCTGGCAAGTTGCAGCCCCAACCTGGAAAGCACCGGGCCGAGAAAAGGATTGCGTAAGCCGGCAGGGGCACGGAAGAATAGGGGGCGCTGGCCGGTAATTTTTGTGATTGTGTCCTGGGCCGTCTGCAATTCGCGCATGAAGCCGGAATAGCCCAGCAACGAGAAATAATGGCGATGCTGCTGACTGTGGTTTTCCACGGCATGACCACGACGCACGATTTCCCGGCACAAGTCTGGATGCCGTGCGGCTTGTGCGCCAGAGCAGAAAAAGGTGGCCTGGGCCGAGTAGCGATCCAGGATATCCAGAACCTGCGGTGTAACGGCGGGATCGGGGCCGTCGTCGATGGTCAGGGCGATTTCATTTCTGGCTGTGGCGGCGGCTGGCAGCCGCGTCCAGTTCGGCCCTAGCCAGTTGCTGCGCGGCAAGAGTCCAAGCAGTGTAAGTAACGCGTGATTAACTACTACAGCGCCCAACGCCCAGCGCCACTGGCCGGGTACGGCGATGAGCGCAATCAAAACCAGCGCATGCAACGCGAAGGTGGCGCGAATCAACAGCGATGGTTGCCAGCGCGCGGGGCCTGGTTCAGGCATGGGCTTGCCGGGCGAAAATCGCCGAAAAGATCAGCGCCAGGACGACGCCCGGTGCGACGGTAATACCCATGGCCTGCAATATCGAGACCTTGGAAAACGCCAGCAGGCCAAAACCGGCAACGGTCGTGAGGTTGGCAAACAGCATCGAGGCCAGCGTACGGGGAGAGATGGCTGGGGTCGTCGGCGCTGAATCGGCCCGATCAAAAAACAGGGCGTAATTGGACCCCACCGCGACGACCAGCAGCAAACCGACTAGATGCAGGATGATCAATTGCTGGCCAAACAGCGCCAGGCCAGCCGTGACGGTGACGACGGCCGCTGCCAGTGGCGCGATGACGCGCAGCGGCGAACGGCAAACGAACAGCAGCAGTCCGACAATGGACAGCAATCCGCCCAGCGACAGCAGGATGGCTTCATGCATATAGCCGGAATACAGGTGATCGGACTCGTCTTTCATGTCGACGAACAACACATTGGGCAAGGCTGAGGTGCTCAGGGCTGAACGGATTCGACTGGCGTTGATGTCGCCGCCCTTCGGTGCCGTCAGCGGCAACAAGGCGGTCCAGTGATCCTTTTGCTGGATGAGCAGCGCGTCGATGGCCATTGCCATCGAGGTCTGCTCAAGATCGGCAGCGCGCAGCAAGGGCTGGCCGCGTGCGGCGGCGACATCGGCCAGGAACGGCGTAAATAGAGGCTCTCTGACCGGCATGCCCTGGACGGCTTGTTTCATGCGGCTCTCCAGCTCATCGGCCGCGGGAAGGCTGGATTGGCGGGCACGTTGCGTTGCGTCGCTGGGAAGGTAACGGCTTGGACTTTCAAAACTGGCGAGTTCGCCTTGATCGACTTGTGTTTGCAGGATCGTGGAAACTTTTTCGGAAGCCATTAAAACGGCCTCCCGGCTTGCACCGGAAACCACCACCAGATAGCGTACATCCGGCGCACCCATGTCGGCGCGCAGGATGGTATCCAGCGCCACATCGGCTTTCGATACTGGGCTCAGCGACGAAATGTTGTCATCCCACAAACCGTCACGGTGCACGGCGAGGACGACGCCAGCCGCCAGCAGCAATATCACCACCGACCAGCGCAGAGCGGCTGCGCGCCCCGCCAGACCGGACAGCACGAGGCCGATGGCCGATACATCGTGGATGCGGAAATTCGCCGGCAGCAGATGCGGCAAGACGAAGCGCGTCACTGTGGCGGCAGCGATCAGACCGGCAATCGAATACAGTCCGAGTTGCGCCAGACCGGGGAAGCCGGAGAGCAGCAACGAGGCAAAGCCGAAGATCGAGGTCAACACACCGAGGCGGATGGTCGGCCAGAAACGCTTGATCCAGTCCTGCTGGCTGGAACCACCTTGTTCGGATTGCACGAACAGGTAGATCGAATAATCCACCGCCTCGCCGATCAGCGCCGTGCCAAACCCCAAGGTGATGCCATGCACCGCGCCAAAGCCCAGGCTGACGGCAGCAACACCAGCCAGCGCGCCGCTGACGACGGGCAACAAGCCTAGGGTCAGCGCGGCGAACGAGCGATAAACCAGCAAGAGCAGCGCCGCGATGAGCGCCATGCTGATGAACGACAAACGACTGACCTGGCTCTTGATGGTATCGCGCGAAGTCACTGTGAATACACCGGGGCCGGTCATCAACAAGCTGGCCTCTTTGGCCTGCGGCGCGCTATCAAAGGCTTGGCGGATGGCATTCATGGCGCTTTGCTGGGCGTCGGTGTCAGAGCCCGAAGCGCGCGTTTGCATCAGCAGCAAGGCACGCGTGCCGTCGCGGGAAGTCCATGCGCCGTCAAGCATTTTCGGGCGGCTACCGCTGTTGAGCTGATCGATCAATTGCACCATTTCGCCGGTCGGATCACGCGGCAGCAGCGATTTGACCAGCAAACCCGCCGGCGAGGCAAGCAGGTCGATGCTGTCGCTCAGGGCAGAATGCAGCCCCTCAACGCTGAAGCGCTCCGGCGTCACGGAGGGGCTGAGCAGGTAGCGGTTGTTGAACAGATAAGCCCGGTCGCGCTCGGCACTGACCGGCTCGCCATTATTGACGCTGACGAACGCCGGATCGGCGCGCAGGCGCTGGGCGATGAGTTTGGAAAGCCCCGCTCGCGCAGGTGCGTCGGCACCTTCAATGCCGACCAGAATCAGGCGCGAAGCCAGGCCGTCACGGATCTGATCCATAAGCAATTGCTGGGCGGGGGTCGGGTTTCGCGGCAAGAAAGCGGACAAATCGGTGGTGAACTCGCTGCGACTGATGATGACGGCGCAGGTGAGGATAAACGCCAGCCACAAGGCTATCGCTATCCGGCCGAGACGCGCTGTTTTTTGCCTCACGGGGTGGGCAGCTTTTCGATGAGCATCACCGAGCTGTCACCGTCGGCCTGGAAGATTTCGATGCGGCTTACGAAGTCGCGCGCACCGGCAATACGGATGCGCTTGACGACCGCCAGCATTTTTTCATCGGACGGAACGAGTTGCAGCGTCCAGTTCGGGCTCGTGCCCTCCAGGCTCAATCGGTAATTGCGCTCCAGCGCCTTGCGATCACCGGCCAGGGTGCTGCGGATACTGTCGATGAACACCGCCAGTTCCGGGTAGTCCTGCATTTGCAGAGAGTTTTTCTGGCGGCCGCGCTCGATCACCAGGGTGCCGCTGTCCAGGACCATGGTTTCGGGTTTGGGTTTGAGCGTGCGTTTTTCCAGATGATCGGGGGCGCTGTAGAACAACTCGCCGGAAGATTCCACCGGCTTGTCGAGCATGGCAATGGATTTCTTTTCGATAAAGCTGACGTGGCCAGAACGGGTTTGTGCCAGATCGTGCAAGAGCTGGTCAATATCCCAGTCGGCGGCGTGATTGATCGCTGGCCACAAGGCCAGGCTCACGAAGAGCAGCCGTATCAGGCGTAAGGAATGGATTGAGAATGAATTCAGAGTCATCATGATTTTGGAGGCGTTTCGGTGGATTCTGGCGGCCAGAATTCGAAAAAATTGAACCAGTTATACGGTGCCTGGCGGCAGTACTGATCCAGCAAGGAGGCATAACGAGTGGCGGCCGTTTCAATGGCCGCGTCGCGCTGACTGCGCTCAACGCTTGAGAAATCGGCCAGGGGCTCGAAATGAATGGCGTAATGGTTGCCGCCCAGATACAGGCCGGTCATGAATAACACCGGACGGCGCAGCAAAGCGGCCATGCGGAACGGTCCGCTGGGCAGAAAGGTGTTAGCCCCGAGGATTTGTACGGGGACGAGAGTATCGTTTCCTGGCGTTCCGAAAGACCGGTCACCCAGCATGCCAACCATGTAGCCCTCGTCCAGGCGTTCCCGCACCTTGAGCATCGAGTCAATATGCCCAAGACCAATCACATCCTGCACGGTTCCCGGATTGATGGCCTCCAGCATGGCGTTGATTTTTTGTGCGTTTTCCTGGTGCATGACCATGGTGATGCGCAAATCGGTGTCTTTCCGGCCCAGCGCACGGATCACCTCAAAGCTCCCCAAGTGCGCGCCCATCAGGAACAAGCCCTTGCCCTCGGCGATCAGTCGACGCAGCGTCTCCTCGCCGTGCACTTCAAATTCAAACAGGTCGAAGCGGCGATTGACCAGATAAATACGGTCATGGATGGTCGCGGCGAAGGTGAAAAAATGCTGGTACAGATCGCGGCAGCGTGGCGTTCGCCCCAGAACGCGGCGGAGGTAATGGCTTGAAGCGCGACGACTGGCTGGCGCAAACAGCAGAAAGTAACTGGCGATCAGATGCAATACCAGGCGCCCGACGTGCCGTCCAAGACGAAGTGAAATCCAGGCCATGACGCGCAACATGAACATGTTGCTGCGCTCAGGGGTATGCGCCCAGTCGGCCTGGTTGTCGGTCGGTTGCGCAGTCATTCTGCCAACTTCGGCAATCCCGGTACGATGCTGCCGCTGGCAATTTTTTGAGTACCGGAAACGATCTCGAAACGAATTGTGCCGCTGGCCGTGATGTTGTGTTCGAACGTGACGTCGTCACCCGGCCTTGCCGGACTCAGGAACTTGACCGAACTGATCGTACAGGTGTCGAGCATAACTCCAGTGGCCGCAACGATGGCATGCAGGGCCATGTCCAGTAGCAGCACGCCGGGAACAATCGGCGTGCCGGGGAAATGCCCGGCAAACGCGGGATGGTCGGCCGGGACAGTCCAGTGCACAGTCTTATTCATGCGTCGATTTTACGGCGCCACGTGACTGAAACAAGGCTTGCAGTTCCGCGCGCGGAAGCTTTCCTGCCGGGTTGCGTGGCAGTTCATCAACAAACAACAGCGGGCGCGGCAGAAATACCGGGTCAATTGTTTTACGCAGTGCCGCCAGCAGACGGTGGGCATTCATTCCCGGCGCGACGACACAGGCGGCAAGTCGCGTAACTTTATATGGGTCGGTTTCGTCGGGCATGTAGAAAACGCCGTCCAGAACACCGGGAATGGAATTGAGGATGTGGTTCAGACTCGCAATTGAATGCCGCTTCCCAGCAATATTGACAAGATCGGCGAGGCGACCGTGCAGCAAGAAACGGTCCTCGGTAATCGATTCAATGACGTCGTTCAAGGCAATCATGGTCTCGACGTGAGCGCCGAAAGCGCACACGCGATCCCCTTCCATGATCAAGTTGACTCCGGGAAGCAATTGCCATTCGGCCGTCTGAGTGGTGCGGCGGGTAGCGATCAGCCCGGTTTCAGTACTGCCGTAGATTTCGATCAGCGTCGCATGGCAACGTGCCTCAATATCCTGCGCGAGCTTGGCTGACAGCGGCGCCGTGGCGGATACCATGCAGGTGATCTCTGGCAGCGTCACATTGGCTTCCAGCAAGGCTCGCAGATGAACCGGCGTGGATACCAGCACGCGCGGTGTGGGTACGGCTTGTAGTGTCCGACAAATGTCGGCAGGATAAAACGGATGCGCATGGCTGAATGCGTTGCCAGTCTGCCAGGCCATCAGCACGGTGGATTCAAATCCATACATGTGCTGGGGTGGCACGGTGCCAATGATGCTGGATGTATCGTGCTGTAGATCAAGACGCGAGGCTTCCGCTTGTACGCTGCCAACTAAAGCCCCCCAGTTTTTACCATGCGGCAGCGGGGTGCCGGTCGAGCCAGAGGTAAATAACACCGCGATGCGTTGTTGGCTATCAATTTGAGGGATTGCAACGGCGGCCGACTGGCCAGCGGCCATCGCCGGGTAGCGCAGTTGCGGCAGATCCACCGTGCATGGGTCGCCATCGGTCAAACAAAACACATCCGGCGCAAAATCCTTGATCTGGCGAACCACCTCCGGCGTGTTGACCGATGGCAGCAGGCTGACCTTACCGGCGACAATGGCCGCCGCCAATCCGACGCTGAAACGGTAACGATCACTGCACATGTTGAGCAGATGACTACCTGCGGGCAACAGGGCGACGAGCTGGCTTACTTCCGCCAGGAACTGGCGTAGCGTGACGGCACCATCGGTACGCCAGGCGATGAGGCTGTCCGGGGAAGTGTGTGTTACCAGTGGCAGTGTAGGCATGTTCAAGCAGTAATAATTAGCCGGTACGTGACGGTTTCGTCGAGTCGTTTCTAAACGCTCGCACTGCATCGAGAATGCGCATATTCTGCATGTCAGGCAGTACCGCTTTGCGTACCCAGTATTCGGCAATGAACATCAGTGCGACCAGAGGCAGTGTCAGGAAATTGGAGAAGATTGACCAGATCGCCAACGGCGCGAAAAAGAAAAGCAGCGTTGAAACCAGCGCCATTGCCGCAAAAAAAACCGTCCAGGCGACCGTCACCTGGCGTGTGTAAATCTGATGCTGCGGCGTCACAGGCCCATACAACGCCTCTGCGAAACGGGTGCACAACGGCTGCCGACCGGCGATCAGCGTACGGCCAAACGTCATCAGCAGGACGAGCTGCATCCCCATGTTTTGCAACCAGTAGACCACGTCAAAATGATTTTCAAGGACCGGCCATCCCACGCCAAGAGCAACACACAACGATACCAATACGCCCATCATGATCAGGCGGCGAGGAGAATGCCACGCCAGCAGATAGCCAATCAGCACGACGGGAGCAATGGCCACTACCGCCCCCAGCTTGGGGCTCTGTGCCGATTCATTGGTGTAATGCGCCAGTAGCGGATAGCCGATCACCAGCGCAGCAATACCCAGCCAGCGCATGACGCGGAGCGCCATTAAAGCGTTCTTTGCGCGGTGATATAGTCGGCGAGGTGGCGTAGCGAACTGAAGATTTGCGTGTTGTCGGGACTGTCGGCGCGCATTTGTACGCCATATCGCTTCGAGACGGTCAAAGCAACCTCCAGTACGTCAATCGAGTCCATGCCCAGGCCGTCGCCAAACAACGGGGTGTCAGGGGTTATTTCGTCAGCAGTGACTTCGAGATTCAAACACTCAATCAACAACAGGGCCACTTCACGTTCAAAATCTGTACTGCTTGCTACGGTTGGCTTTTTATTTTTTTGCATGGGGCTTGGTATAAAAGGTTGTATTCAAACTCTGGATGAAGTGTTTGACGTGAGTGCTCCATTGCTATGGCGACGAGGTCCACAGAAGTGAGCCGGAAAAAATCTGGAGGATGCGAGTGATAGTTAATGCACTTCGACCTCTAAAACGACATGTTAACAGAAAGTCTTCGGCAGATGCCCTTGGCCCGGAACCTGCCATTCCTCCGAACTATCAATTATCAGGTGATCGTGAAACCATCCCCCCAATGAATTCCACACCCGCTCAGGCCGACTCTTCCGTCAAACGCTACCTCCCTTGGGTGGTGGCTACCGCGCTGTTCATGGAGCAGCTTGATTCGACCATCATCAATACGGCAGTGCCTTCAATGGCGGCGAGCCTGAATGTGGCGCCGTTGAGTCTGAAGGCGGTTGTTACCAGCTACATCCTCAGTCTGGCCTTGTGCATTCCCATCAGTGGCTGGATGGCGGATCGTTTCGGTACGCGGCGCGTGTTCAGTGCGGCCGTGGCGATTTTTACTTTTTCTTCCGTGCTTTGCGGCCTGTCGCTCAATGTGCCGATGCTCGTTGCTTCGCGTATTCTGCAGGGAATCGGTGCGGCCATGATGATGCCGGTCGGACGGTTGACCATCATTCGCACCTTTCCCAAGTCCGAATTGCTGATGGCGATGAATTTCGTGATCATCCCGGCATTGATCGGGCCGCTGCTGGGGCCAACGATTGGCGGCCTGATCGTGCATTGGCTGCCGTGGCGCGTCATCTTCTTTATCAATGTGCCGGTCGGATTGGCGGCGCAGTGGCTGATTCATCGTCACATGCCGGACTATCACGGGGAAGAATCGCGGCCTCTTGATGTCATCGGCCTGGTGCTGTTCGGGTGCGGGACGGCGCTTTTGTCATGGGTGCTGGAAGTCTTTGGCGAGCACCACATCGACGCGACGTCGGCCGCCGTCCTGGTTCTGGTCGCACTGAGCCTGCTGGCGGCGTACGGCTGGCATGCGCGTCACTCCAGCTTTCCGATCCTGCGGCTTGCGCTGTTTCGAGTACGCACGTTTCGTGTATCGGTCGTCGGCGGATTTATCACCCGCCTGGGTCTGGGCGGTCTTCCATTTCTGCTGCCTTTGCTTTACCAGTTGGGTCTGGGTCTTCCCGCGTGGCAATCCGGGCTGCTCATGATGCCGGCGGTCGCTGCAGCGATGTTCATGAAAGTGATTTCTGCGCCCATCCTGCGGCGATTTGGCTACCGGAGAATCCTGACGATCAATACCTTGATGATCGGGGTGACGATCAGTCTCTTTTCCAGGATCAGCCCGACAACGCCGATGGCGCTGATTGTCTGTCTTGGTCTCGCTCAAGGCTTCTTCAATTCGCTGCAATTCTCCAGCATGAACTCGATGGCCTATGCCGATATCGCGACCGAGGATTCAAGCATGGCGAGCACCATTGCCAGTTCACTGCAGCAATTGTCGATGAGTTTCGGCCTGGCGTGCGGATCACTGGTCACGGCCTGGTATCTCGGTGACTTGCCGCAATCGGACCGTGTCGCCGTCATGGGCGCGCTGCATCATGCTTTCCTGACCCTGGGTGGGCTGACCATGATTTCATCGCTGTCGTTCTGGACCTTGCGCGCCGGGGATGGGGAAAGTGTCAGCAAGGGAAGTGCGCCGCCCGACGCGGCCTGATTGTTCCTTTCGCGCTGCGTTCGCCAGCGCACAGAATCCGTTGGAAATTAAGACTAAGTTCAGTTGTGGCCGGTACGAGATCGGCACGATGCGCAGAAAGAGTGCGCGGCATGAACGGTGCAGTTCTTAACCCAATGGAGAACAATATGAACAGCAAAGCAGTGATATCCGTCATCCTGGCGATGACCTTGGCCAGCGGAGGCATAGCCTTCGCTCAACCTAACGGGCACCATGATCGCGGGCGTGATGAGCAGGTTCAGCGCAGCGATCAGCGAGATCGCCATGGCAATAACGGGCGCTGGTCGGATCGCCGGGATCATCGGAATGAACGTTGGGAAGAGCGCGGTGCCGGGCCAAACCACGATTTCCGAAGAGGCCAGCGTCTGCCGATCGAATACCGCCACCGACAGTACGTTGTCGACGACTGGCGCGGTTACCACCTGAGTGCTCCGCCCCGTGGCTATCACTGGGTTCAGACCGGCGGCGATTATGTGCTGGTGGCAATCGCTACTGGAGTCATCCTCCAGCTGATTCTGAATAACTGATTCGCGCCAAGGCCAGAACCCGTAGGTTGGGCTGACGGTAGGAAGCCCAACATTCCCGCTGTTTGTTGGGCTTCGCTCGCTCAGCCCAACCTACGTGCTTCTAGTGCGGTTCAGCTGCCTCTCTTCTGAATTTAAAAGGAAATATCCCATGAAAACGACCAAAAAACTTGTCTCGGTTCTCGGAATGATTGCGGCCCTGACGCTCGGTGGCTGCGCAAGCACAAATACAGCGCCTTATCCACCCAATCCAAATGTCGCCAGTACAGGCAATGCCTATTCGGAATACGGCATCGTGCAGTCGATTGAACTTGTGCCGCAGGAGAGAAATGGCATCGGTGGCAGTGGAATTGGCGTGGGCACGATTGCCGGGGCAGTCATCGGCGGTGTTCTCGGTAACCAGATTGGGGCAGGGCGAGGCAACGCGGTGGCGACTGTCGCCGGTGCAGCGGGCGGCGCCTATGTCGGCCATGAACTGGAAAACCGTCAAAAGCCAACCTCTGATGCCTACAAGATTACCGTACGCATGGAGGACGGTTCGCATCAAACCCTGATTCAAAGCACCAACAGCGGATTCCGGGTCGGCGACCGTGTTCGTTCCCAGAACGGTACCTGGCAGCGCTATTGATCAAGACATGAGCTTTATCCGGGTCGGTGCATCTTCGTACAAGGCAAATATGAAATCCAGAGCGATTGAACTCCTGACGCAACGCCGGGTGATCGGTGGAGTCGCCGCGATACTACTGCTTACGTTTGGAATGGCGGCGGTATGGGCTTGGGCCCCGAGTTCTATCGAGGTCACTGGTCTTGCTTTGACCGCCGAAAATTTCCCGGCGCAATCCGACGTCAACGAACTTGTCAGGATGAGATGCGAAGAATGTGGAGTCATCGAGTCCACACGGATGATTGATCGAGATGACGAAAATCAAGGCGACAAGACCGGACGTTACGAGCTGACGCCGAGGGCGAAAATATCCGAAGTCACCGTTCGCATGAGCAATGGAGAAAGCCACCTTTTTACGGATGCAAGTCTTGCCAATTGGCGACCGGGGGAACGGGTGATCATCATCGAAGGGGCCAAGCGTTAAGTGATTGAAGCTGAGTTTTCCCGTTTGTTTATTTTGCACTGTGTGCGATAGCGAACAGAGAAAGATTTCGATCCGGCAGATGATGATCTCAATGACTGATCGCCCACAGATGTGTCACCAATTTTGCAACGGGTCCGGATCACATGACTGTCAGCATTTCGCCGCTTATGCCGACTGTCGTACGATTGAAGGCTAGGCGGAACAAGAACCAATTAAACAATAAGGAATCGCCATGAGTAATGTATTTACCAAGAAGCAAATCAGCCTTGCCGTATCGTGTGTTCTGGCATTGGGTATTTTTTCGAGCGCAGCAAGCGCGCAAACCAAGCCGGCCGACACAGCTTACGTGACGGACGGGCGCGGCGCAGTCGTGCGCAGCCCCTTCGGACTGTGCTGGCACTCCAGCTTCGGCCCAGCGGTATACACGGCCGAGTGCGATCCAAATCCGGCACCCGTCAAGGTTGCCGAAGCAACACAACCCGCCCCGCCACCGCCGCCATCCGCTGCAGCACCGAAACCCGCTGGCGGAAAAGTAACGCTGGATGCCGATACCCTGTTTGACTTCGACAAGGCCGTTTTGCGTCCGGCCGGGATGACGGCTCTGGACGAGTTCCTTGAGAAGATGAAGGGCATTGACGCCGAAGTGATCATTGCTGTCGGCCACGCCGACCGTTTCGGCTCGGATGCTTACAACCAGTCGCTTTCCGAACGCCGCGCCGCATCGGTCAAGACCTATCTGGGTAGCAAGGGAATTGCAGCGAACCGAGTACACACTGAAGGCAAGGGCGAGAAAGAACCGGTCACCAAGGCTGACGAATGCAAGGGTGCCAAGAGCGCCAAGGTCATCGCTTGTCTGCAGCCGGATCGTCGTGTCGAGATTGAGGTCGTAGGGACCCAGATCGCCAGGTAAGCATTCGATCTGAAGTACTCAGCACGCCAAATGCCCTGCCTTTGCAGGGCATTTTTTCGGCTGCGCAAAACACGTGTTGGCAATCAATTATTCGTTGTGTGCGGCAACAGACAGACGATGACAAACGTTCTCCTTATGCTCGAAGTTATCGGAGCCAATAAGGGTGCGCTAACCGTACCGTGGCAGGGTGTGATGTTTAAGGCAGAACGCCAGGCGAAGATAAATGGTTCTCAGGCACTTCTTGCCAATGAACCATTTCTGATCCCATTACATAGAGGAATAGCAATGAACAATTTCAATATCAAAACTCTCGCCGTTGCCATCGCTCTGGCGTTCAGTGCCGGTGCCATGGCACAAAACGTCACCAAGACGGAATACTCGGCGAACAAGGACAAAATCTCAGCCGAGTACAAAACGGCCAAGGCTGGTTGCGCGTCGTTGTCCGGCAACGCAAAAGATATCTGCGTGATCGAAGCCAAGGGTAAGGAGGATGTAGCCAAGGCCGAACTCGAAGCCAGCTACAAACCGACGACAAAGAATTTCTACGAGGTGCGTGTGGCCAAGGCCGAGGCTGACTACGGCGTTGCCAAGGAAAAATGCGACGACCTGTCCGGTAACACCAAGGACATTTGCGTGAAGGAAGCAAAGGCCGTGCAAACCACAGCCAAAGCTGAGGCCAAGGCGCAATTGAAGACGACGGATGCCAATGCGACAGCCAACGAGAAGTCTGCTGAGGCCCAAAGCAAGGCCAACGACACCAGCAAGCAGGCGCGCAAGGATGCGACGGCAGACGAAATTGACGCCGGCTACGCCGTAGCGAAGGAAAAGTGCGACACGTTCGCAGGCGGTGCCAAGGACACCTGCCTGGATCAGGCGAAGAAGCGCTTTGGCAAGTCATAAGCAATTTACAACGATGTTCGAAGTACCAGAAGCTTAATGTTCAACAAAGAGGAAACAGCATGAAATCGTTTAATGGACTCAAACTTAGTGCAATTACTGCCGCAGTTTTGCTCGCCTTGGGCGGTTGCTCAGGGATGTCGACGCAGGACAAAAATACAGCCATTGGCGCTGGCGTCGGTGCCGTTGGCGGCGCAATCCTCACTGGAGGTGGTGCCGTGGGAACAATCGGCGGTGCAGCCGTCGGCGGTGTCATCGGCCACGAAATCAACAAGTAGTGATCGACGGGCGATGTGCCTGACCTGAGTGGTCGGTATGTATCGCTGAATCATTGCCAAAGCGAGGGTGCCCGAAATGGTTTCTCTCGCTTTTGGTCGAACCTGCCAACTGGAGAAGAAAATGAATAAACTCATGAAAACTGCCGGGACTGCCCTGATCATAGGCGTACTGTTTGCAACGCTTTCCGGGTGTCAAAAGGAAGGTCCGGCAGAGCGTGCCGGCAAGGAAGTCGACAAAACCGTTGAGAAGGTCGGGCAGCAGATCGAAAAAGCCGGGGACAGCATTCAGGACGCGACAAAGGGCGACAAGAAGTAGAGGGCGTTCATGTACGAAACACGCAACGACCCGCCACTAGCGCGTGTCCGTTTCTTTCGGCGTCTGGCCCTTCACGTAGCAAGTGCCATTGGCCTGCTCTTGGGTTCAATTCTGATTGGCATGGCCGGATACAGTTACTTCGAAAACCTGGCCTGGCGTGATGCATTCCTCAACAGCGCTATGCTGCTGGGCGGCATGGGGCCTGTGGATGCGCCAAAAACGGACAGCGGAAAGATCTTTGCCGGGCTCTACGCACTTTACGCCGGCCTGGTCTTCATCGTTGTGGCGGGCCTTGTTTTCGCGCCGGTGCTTCACCGTTTATTGCACAAATTCCACTGGGACGAAGACCGGTAGGTATTTGACTCTGGTGCGAAGTCCCGGGTTTTTCCCGGTATCCGAATGACGAAAAGATCGTTTGCATCCGGTAGCTTGAATAACAAAGGGTCGATACCTGTGTATCGACCCTTTGTTATTTGTGCGAATTGACGTGGATTCTCTTACCGACTATTTCTCGCAATTTTCCTTGTCGCCACAGTCTTTCTTCCGTTCATTTTGCCGGCCAGGATTGTGTCTTGGCGGTTGTTGCCCAGCGGCTTCGTCCGAAGGTTGTTGTCTCGGCGGGACGACTTGCGCGGGAATTTCTCTTGGTTGCACCGGGTGTTGAGGCGAAACTTGCACCGCCGGTGCCTGAGGAGTCGTTGGTGGATTGATTGGCTTTGGCTCGGCGGCGCGTTGCGGTTGAGCTTGTGGAGCGGGTGCCTGTGGAGCCGCTGCTTTAGGCTCGGCAGCGCGTTGCGGCGCTTGAGGTGGCCTGACCGTTTGTTCTCGCTGATCCGGGTTGTTGCGTTGATCTGGAGTTTGCGCGGGCGGTGCCGGTAAGGGTGCTTTGACTTGCGGCGGCGCAATTTGTGGCGGCGGCGCTATGATCGGTTCCCGATTTCCGCCTTTGTTACGCTGCTCGGCTTTTCCGTTCTGCTCTGGTACTTGGGCTGCCGGGGCAGGGGGCGCCTGAGGCGGCAAGGACTGAGGCTGCGCTGGAGGAGGTGCTGTGGGTTGTGCACGCTGATCCTTGTCTTGCTTTTCCGGCGTCAGTGCAGCGGGCAAAGGAGGCGGTGCTTTCGCCGGAGCAACAGCGGGCTTTGGAGCTTCCTGAACGCTCGGAATCGGCGATGCTGTGGGTGTCGGAGGTGCCAAGGGCGGCCTTTTTTCATCAGGTTTTCCGCGTCCCTTTTCCGGCTTCTCAATCGAGACTGGCGGAGGTGGCTGAATGGCTCGCGTTGCATCTTGTGTTGGTGCGACGACTTTGACGACGGGCGCTGGCACGGCGTCTGCGGGCTTCAATTCCTTGCGCTTGGCATCGTCGAGCGGTTTGCCTGGCTGGGTTGCCAGTTGCGACTGCTGCGCTGCCAAACCGGCCTGGGCTGCAGGAGGCGTACTGTGGGCGACCACCGGTCGTTCGAATACGCGAGGCGGTGGCTGGTCGCCCTTGGCGGCAGCACCGCGTACGCTTTTCTCCGTCGGGGCGACGGGCGGAGCAATCACCACCGATGCTTTGGCAATGTCTTCCCGCGATACACGATGCTTTTCCCTGGCGACCGGTTTTGATTGGACAAAGGCGGTTGTCGGCATGGCGACGACTGCGCCGGGTACTTCACGATTGACATAAGTGACGTTGGTCACGTTCGTGTTGTTGTAGGTATTGTTAATGACGGTATTGTTGATGACCGTGTTGCTGCGATTGATGTTTTCGTAATAGTCACGACTTACCTTATAGGACGGTCGATACACTTCGCGGGGGGCAAGCGGAAACCAGGCGACTCCGCCGACGTTGCCACTGGAGATTGTCAGCTGGAAGTTGTTGCCGCCAACGAAGGCCACCAATGCCGGAGCATAGTAGGCGCGGGTACGGACAGGCCCTGGCACCCAACCCCATGTTCCACGCATATTGGCCCAGCGGCCATAATGTGACACGGCAAATCCCCAGGGGGCATCATCCACCCACGTCCAGCCCCAGGGATCAACCCAGGCCCAATGTCCATCGCGGTAAGGCGCCCAGTCAGCCGCGACGCGATTCGGAACCCAGACGTTGCCGTAAGAGGCATCAACGCGCCAGGTACCGTTCGCATCGAGATCCTGATAGCCAACAACATCCTGGGATACGTAGCGAGCAGAAGATGAATTGTCATAACTGCGATCACGGCCGCTCGCCCATCGATCAAATTCATCAACGCGAGGGATGTCAACATATTCATAGTTGCTCAAACCGGTTCCCGTGAAGCGATACGGCTGGCTGGAGTCGACGGTGTATGCCGCGCCGTCGCCGTAAACTTCTCCCTGCCCTTTGCGCACGAAAATCGTTGTTGCATTGCCGTCGGGATCAACCTCAATCCGGTATGCGCCGGGTTTGTTCAAGGTAAAAGCGAGGTTCGGCGTGTCGACTTCGAATACCTGACCGGGTTCAAGTCGCCGCACACGAACGTTCAGTGTTCCCTGCGTCAATTGAAGCTGGGCAATCCGGTCGTCGAGGTTGAGAACGGAGACACCGGTTCCATCGCTCATCCGGATCATCGCGCCGCCGACCTGAATTTCAGCTCGCGCACCCGCATCGGTCCACAGGCGGTCGCCGGTGGTCAACGGGCGGTTGATCGCCGCCTGATCCCATTCGTTCTCCCCGGCGGGTGAGAAGCTGACTGCGCCGTTCATATAGCCGAGACGTGCAACGCGGGATGGTGGATCGGCGCTGGCCGAGCCGCTGAAAGCCAAAAACGCGGCGCTGGACACAATGACGATAAGCCGAAGACGGAAAGCGTGCATTTTCATGAGGGTTCCTTATGAGCCAAGTCGTAGTGGGAAGAAGACTCTAGGCAGCATGCAGAACGCTTTGCTGGCTGTCTGTTCGGCAGCGCACCAATGTCCGGAAAACAAGAATTGGTCACGCAATGTACGTCTCCGCACAGACTTGGGTTTGCTGATGAAGCACATTGACCGTCTTGTTGCGTTTTTCGCCTGAGCGCCCGTACGGGCACGGCGAGCATTTGCAACTACTTACAGGAGACAACAATGAGTACACGATTGAGAAATGCCTTGGCAATCGCCGGCATAGCTATCGCTACACAAGCCGCCGCACAGATCACCTTTTATCAGGGACAGGCTTTTGAGGGTCGATCATTCACCACAGACGAACGTGTTCGTGATTTCGGTCGCTATGGCTTCAATGATCGTGCCTCGTCGGTTGAGGTGCTTGGTGGTCGTTGGGAAGTTTGCGAAGACGTCCGCTTCGGGGGTCGATGTGTCGTCCTGCGTCCGGGCCGGTATCCGTCCCTGGCTGCAATGGGATTAAATGACCGTGTTTCATCGGTACGCACGGTAAACAAGGACGCGCGCATCGATGAGCGTCGCTATGCGCCAGCGCCTCCCGCCGGTTACAACGACAATACGGCAGCACAGATTACCTTCTATCAGGCTCAGGGCTTTGCAGGCCCGTCGTTCACTACCGAGAGACAAATCGGCAACTTTGATCGCTTTGGTTTCAATGATCGAGCTTCATCCGTCGTGGTTCTCGGTGGGCGGTGGGAGGTTTGTGAAGACGCACGCTTCGCTGGGCGATGCGTTGTCCTGCGTCCGGGTCGGTATGCATCACTGGCGGCAATGGGCTTGAATGACCGCGTTTCTTCGGTACGTACCGTGAGCAGGGACACACGCATTGACAACAGCCGATATGCACCGGCACCCGTGATGGAACGCGACTTCCGTCGGGTCAACAACGAACAGGTGTATGAGGCAAATGTCATCTCAGTCCGAGCGGTGGTTGGACCGCCTGAGCAGCGCTGCTGGGTCGAGCAGGAGCAAGTTGTTCAGGAGCGCAGTAACAACAGTATTCCGGGAACGGTGGTAGGCGCCGTGATCGGCGGCATCCTCGGCCACCAGGTTGGCGGCGGGCGTGGGCAGGACATTGCTACGGCTGGCGGCGCAGTTGCCGGGGCTGTCGTGGGCAGCAACATTGGCCGCAATAGCGGCGGCGGACAGCAGGTGACTACGCAAGACGTCCAGCGTTGCTCCACCTCGCCCAATCATGCGCGACCTGAATATTGGGACGTGACCTATACCTTCCGTGGGCAGGAACATCGCATGCAGATGAGCACGCCTCCCGGTCCCAGCGTTACGGTCAATGAGCGGGGTGAACCTCGGGTGTAAACAGATGGCAGCACCAACCCATCACAACCGAAGCAAGAAAACATGGACTATGCGCGCCAACGTACCGAGTTAAATCCGGTGTTCGCATAGTCTCAATATGAACGGTAGAGCATGCAAGTTGGCTGCTTCACCGCTACAACAGAAGCGAAGGATCGATCTGCCCAAGCTCACTACTACCGCCAGAAGCTGATCAACTCTGGGGGATCGACCACAATTTCGTGGGACGTCCCGGTAAGCCAAACAAAGGAAATATCATGAAATATGCAAAACTGATGTCCGCAACCGTTTTGTCTCTTGCGTTGAGTGCCTGCTTTACGCTTCCAGCCGGCCCAGCCGGACCGCAAGGTGCAACGGGTGACACCGGTGCAAAGGGTAATACAGGATACACTGGTGCGACTGGAGGCACCGGAGCAACCGGAAACACGGGCGCAACCGGTGGATCAGGAGCGACCGGCGAAACGGGTGCAACGGGATACACCGGAGCGACGGGCGACACCGGGGCTACAGGTAATACGGGTGCGACGGGTAGCACTGGAGCGCGCGGTAACACGGGCGCAAGAGGGACTACAACTGACGGTACCGTGGTTATCATTCCCCCTCGCTAACAACGACTGATTTTAACGCCTTACAGCCGTGACTTGGTTCCACCGCAAGGCTTTCCTTGTCGTGATCGAGGCACGGCGACTCTGGATCCAGAGTCGCCAGTCATACGTTGACTGCGGCCGGTCAATTAGGAGATGAACATGAAGCAAAAGAACAAGCCTGAAAGTAACCATGGAAGCCATTTCGAACACAATCGAGAGAATGCTGAGGTCGCTGCATTTCACAGCAAACGAATGACTCGTGAACTGAAAATCGAGACTAAAAAGGAATCTCCCAACAAGCCCGAAGGCAATGACGAATATGAGCAACTGATTGCGGAAGACGCAAGTTTTAACGCCAAACCCATGATTGAAGAAGCGGCTTTCTTTATCGCCGAGCAGCGCGGCTTTGCGCCGGGAGCCGAAGTGTCGGACTGGCTACAGGCTGAAACCAGTATTGAGCGTTTGTTGCGTAGCACCTCTGCGGAAGAACGTCGCAAAGCAGGTATCGAAGACCGGCGTAGCTGAACAGGGAAATGCAGGAATCTGCTTGACTGGTAAAGTCATTGCGCACCTCGCATAAAAAATGAGCCGTGACTGTAGCAGTCCCGGCTCTTTCATTGTCGGCAATACTCTATTTGAATTTTGAATGCGCGGCCGTTACGCCAGCCTTGAGTTCTTCCCAGATCTTGTCAGCCGTTTCCTTGGTTTGATCCCAGGCTTCGCCCGTGGCCTTTTCCAGTTCCTTCATCTTTTCAGCGGCCGCACTTTGTGTTGCACGCAATTTGACCATTTCCTCGGCGTGCCTGACCTTCATGTCGGCCCCTGCTTTTCCGACCTTGGCTTCCAGCAAATTGATCTGGGCGCTCCATTCCTTCAGTTGCGCCGCCATTTTTTCCCGATAGGCATCATGGGTTTTCATTTTTTGTCCTCAGTTGGCAGATTGGATACGGACTTAATTGGCCGCCTTTACGACCAGATTGTTCTTCACTTCTTTTACGCCCGATACCGCACCGGCCAATGATTTGGCTGTTTCGCTTTTCGCCATCGAATCAACCGACCCGCTCAGTGTCACCACGCCCTTCATGGTTTCCACGCTGATTTGCAGCGTCTTGAGACCTTCCTCGGCCAGAATGGCTGCTTTGATCTTGGCGGTAATTTCCGAATCATCAATGACCACGGCGGCCTTGGCGCTTTGGTCACTCATTTTTTCGCCGACCTTGTCGACGGTTTCCCCAATTTTCTTGCCTGCGTCATTTGCTGTCTGGTCGATTTGTTTGCCTGCACTTTCGGCAGGACCTGGCGCCTTGTTACAAGCCGCCACACCAAGAGCAAGCAACACCGAAATGCTGATCAGTTTGAAGTTGTGTAATGTTTTCATTGAAATATCCTTTAAAAATTCATTCATGTCGCCGAAGAAGAATGAACATGCAGTGATTTACAGATTGATTGAAGAGCGTCCTACGCCCCTTGATCCGATGCCAGGGCTGCCCGACGACGAGCCGATCTGATGTAGTGAAAAACCCGGTCGATTGGGGTTCGTCCCCGCAGGGAAAAAAAGCGGCCAGCGCACCGGTAACTCTTCACGCCAGCTGCACTATTCCATGTTCATCGCGGATGTTCCGTGCGCTATCGAACATAGGAATGAATTTGGTATGCGTTCATGTCGCGGCCCGTCACTGACGATGGAATGTCGAGCGGGGGTAGCGCGAGGAATAATTGCCCGGATAGGTGCGCCAACGTACATACCGTGTGGCGGATAGGCGCTACAAAGGCAGCTTCACAGACGGACATTTAGGAAATGATATGAAGAAGCTTGCTGTAGTGCTGATTGCCATCGGCAGTCTGCTAGGCGGTTGCGTTGCCTATGAAGTTCCAAACAGGGATCACGGCGTCTATCAGCGTGACCGTGATCGCGACCGTGATGGTGTGCCTAATCGTGCGGACCGTGACCGCGATGGCGATGGCGTTTCCAATCGTCAGGACCGCCGTCCTGACGACCCGCGCCGCTACTGATACGGTATTCAGCTTACGGTGAACCAGGAATTGCCGATGGCCCTTGCTCAAGAAGTTTCGACAGATCGGGCAGGGGCAGAGGACGGGCAAAGAAATAGCCCTGGCCTTCCTGACACCCCAGTTTTTGCAACAAGTCGGCCTGCTCCTGGCGTTCGATGCCTTCAACGGTGATCGACATGTGCATGGCTCGGCTCAGTGTAACAATGGCTTCGACCACGGCCTGCTGACCTTCGCTTGCCGGCAGATCGACGATGAACGAGCGGTCGATCTTGATGCGTTTGATCGGCAGATCACGCAGGACGCTCAGCGAGGAATAGCCGGTGCCGAAATCGTCGATGCTGACGGCGACACCGATTGCATCGAGTGCCTTGAGAATGACCAGGCTTCGTTCGGTCGCCTGCAGCGTGCTTTCGGTAATTTCCAGTTCCAGCGCTGTGGCTGGAAAGCCGGTTTCTTTCAGTATTTCAGAGACGACGGCAACAAAGTCGACGCCAAGGAATTGCCGCGCCGACACATTCACGGCCACGTGGAAATTCTCGCCCGTCGCCAACGCTTTGACCAGATCGAGCATTTCGCGGCAGGCGCGCTGCAGCACCCAGCGTCCGAGGTGTTCGATGATGTCGCTTTGTTCGGCAATGGCAATGAAATTGCCAGGGAAAATCAGGCCACGTTCTGGATGCATCCAGCGCACCAACGCTTCGACGCCGACGATCCGGCGATTGGCGAGGTCGATACGTGGCTGGTAATGGACAATCAGGCTGTCGCTAGCGATGGCGCGACGCAAACCCTGTTCGACATCCATCCGTTCGTTGGCCCGAATCGACATGTCTTCGGCGTAGAAGTGATAGCGGTTGCGCCCCTCGGACTTGGCGGTGTACATCGCCATGTCGGCTGCGCGCATCAATTGCTGGCTATCGGTACCATTGTCGGGAAAGACCGCAATGCCGACACTGCCGGTGACCAACAGCAATTTACCTGAGACCATTATTGGCACGCGTAACTGATCGAGGATCTTCTGCGCCAGTTGCGTTGTGTAAGCAGGGTTGGCGCTGCCGGCAAGGATCACGAATTCGTCGCCACCGAGGCGGGCAACGGTGTCGCTGCTACGCAGCACGCTCCTGAGTCGATCACCGACCGTGCGTAATAGATCGTCGCCTAACGCATGTCCGAGCGTGTCGTTGATGACCTTGAAACCGTCGAGATCAAGGAATAGCAGCAGGCAGCGCTGGTCGTTTCGCGTCGCCTGCTCGATGGCATTCTGCAGGCGATCATCGAACAACAGGCGGTTTGGAAGACCCGTCAGTGGGTCATGATGGGCCAAGTGGTGAAGTTGCTGCTGGGCTTCATAAATGGCCGTGACATCGGAAAATGCGGTCACCAGATGCGTCAGCTTAGCCTCCGCATTACGCACCACGCTGACGCTTTGCCAAGCAGGAAAAGACTCGCCGGTTTTTCGGTAACAGCGGACCTCGCCATGCCAGAAGTCGGCCATGCCTGGCTGCATGCAACAGGCGTAGCGTTCGGGGCCGGGGCTGACACGCAGCAGAACCTCCTGATCAAGGCCGATGACTTCCTCCTCCGTGTAACCGGTAATTCGTGAAAACGCTGTGTTCACCGCGACGATTTTATTTGCCGCGTTGCTGATCGCGATGGCTTCGGCGGTGGCATGAAAAACGACGCTGGACTGGCGTAGTCGCTCATCGCTGTAGTGTTTCGCTGTCACATCCTGCAGGATGCCGACAATGCGACCGCCGGCCTTCGCGCCACCATAAGCCTTGACGTGCGCTTCCATGTAGCGAGCCGGTGTGTGGTTGCCTTTGGTTCGAAACTTGAGGTGCGCTGCCTCGATGCCTGCCAGTGTGGGATTGAGCGCCGCGAATACGTGTTCCCGGTCAGCCGGGTTGACGCGGGCGATAAATGCGTCCCAGGTCTCGTCAAGCGGCAACGAGCGATTGCCAAAGAAGCTGCCAAGGTGAACATCGCCTTGCATCCGGTCCAGCGCCGGACTCCATTCGAGCACTCCAAGCGAACCCGCATCCAGCGCCAGGCGCAAGCGTTGCTCGCTTTGCTCGACCGCCATTTCGTCGTCGCGCCGGGCCAGCGCCATCTGAATCGTGGCGTGCAACTCGCGCCCTTCGCACGGTTTGACCAGGTAGCCGAAAGGGCGGCTGTCGAGCGCTCGGCGCAAGGTGTCGTCCTCGGCGTAGGCGGTCAGGAATACAACCGGTATCCGGTGCCGGGCGCGAATTACGGCGGCGGCCTCAATGCCGTCCATTCGCCCTTCTAGGTGAATGTCCATCAACACCAGGTCGGGGCTCACGGCAACAACCTGATCAATGGCCTGTTCGCCACTGGCAACGACGGCGCCAACGGTGTAGCCGAAGCCTTGCAATTGTCGCTTGAGGTCGAAGGCGACAATGCGTTCGTCTTCGACCAGCATCAGGTTGGTCGGCAATCTTGCACTCATGGAAAATCCTTTCCCGCAGGTCGTATCGGGAATGTCACGCTGAATCGTGTACCGTTTTCCCGTTCAATCAACAGCGAGCCGTGCAATTGCTCGACGAATAGCGGCACCAGTTGCAGGCCCAGTGACGAACCCTGCGTCAAAGCAACGTCGGGCGGCAGACCAATGCCGTTATCGGCAACGCTCAAGTAAATTTGGCTCCTGCTGTCTTCATGCAGTTCGATCACTATTTCACCGCGACGTTCCCCCGGGAACGCATGCTTGAAGGAATTTGTGACCAGTTCGTTGACCAGCAGGCCGCAGGGAATAGCCCGCTCCAGATCGAGGTGTATGCTGCCTTCGGGGCGTATCAACAGCGTGATGCGACCGTCTGTGGAACGATAGGACGCTCGAATTGACTGAACCAGACGGTGCAGGTAATCACCCAGATCAATGCGCGAAAAATCCTTGTGTTCATAGAGAAGCTGGTGCGTCAAAGCCATGGCCTTAACGCGTCCGCAGCTCTCGGTCAGGATCGCGCGTGAAACCGGGTCAGTGGCATGATCGGCCTGCAGATTGAGCAGGCTGGTAATGACCTGGAGGTTATTCTTTACGCGGTGGTGGACTTCATTGAGCAGCACCGTCTTTTCACGCAAGGCCTCTTCGAGGTGCTGCTGAGCGCGCAGGCGCTCGGTAATATCGATGATCGAGGCCAGCACCATCCCTCCCGCTTCGGTTTCGAGCGGATTCAGCCCGATCTCGATCGGGAACTCGCTGCCATCGGAGCGACAGCCGGCAAGGTCACGCCCAATGCCCATCGGGCGTGGTTGCGGATTGCCAAAGAAGCCGGACCGGAATTGCACATGGTGATGGCGAAAACGTTCCGGAACGAGAATTTCGACCGACTGCCCGATCAACGCATCGCGGCTGTAGTTGAACATCCGCTCGGTCTGCGCATTGACCAGCACCATGACGCCGTCGCTGTTGATCATCACCATCGCGCTCGGTGCCCACTCGACAACGCGGCGGAAGGAATCCTCGCTCAGTTGCGTGCCGACTGAGCCCATTGGGAGAGCAGGGCGGGATGATGCGTCTGCCTCTGGGTTCGGTTCGTCACTGATTGGTTTTGCATCCATCCGGAGCTCCTGCAACAACATAAATTAAACACGATGCCTTGAGAGGCAATAAATACGGGCATCTTCAGACCGAATGTCATGGAAGGCAATGTTTATGAGGATCACGCGGCATAGGTCTTGTAGATCGTTTATTGATGCGGCTTACAGGCTACAGGCCACTGCGGGTTTCACGTGTCTTTCAGAGAAAATGGATATCCACTTCACGCACGCAACAGATCGATTCAACAAAAAACTGCAAGACACCGTTCGGCCTGAGTAGGATATTCGCCCGCAGGTCGAAAGGCGTTGGCAAGAAACAGGGCTGTGGTAGCGTTGAGGTGTTGCTTTCGGACAAAGACCGACTGAGCACTGGTGCCCTAGAGCCCG
>JBBQAT010000029.1:0-34580 GCA_038316625.1 Burkholderiales bacterium
GAACAAGGTCTATCAATACCGTGATGGCGTCTTTGAAGCGATCATCGACAAGTTCTACGAAGATCCCACCTTGATCGCCTATGGCGAAGAGAACCGTGACTGGGGCGGTGCCTTTGCCGTCTATCGTGGTCTGACCGAAGCGCTGCCTTACCATCGGCTGTTCAACTCGCCGATTGCTGAAGCGGCCATCGTCGGTTCAGCCGTCGGCTACGCCATGTGCGGCGGTCGCGTCATTGTCGAACTGATGTACTGCGACTTCCTCGGCCGCGCCGGCGATGAGGTCTTCAATCAATTGCCGAAGTGGCAGGCGATGTCGGCCGGCATCCTGAAGATGCCGGTGGTCATTCGCGTTTCAGTCGGTTCCAAGTACGGTGCCCAGCACTCGCAGGACTGGACGTCACTGGTGGCGCAGATCCCGGGATTGAAAGTGGTCTTCCCGGTGACGCCGTACGACGCCAAGGGGCTGATGACGGCGGCGCTGAACGGGTCCGACCCGGTGATCTTCTTTGAGAGCCAGCGGCTGTACGACATCGCCGAACAGTTCCATCAGGGTGGGGTGCCGGCTGAAAGTTATGAAGTGACGATTGGCGAACCGGATATCAAGAGAACCGGGACGGACATCACGATCCTGACCATCGGGGCGACGCTGTACCGGGCGCTGGAAGCGGCGCAGGTCCTGCAGGACACGTACGGGATCAGCGCCGAGGTGATCGATGCGCGCTCGATGGTGCCGTTTGACTATGCGAAGGTGGTCGAGTCGGTGAAGAAGACCGGGAAAATTCTGTTGTCGAGCGATGCCTGTGACCGTGGGTCCTACCTCAATGATCTGGCACGGAACATCAATGATCTGTGCTTTGACTATCTGGATGCACCGGCGGTGGTGCTCGGTTCGCGTAACTGGATTACGCCGGCCTATGAGTTGGAAGAGCATTTCTTCCCGCAGGCGGACTGGTTCATCGACATTATTCATGAGCGTATTCAGCCGATTCCGGGGTATTCGCCGACGCGCAGCTTCAATGATGTGGAGATGATGCGTAGGGCTAAGTTGGGGGTGTAGGAAGAAACGGTAAAAAAACAGCCCCACCCGCGAAAGCCGGTGGGCTGACCTGCAAGCCATTCCCCATCGAGGTCCAGTATGCCCATAAAACAACGCCTTTTGGCCTTCGTGGCCTTCCTTCTCCTGATTGCGGTGGTTCTGCTTACCGGCTTGTCGTACTCGAAGATGCAATCGGAAATCGTCGATGGGGTCAGAAAGGAACTTGAAGCGTCGGCACGTGGCTACCGCGACGAGCTCAAACGCTGGCTTACGCAGCGTACGGAAGCGATTGAGGCGTCGACCGATTACCTCAAGTACGCCCAAAACCCGGTACCCTATCTCGTCCTCGCCAAGAGCGTTGGACGATTCGACCAGACCTTCATCGGCTATTCCGATAAAAGGATGGTCTATCAGGTTCAGGACAAGAAGCCACCGGAAGCCTACGACCCTACTGAGCGCCCGTGGTACAAGCTGGCAGTTGAAAAAAAAGCAACGGTTGCCACGACGCCGTATATCTTCGCCAGCACCAAGAAGCCGGGAATCACGATTGCCCGTGTATTTGAATTTCAGGACCAGCCAGCGGTCGTCGGCGGGGACGTTTCGCTTGAGGAAATCATCGGCATCGTGAGCTCCATTGTGCTGCGTGGCGATGGATACGCTTTTCTCGCAACGCGCGACGGAAAGATCATTGCCCATCCGAAGCCCGAGTCGGCACTTAAGGCTGTTACCGAAATTCTTCCCGGCTTTGATATTTCAGCACTGAAAAATGCAGATAGCGAGACCCGGCTACACGAATTCGCAATCGATGGCTACGACAAATACGTCGTCACAGCTGCCATCCCCGGAGCTGACTGGGTGTTGTGCACTGTGGTCGACAAGTCGACAATCCTCGCCCCGGTCAAAACCTTGCTCTGGACGCTTGTCGGTGCCGGTCTGTTGATTGCGTTGATCGGCACAGCTTTCGCAAATTTTGCACTGACGCGCTTTTTGAACAGCCTGTTCAGGCTGCGCGATGCGATGGTGGAAATTTCAAGCGGGCAGGGCGATCTGACGCGCAAAGTAGCGGTCAATTCAAAGGATGAAATCGGCCAGACGGCACAAGCGTTCAACCGTTTCATCGAGAGTTTGCGCGAAATGTTCGTCGAAATCCGCGACAACGCGAACTCTTTGAACGCAGGGCTGGGGTCACTGAAGACGGTTACCGGCTCCATGGCCGCCGAATCCGAGCGGCAGGCCGAAACCTTGAGCTCAACCGCCGCCACGATCGAGGAAATAACCGTCAGCATCAATCATATTGCTGATAATGCGCAGGGTGCCGAGCAGACCGCTGCGCGTACGGGCGAGGTTTCGCGCATTTCGGCTCATTCGGTGGGAGAGTTGGCGCTTGGCATCGAGAAAATCTCTGCCGAGGTCGGTCGGCTCGCCACCACGCTTGGCGCACTTGGCGAACGCTCGGCTGCGATGAACACGATCATCGCGGCCATACGCGATATCGCCGACCAGACGAATCTGCTTGCTCTCAATGCGGCCATCGAAGCAGCACGCGCCGGCGAATCTGGGCGCGGTTTCGCCGTGGTCGCTGATGAAGTCCGCAAGCTTGCAGAACGCACAGCCAAGGCTACGCTCGAAATTGGCCAGATGATCAGTTCGACCCATGCCGACGTGCATTCAGCACTTGCCGACATGGGCGACACGCAACGTTCGGTCGCTTCAGGACTTGTTGCATCGAAAACAGTCGCAAGAGAGATTTCCGGCATCCAGGACGAGATGCATAATGTAGTCCACGCTATTCGCGATATTGCCGAAGCCACGCGCGAACAGTCGGTTGCCACGACCGAGATGGCCAGAGCCGCCGAGGAGGTCAATCAATTGACGATGAAGAACGACCAAGCCGTGCAAAAGGCATCCCAAACCGTCACGCAGCTCAGTGTTTTGTCTACTGGATTGCACGAAATGGTGGGGCGCTTCAAGCTATGATTGCGGCACCATTGTGAGGGCTGACGCGTCTGCCATGAAAAAACGTAGATTTGAGTTAAACGGGTATCTCCTTGACGCGCGCCGGTTTCAGCAAACCAATTACCGTTCGTGGTGAACTTGTCGAACCGCTGGTTCCGCGCCAGCACAGGCCTTCGACACGCTCAGGCCGAACGCTGTCTTGCCGTTTTTTGGTGAATCGATCTGTTGCGTGCGTGAAGTGGATACCCATTTGAGTTATTCAAAGAACGAAAAGAAGCTTACAAGGATTGTTATATGGAAAAAATGCAATCGAATTGCCGTCATGTCGTATTGTTCAAATTCAGAGAAGACCTGCCCGAAGAAACGGTGCAGGAAATCGAAACAGGGTTCCGCAATCTGTGCATGGGATTGCCCTTTGTCATCGGTTTCGAGTGGGGGCGCAATTCGAGTCCCGAGAATCTGAACAATGGTTTGACGCACTGTTTCCTGGTTACCTTTGCCAATGAGCAGGATCGTGACATCTATCTGCCGCACCCGGCCCACGTTGAATTCTGCAAAACCTATCTGGACGGGAATTTGGAGAAAGTCTGCGTTGTTGACTACATTTCGCGCCACTGACGTTGAGCAGGTCTCGAATCAGATACACATAAGGGGCACTCATGGCACTCAGTACGAATAGCGGTGAAACGCGGCTTTGGCCATCGCACTCGTGCGAACTGGGTGAGAGTCTGATCTGGGATGAACGTATCCAGTCTTTTTGGTGGGTCGACATTCTTGCTGGGGCGTTGTTCAGGGGCCGCCTGGATGATGACGTACCAGATCGCTGGCAATTCAGCGAGGCGCTCGGGCATGTTGCGCTTACGGAGTCGCAGCACTTGGTCGTTCTTGGATTGGCCAGTGGCCTTGTTCTTTTTGATTCCAGTCAAGGTACTCAAACTAGACTCGTGGACGTGCCGCACGCTGCACCCGCAATGCGTATTAACGATGGACGGTGTGACCGTCACGGTAATCTGGTATTTGGCACGATGTCGGAGGGCGGTAAGGGACAGCGGGGCGCGTTTTGGCAGTTCAGCGCTCGGGATGGCTTGCGCCCTCTGGCTCTGCCGTTACCAGCAATTCCCAACAGCATCTGTTTCAGTCCTGATGGGTCTCTGCTTTACTTTGCTGATTCAGCACTCAAGCTTATCCACGTATGCGATTACGAGCCGGCGACGGGCGCGGTATCTGGTGTCAGGGTATTTTCCGATCCGGGTGCAGTGCCGTGGGAACCTGATGGGTCTTGCGTGGATGCCTCCGGTGGCGTCTGGAATGCGCGGTGGGGCGATGGCCGCATCGTTCGCTATCATCCTACTGGAGAAATTGATCTGGAAATCCACAGCCCGGTACATCAACCCACCTGTCCGTGTCTCGGTGGAGCTAATCTAGATACTTTATATATGACTAGTGCTTTCGTTGGCCTTGGTGCGGATCAGCGATGCGATGCGGATGGAGCCATCTTGTCATTACATAACCATAACCTAAAAGGATTGCCAGAAGGCAGGCTCCTTGGTCTGTGATCGATAGCTAATATTCCCGGGCCTCCAAGTATCAACAGGGAGTAGGTTAGAAGTGGGCGACAGTTTACAGAATGGAAGTCGAAAAGGTCTTGTTGACTTCGCCAAGTGGCATTGCGCCTTGGCCAAAACTGCGTTCAATCAGCTTTGTCTGGCCGCTACGATGCATCGTTAATAGCGTCGATGCCCGCGTGCCGTAATCGGGCGAATTGACAAAAACAGCAGACAGAATCCGCTCCCATTCAAGCGGGACACCGGTTTCCGGCAGGTGCGTGTCAGGAACGATTTCCTGATCGGCAAGCAATTCAAAGAAGGCATCTGACGCCGGTAACTGCGTAAGCGCCTCGGCAAAAGCCGTTTTTGCCAGCGAAAGCTTTGGCCAGGGGGTGTCGAGCAGATGGTTGGATAAGCCGTAGATTCCCGGTGAAAGCCATCGGGTTCCCGAGTTCCGGTTCGAGTAGTAGCCAAGCCGTTGTCCTTCACCGACGAACAGATTGAAGCCGTTGTAATCCGCACCTCGCTTGGACAGTGCCGCGAGATAGGCTTCTGGGTCGCTTTCGCCAGCAAGAAAATCGGCCACCAGCGCACCACGCGAAGGTGCGTCGGCGCGCTGCCTGGAACCTTCACGATAGTTGGTGAGGGCAGAGAAACGTTGCCCTCGACTTACACCGAGCCAGGTTCCACCGGCTTGCAGATCACGCCCGGCAAGGATGTCCGGCGCTTCCACCCAGAAATCTGCTGGAGCCGATGGCCGGGCAAAGAATTCATCCCGGTTGGCCGCCACCACCAGCGGGAAATCAGGATGCGTTTGCCAGGCCAAGAGAATCAGGCACATCGAGAACTACGCGAGAGCCAAGCCAGTTCGGGCTCAGGCAACGACCGGTTCGATCAGGAAATGTTGCCCGTCGGGTGCGCCAAGCGCTAGATCAGCCGACTCGACAAAGGTCTCCTGTATGACTGCCAGCGCGTCATAGCCGCCGGCTGGCGAGGGCGCGACATTGACGATCATGCCGCATGGGTGTTCAGGGCTGTCCGGGACATAGATCGACGCGCCAGCAACCATCGGATTGGCCGCATGAATGCGGTAGAGATGGCGCTTGACCTTGCCCAGATACTGGGTCCGGGCGACGATTTCCTGGCCCGGATAGCACCCTTTGTGGAAACTGACGCCGCCGATCTTGTCAAAATTGACCATTTGTGGGATGAAGGCTTCCTTTGTTGCGTCGACAATCAGTGGAATACCGGCCTGAACGTCGAGCCAGAGCCAGGCCGGTGTGCCCACCGGGCGAGAATTTTCTACAAGTTTCTTCCACAGATCCGCAGCGGCCTCGCTGGCGGTGACAATGACAAAGCGGGACTCCTCTAGCCGAATAATCGTGCCAGCGGCAAAATCCGCTGTATCCATCGGCTTGGCCGGTACCGGCAAACGGGCCCCGTGCAAGGCAATTTCCGACTGAGGACCAGACAGGCCGATGAATTCGTTCGAGCCAGAGATATCCGCGATCTTGACCTTTGAGCGTAGTACAAACATCTGCAGGCGTTTCCGGGTTGCTTCGAGAAGATCGGACGACAATAGCGCCCGATAGTCCGGACCGTGGCGATAGAGGACGAAGCTGGCTTGCATCCGGCCCTTGGCCGTACACCAGGCGGAACGTTGGGCGAAGTCCGGCGCGAGGTGATTTACGTCGCTCGTCAGCTGATTGTGAAGAAAGGATTTTGCGTCCTCGCCCGCGCATTCGAGCATGCCAAGGTGGGTAAGCGGCGAAACGATTGTCGCGTCGCGCGTCGCAGCGAGTTCGGTGACGAGGTTGCCAAAGTCGACAACGAGACCGTTTTCAATGCGAGCGCCAGAAGCGCCAAGAAATTCTTGCCAGATGGAATTCATCGTTACTGTTTTCCCTTTGCTTTATTCAGGATTGGCCGGATGTTGTGTGTGGAAGAGCGTGTGCGGCTTCGACCCGGCTATGGCGAATCGGTTCATTGATGCGGGTTTCAGCTATTATATCGCCACTCAAACTTCAATCCTCCACTTCAGGTTCGCGCTGAGGTGCCTGCGTCAGATCGATACACAAATTGCAAAAAAAACTGATTATCCTTGGATCGATTCTGATCGTTGCGGTGGGCGGCTGGTTTTTCTGGAAGGTTTCATCGCCGCTGAACCTGAAGAGCGACTACGTCGATTTTCACATCCCTCCCGGAATCGGCATGCGTGCGGCAGCCAATGAGATTAGCGGTGCCGGTGTGCCGCTTGAACCCTGGATGCTGATTGTTCTGGGCAAGATTCTGCGTGTCGAGGCCTCGATCAAGGCGGGCAGCTACGAGATCAACCGTGGAATTACGCCGCTGGAACTGCTGAAAAAACTGACGCGCGGTGATGTGACGCAAACCGAGATCGCGCTCATTGAAGGCTGGACTTTCCGCCAGATGCGCGAGCGACTGGATGCGCATCCGGATCTTCGCCATGACAGCAAAGGCCTTTCGGATTCGGAGATCATGCGCATGATTGGTGCACCGAAAGGGGCGGCGGAGGGATTGTTCTTCCCCGACACTTATCTGTTCGCCAAGCAGGGCAGCGATGTTGATTTGCTGGCCCGCGCCTATCGAACCATGCAGCGCCATCTGTCACGTGAATGGTCGGCCAGAGAGTCTGGGTTGCCGTATAGCGATCACTACCAGGCCTTGATCATGGCGTCGATCATCGAGAAAGAAACCGGCCGGGAGCAGGACAGGGCGCAGGTTGCGGCGGTTTTTGTCAATCGTCTGCGCCAGGGAATGATGCTGCAAACCGATCCAACGGTGATTTACGGGGTTGGCGAGAAATTCGACGGGAACCTGCGCAAACGCGACCTGCTCAAGGACACGCCATACAATACCTATACGCGCGCCGGTTTGCCGCCAACGCCCATTGCGATGCCCGGACTGGCGTCGTTGCAGGCGGCTCTGCATCCGGCACCCAGCGACGCGCTCTATTTTGTGGCGCGCGGTGATGGAAGCAGCCACTTCTCGCGTACGCTGGACGAACATAATCAAGCCGTTGCACGCTATCAAAAGGGTACAAAGCGTTGAATCAAGAAAACAAACGGGGAAAGTTCATTACCTTCGAAGGCATCGATGGTGCCGGGAAGAGCAGCCACATTGCGGGTGTCACCGAGTTCGTGCGCGCGCGCGGGTTCACGGTGGTTTCGACGCGCGAACCGGGTGGTACGCCACTCGGGGAAAAACTGCGCGAGTTGGTTTTGCACGAGGACATGCATCTCGAAACCGAAGCCATGCTGATGTTTGCGGCGCGGCGCGAACACCTGGCACAGGTGATCGAGCCCGCACTGGCGCGTGGCGACTGGGTGGTGTGCGACCGGTTTAGCGATGCAACCTACGCTTATCAGGGCGGTGGGCGTGGGCTGGACAAGCAGAAGTTTGCCGAGCTTGAGCGGTGGGTGCATGCTTATCTTCAACCTGACCTGACCTTTCTCTTTGACTTGCCGCCCACTGTCGCAGAGCAGCGCATTGCAGCACAGGGGCGTGATCGTGATCGTTTTGAACAGGAGCGAGCCGATTTCCATGTGCGGGTTCGGCAAGCCTACCTTGAACGTGCGGCGGCAGCGCCGCAGCGAATTCGCGTGATCAATGCCGACCAGCGGCTCGAAGATATCAAGAAACAAGTCGAAGAAACAGTTGTATCGCACTGTTTATGAACATAATAGATCTTCATAAAGAAGTTTGGGCACAACTGGGGGCGCGCCGTGCTCAGTTGCCGCACTCGCTGCTTGTTTCCGGTCAGCGAGGGATTGGCAAGTTTGCCCTGGCACGTCGTTTTGCCGAATCCTTGCTTTGTGAAAGCCCGACCGCCAGTGCGGAAGCCTGCGGTGCGTGTGCCGCGTGCGGTTGGCTGGTGCAGGGCAATCATCCGGATTTTCGTCTGCTGCAGCCGGATGCGCTGGCCGAAGAAGAAGGCGAAGCCACAGAGGCGGGCGGCAAGAAAAAGCCGAGCCAGCAGATCACCATCGATCAGGTGCGTGCGCTGGATGACTTTCTTCATGTTGGAACGCATCGACACGGCGCTCGCGTCATTCTGATCAATCCGGCCGAAGCGATGAACCGCTCGACCGCCAATTCACTTCTTAAGTCACTTGAAGAACCAATCGCAAGCACGTTGTTTATATTGGTTTCTAGTGAGTCAGAACGTCTGTTGCCAACGATTCGCAGCCGCTGCCAATCGATGCCTGTGCCGCTACCTTCGAGAGATCGTGGTGAGCAATGGTTGTTGCACGCAGGAGTAAGCGATGCCGCACACTGGCTGGCTTTGGCCGGTGGCTCGCCCTTGTTGGCCGTCGAGTTGGGCGGGAGTGAAGAGCGAGTGCTGCTCGATGCCGTGATCGCTGAACTGTCGCGCGGCGGAAAACTCGATCCGCTCGCCGCCGCCGCTGCGCTTGATCGAGTCATCAAGGCCGAGAAACGTCCCGCCCCGTTGAAACGGATGATCGAATGGTCGCAGAAGTGGCTTTTCGACCTGACATTGGCCTGCGAGGGTTTGCCTCTGCGCTACTTTGTCTCGCAAGCGCAGGTAATGCAACGCCTGGCAAAATCGGCCAATACCGCTAGCGTATTGGCATTCAACCGGAAAACGATACAATACAAGCTGCAATGTGAGCAGCCCTTGAATAGCCGGCTGTTTCTCGAAGATTTTTTCCTGAGTTACGTTGCCTTGTTCCGAATTTCCTGAGGCAGTCATGTCCGAATCGAAGCCCGCCGTTTCCGCCCCGCCGCGACCGAGTGTTCTTTCCCTGAACATTAACTCGAAGTCGGCGCTCTATGCGGCTTTCATGCCTTTGTTAAAAAATGGCGGGATCTTTATTCCCACAACGCGCGCCTATAGTATTGGGGACGAAGTATTCATGCTGCTCTCGCTGATGGATGATCCGGCCAAACTACCAATCGCCGGCAGCGTGGTCTGGATTACCCCGGCCGGGGCCCAGAACAGCAAGGCACAGGGAATCGGCGTTCACTTCAAGAACGACGAAAGCGGCATCGAAGCGCGCCGCAAGATCGAAGGCCTCCTTGGCGGCGTGATGCAATCCACCCGCCCGACCCATACCATGTGACCTTTATTGATGCTTGTCGATTCACACTGCCACCTCGATTTTCCTGATCTCGCCAAAAATCTCCCGCACGTCCTGGATCTGATGCAGCAGAACGATGTGGTCTGCGCGGTCTGCATTGGCGTTACGCTGGAAGATTTTCCTCGCGTTCTGGCACTGGCCGAAGCGCACCCCCACCTTTTTGCAACCGTTGGTCTGCATCCCGAAACCACCGACGTGCATGAGCCGACCGTGGCTGAACTCGTCAACCTGGCGCAGCACCCCAAGGTTATCGCCATCGGCGAGACCGGTCTTGATTACTACTGGCACAAGGATGCGCCGGAATGGCAGCGCGACCGTTTCCGCACGCATATTCGTGCCGCGATTGAGGTCGGAAAGCCGCTGGTCGTCCACAACCGTGATGCGACGGCCGATACGCTGTGGCTCATGGCAGAGGAGGAGGCCGGGCAGGTTGGTGGCATCCTGCATTGCTTTACCGAGACGTGGGAGGTTGCCGAAGCGGCGTTGGACCTGGGCTTTCACCTATCACTCTCGGGCATTGTCACCTTCAAGAATGCACTGATCGTCAAAGAAGTCGCGCGTCGCGTACCGCTGGATCGCCTGCTGGTTGAGACAGATGCGCCTTATCTGGCACCCGTGCCGTATCGCGGCAAGCTTAACCAGCCCGGCTATGTACGCTATGTTGCGGAAGAAATCGCGCGTTTGCGTGGCATTTCGTACGAGGAACTCGCGGCGGCCACGACAGAGAATTTCTTCCGGCTGTTTCCCCAAGTCAAACCGAGACTACCCCAATGAAAGTCATTACCTTCCTGTTTGCCTTGCTGATTCCGACGTTTGCTCTGGCCGGATCGTATGAAGATATGGAAGGTGCCCTGATCCGAAAGGATTCGGCGACGGCCATCGAGTTGATCAAGCGCGGCATGGACGTCAATACGGTTGATCGTACTGGCAACACGCTGCTCATCCAGGCCATGCGGCAAGAAATCCCGGAACTGATCGATTTTCTTATGCAACGCCGCGCCCGTCTCAACCTGCGCAACCGTAATGGTGAAACGGCGCTTAGTATCGCGGCTTACTTGGGCTCGCTGGAGTATGTAAAGCGTTTTGTCGAAGCCGGTGCCGAAATCAATTTTTACGGCTGGCCCCCGCTCAGTTACGCCGCCTTTAATGGGCATACCGCCATCGTCGATTATTTGCTCAAACGCGGTGCCGAGATCGACGCCACGACGCAGAGCGGATCAACCGCCCTGTTTTTTGCCGCCCGCTTTGGACATATTGAGGCAGTCAAACTGCTCTTGAAGAACGAGGCCGATCCGACGATTTCCAACGAGAATGGTGAAACGGCGGTTGACTGGGCCATGAAGAGCAAACAGACGGACATCGAAAATTTGCTGCGCGCCGCCGGTGGGCGCTCAGGCAAATCGATGCTTATTGAGATGTCCAAGTAAAGCTAGAACCCCGCCAAGCCGCGCCAATCGGCGATCCGCAGAAGCATGCCCTGGAAGCCGCATGGATAATGGTTCTCCAGGCATGAATTTGAAGGTGCCCGTGTTTATTGGCTCGCAGGCCGATATTTGGAAGCTGATTCGATCCTGAAACGAAATTAGCGCGCGGGCAGCTCGAGTACGCGGACTTTTCCGGTTCTCAGGAATTTGTTGACGATCCGGTAGTGATCGGGATCGAAGCGGATTTCGCTGGCCCGGTTTTCAAGAAGCGAATGCAGGGCCGCTTCGTCATGTACCGTTCCCAGGTGGTGCCAGTGGTCAACGAGGTGGAAATCCTCGCGCATGCCGAATTCGTCGCGCTCGATCAGTGCGATGGGTCCGCTGTAGGGCCAGTCACTCAACTTGAACTTGGCCAGCGCTGTCATCAGCCGGGCGCTGTGCAACGACACGGCTTCTTTTCCGATACATACGCCGCGACAGGTCTTCTGCTTGTAGGCAATGCAGGCTTCGCCCGGCTTTCCTGCGCCCAGTCCGATGTGGCTATGGCACAGGCGGTGTGCTTCAGCGAGCTTGCGCAGGGCATGAATCGCCTCACGCTGGCTCATATAGAGGCCGAACAGGTTGCTTGTATGAGCAAAGTCGATGTCGCGTGCAAAAACGACGTGCGGGCGAAAATCGCCGTCGCCATGCTGTACCAGTTGCCAGGCGCACAGGTCATCGGCCGATTTGCGCGCTGAAGCGGACAGTGCAAGCTCGGCCAGCCTGGCACCGATTTCGCCGGCGGCCTCGCGCCAGTCGATGCGCCAGGTATTGCGCACCAGCGCCGTGTCGCGGTTGGCCGGGGAAAAATGCGCGAGCACCTGCTGGCGAAGGTTGGTGCTGCGCTTGGTCAGCAGGAGGCAGCCATCCTCTCCGTACATGGCGTAGGCACCCGGTGCCTCGGGCAGGTCATCGATCAGTCCTGGGTCGAGCTGTGGCGGCAACTCCGGTCGTCCGACTATGGTATTGATCGTGTTGCGAATGGTTTCCTCTGGCAGCAGATCGTGCCACAGCTGCCAGAGATCCCAGAGAACCTTGGCGTCAGCGAGGGCGCGGTGACGGCCGCTTACCGTAATGTTATAGCGCGTCACCAGAGCATCCAGGCTGTGCCGGTGATGCACGAGAAAAAGCTTACGCGAGAGTTTGACGGTACACAGGTTGGGTGCGCGGAAGTCGATGCCAAGGCGCTTGAATTCGCGTTTGAGAAAGGTGTAATCAAAACGGGCGTTGTGAGCGATGAACAGGCGTCCACGCAGTTTTTCAAGAACGAGTGGTGCCAGTTGGTCAAAGCGGGGGGCGGTGGACACCATGGCGGTATCGATGCCGGTCAACCCGGTGATGAATCCAGAAATGGATTGTCCGGGATTGACCAGCGAACTCCATTCCCGCGCGCCATTCTGGTCAACCTCGACGAAGCCGATTTCGATGATTCGATCATTGGCGAAATTTGCGCCCGTGGTTTCGAGGTCGACAAAAATGAGCGGTTCCGGGGCAAGCAATGGATTCATCGGTGGGGATCGGTTCGTGGAAAGACCAAGCAAGCCGGGTCTGGGAAACCAAGCCTGGCCGCTACTCAGGCGATAGTGTATTTCAAGCGCCGGAACCGGGGCGAGTTTTAGTGAAAACGACCGGCCGATCAGCCTGGCAATTCGTCATAGCTCGCGGAAGCCGGCGAAACACCTGGAGTCAGGATTTTAGCCGGCGCTTTGAGACTTTTCCTCGGTGGCGAGCAATTCGTGCTTTACAGGCTTCAATAACCGTCTTTATTCCATGACTTCGGTGCTGGAGTTCAGGTGTTGGAGTTGGGTCTTTCCCTTCAGTACTCCGTCGGTTCGCCAAATTGTCAATGCTGTTGGCGCCGCCCTGAAGCAGCCGGACTCTCACAAAACACGCCCGAGCCGTCGCAAAATCTCGACGTTTGCGGTAAACCTGACCGAGGCCGCGGTAGGCATCGATATTGTTTGGCATCCGATCACGCAGGCACGAAAAGTGTTCCTCGGCAACCTGGATGTTGTTGGTGAGCAAGGCCGTTTGAGCCAGTGCCAGCATCGCTTGAGTGGACTCCGGCTCGGCGATGAGTGAGTTGTGAAAGGCGGGAACGGCCTGTTCGTATTTCCCGAGTTCAAGGAGGGTTGTTCCGAGGTCGAACCAGGCTTGAGAAAGTTCCGGGCTGTGGCGTGTGGCTTCCCGATAACACGCTGCAGCGGCGTAATCGCCAGCGGATAGGCTGGCATCCCCAATAACGGATTCGGCTTTGACCGGTTTGCGTCTGAGAATCACCTTGTTAAAGGTGCGAATCGCGTCCTTGACGCGCCCGGTGCGGTAATAGACGAGGCCAAGGAACTGGAGGGAAACCTGATCGTTGGGAACGGTGTTGAGGAGGCTACGGGCGATGGCTTCGAAGTTGGTGAAGTCGTTTTTCGCGTAAAAATTGGCAAGTAGATCAACCAGAGTACTGATCATGCTGAATCTCCTGTTGAGTGCGCCGAAGCAGAATTTTGGTCTGGTCGGAGGCGGGTGCCTGTGGAAAAGGGGCTCCAATCCCTGAAGTTCGTCGTGACTAATTTGTTAGCGTCGCAGATTTCGTGCGGCGTGTGCTTCCCAATCTGTGCCTCTTGTGTAACGGTTTGTGTCGACTGTATTGATCAGTCAGAAAACGCAAATTGCGTGGCGTATTGGCATAAACTGGCTTGAAATTTCACCTGGCGTCACCATCTAAAGTGCACTTTGTCCATTCCTTAATGAGGGAACTGTCATGCGCATCAGAATTCTCGCGGCTCTAGCCATTGTCCTCAGTCTACTATCCGGCTGCGGGTACAACAGCTTTCAGACCGGTGATGAAGCGGTCAAGTCGGCGTGGTCAGAAGTGATCAATCAATATCAGCGCCGTGCGGATCTGGTGCCCAATCTGGTTAGTACCGTGCAAGGCTACGCCAGCCACGAAAAGGACGTTCTCACGCAGGTTACACAGGCGCGCGCCCAGGTCGGCAGTATCCAGGCAACGCCAGAGCTAATCAACAATCCGGAAGCCTTTGCCAAGTTCCAGCAGGCTCAGGCCGGGCTCTCGAGCGCACTGTCGCGCCTGCTGGTGGTGTCCGAAAACTACCCGAACCTGAAGGCTGATGCGTCGTTTCGTGATTTGCAGGCGCAACTGGAGGGCACCGAAAATCGCATCACCGTGGCGCGCAATCGCTATATCAAGTCGGTTGAAGCCTACAACGTGTCGGTGCGTACCTTCCCGAACAACCTGACGGCGATGATGTTTAGCTACCAGGTCAAGCCCAACTTCAGTGTTGAAAACGAGAAGGCCATTTCTGTCGCGCCAAAGGTCGACTTTGGTAGCGAGAAGAAATAGGGCGCTGATTGCCATGTGGCGCACGTTGCTTGGGGTTTGTCTCCTGTGCCTGGTCAATCTGGCCGGGGCGCAGGAATTACTGGCGGCTCCAAGGCTCACTGCGCGCATTACGGATCAAACGGCAACCCTGACATCGGATCAGCGCAACCAGCTGGAAAGCAAGCTTGCCGATTTCGAGCGCCAGAAGGGAGCGCAGATCGCGCTGCTGATCATGCCAACGGTCAATCCCGAAACCGTGGAGCAATACGCCCTGCGTGTCGTCGAGGCTTCGAAACTGGGGCGCAAGGGTGTCGACGATGGCGTTTTACTGCTCATCGCCAAGAACGACCGAAAGTTGCGCATCGAAGTTGGTTACGGGCTTGAAGGCGCACTCAACGACGCGACGGCCAAGCGCATCATCAGCGAAATGATTACGCCGCGCTTCAAGCAAAACGACTATTTCGGCGGAATTGATGCCGGGCTCGATGCGATGATCAAGGTAATCGGCGGTGAGCCATTGCCTGAACCAAAGCCGGCGACGACGGCCGTGAACGATGAATTTGATCTCGAATCGATGCTCCCCATTGGGTTTATTCTGATTTTCGTTGTCGGCAGCATCCTGCGTGCTATTTTTGGCCGTTTTCTGGCCGCTGCCATTGTTGGCGTTGGGGCAGGCGTGATCGCTTCGCTGGTATTTGCGTCCATGTTGATCGCAGTTATCGCCGGCTTTTTTGCTTTTGTTGTTTCGCTCCTCGTCGGTTTTAGCGGCGGGGGCGGTCGCCGGGGCTGGTCTTCCGGAGGCTCCTCGTCATCCTGGGGCGGTGGTTCCGGCGGCGGGTTTTCGGGGGGCGGCGGAAGCTTTGGGGGCGGCGGTGCCTCGGGAGGTTGGTGATGCAATTCGGTAGACTGGCGCGTCATCTGGCAGTGCCCGACTGGTTGGGGCTAAAGGCGTTTCCAAAGCAAACGCTAACAAGGCTTGAGCAGGCTATTGTTACCTCTGAGCAAGGACATCGGGGCGAGTTGCGTTTTGTTGTGGAAGCCGGCTTGCCATTGCGGGAGCTTCTGAACGATGAGTCGCCGCGCGCGCGGGCGGTCGAGCTGTTCTCGCGGCTTCGTGTCTGGGATACAGAACACAACAGCGGCGTCCTGATCTACGTGCAGCTGATTGACCGACGTGTCGAAATTGTTGCTGATCGCGGGATCAACATTCGGGTCGGCGAGCCCTTCTGGAGTGCCGTCTGCCGTCGCTTGGAGTTGGCGTTTTGCGATGGCCGGTTTGAAAGCGGTACATTGCAGGCGCTGGAGGAGATTACTGGGGCGCTTGTCGAACACTTCCCCGCGTCCGGCAACAACTCTGACGAATTGCCAAATAGGCCCGTGGTTCTTTGACCGTTTGCCTGCTCGAAGCGCTCAATGCGCGCTGTTGTCGTCCAGGTGAATCACATCATCGTGCTCGCGCTGATTGGCTTCGTGGCGACGTTTGACGAGCAGCATGCTGCCGCTGACAAAGAGACCGAAGAGCGTGATAACAATGTAGATCGACAGATTGAATTTCACCATCAGGTAATAAAACCCGGTCATCATGAGAATTGACAGGTTCTCGTTGAAATTCTGTACCGCGATTGAATGGCCGGCACCCATCAGGATATGACCACGGTGCTGTAGCAAAGCGTTCATCGGCACGACAAAGTAGCCGGAGAGCGCACCGATGATGATCAGCAGCGGAACGGCTAGCCACACGAAATGCACGAAGTTCATTACCAGGACGATGATCCCCATCGCAATACCGAGCGGAATGACCCGGACCGATTTACGTAGTGTGATGGCTCGGGCGGCCCCGGCTGCGCCCAGTGCAACCCCCACGGCGACAACTCCCTGAAGCATGCTGGATTTTGACAAATCGAGCTGCAGCGAGACTTCGGCCCACTTGATCACGATGAACTGCAAGGTCGCTCCGGCCCCCCAGAAGAGCGTGGTTACCGCCAGCGAAATTTGCCCGAGGCGATCACGCCAGAGCAGGACCAGACAGTGGTTGAATTCGCGGACCAGGTACCAGGGATTCTTGTGCAACGGCTTGTGATCGACGCCGGTATCTGGCACATAGAGATTGAAGATTGAAGCCAATATGTAAAAGACTCCGACAAAGCAAAGCGCCATTTCGGTTGTGGTATCGATTCCGGTATCGATCAAGGGGAAATCAAATTTCAGCAGATCCTGTGCAATGGATGGCTGGATCAGGGTGCCACCGATGACAACGCCGAGAATGATGGCACCGACAGTCAGTCCCTCAATCCAGCCATTGGCGACCACGAGCAATCGATGTGGCAGGTACTCGGTCATGATTCCGTATTTGGCCGGCGAATACGCAGCGGCACCGAGTCCGACGACCGCGTAAGCGAGCAGGGGGTGGACGTTGAAGAACATCATGCCGCAGCCGACGATCTTGACCGTGTTACTGATGAACATCACGCGCCACTTGGGCATGGAGTCGGCAAAGGCACCGACAAAGGCGGCCAGTGCAACGTAGGAGACCGTGAAGAAGGTCTTCAGCAGCGGTTCATACGCGGCGGGTGCGTGCATTTCACGCAGAGCGGCAATGGCAATGATGAGCAGGGCATTGTCGGCAAGCGCGGAAAAAAACTGCGCCGCCATGATGATGTAAAAGCCGAAGGGCATCGAAAAATCAAATGTCGCTCATAAGAAGTGGCGGATTTATACCATGAAAGCGCGGAAGTTGTTAGCGCGGCCGAAGCTCGATGTGGGCCATACGCCGATGTCTTGTGCTGGAGCGTAATGCGACCGATACTCTAGGCTCCACCGATAAACTCTCACGTGACGTATGGCCAAGGCAAAATCCATCTATTCCTGTACCGAGTGCGGTGCAACCTCTCCCAAGTGGCAAGGGCAATGCCCTGGCTGCAATGTGTGGAACACGCTGGTTGAAACTGTCGCCGAATCGGCTCCTGCCAGCAACAGCCGATTCGCTGCGCTGGGCGGTACAGCCAAGCTGCAAACGCTCTCGGAGATTGAAGCCCGCGAAGAAGACAGGCTACCGACCGGTATCGGCGAGTTTGACCGTGCACTCGGTGGCGGGCTGGTCGCGGGCGGTGTCGTGTTGCTCGGTGGCGATCCGGGGATCGGCAAGAGCACCCTGCTGCTGCAGGCCTTGTCCGAGCTCTCCGGCGCGCACCATGTTCTTTATGTGAGCGGTGAAGAATCCGGCCAGCAAATTGCCATGCGGGCTCGAAGGCTCGCGCTCGACACCCAGAAACTTCAGCTCTTGGCCGAGATCAATCTGGAAAAGATCCTGGCGACGCTGCAGTCAGTAAAACCGCAAGTGGCGGTCATTGATTCCATTCAGACGCTGTGGTCGGATCAGCTCAGTTCCGCGCCGGGTTCGGTGGCACAGGTGCGAGAATGCGCCGCCCAGCTCACGCGTTTGGCCAAACAAACCGGGATCACCATTATTCTCGTGGGCCATGTCACGAAGGAGGGGGCGCTGGCCGGTCCGCGTGTGCTGGAACATATCGTCGATACGGTGCTCTATTTCGAGGGCGACACGCATTCGAGCTTCCGCCTGATCCGCGCGGTGAAAAACCGTTACGGCGCGGTCAATGAGATCGGTGTTTTCGCCATGACTGACAAGGGCTTGAAAGGTGTGAATAACCCGTCAGCGATGTTTCTCTCACAGCACGGGCAGGATGTGCCCGGGTCTTGCGTGCTGGTTACGCAGGAAGGTACGCGGCCGCTGTTGGTTGAAATTCAGGCGTTGGTTGACCAGTCGCACGGCAACGCGCGGCGTCTCACCGTCGGCCTTGATGCGCAGCGTCTGGCCATGCTGCTGGCCGTTCTGCACCGCCACGCGGGGATCGTCTGTTTTGATCAGGACGTGTTCGTCAACGCCGTCGGTGGCGTCAAGATTGTCGAACCAGCGGCAGATCTCTCGGTTTTGTTGGCTATTGTTTCTTCGCTTAAAAACAAAGCATTGCCGAATAAACTTATAGTTTTTGGTGAGATTGGTCTCGCCGGTGAAGTCCGCCCGGCTCCGCGTGGACAGGAGCGTCTCAAGGAAGCCGCCAAGCTCGGTTTTACAAGGGCGATGATCCCGGAGGCCAACAAGCCAAAACATCCGATTGCTGGAATCGAGGTCATCGCTGTGCGTCGTGTCGAAGAAGCGGTTGAGCGACTGCGTGAGCTCGATTAACCGCCACCCTTCAATTCAGGTTCCATTTTCATGCTCAAAATTCTCGGAAAATCATCATCGATCAATGTTCGCAAAGTGCTCTGGCTTTGTGTCGAACTTGATCTGCCCTATGAGCAGGAAGAATGGGGTTCAGGCTTTCGTTCAACGCAAGTCCCGGAGTTCCTGGCACTGAATCCGAACGCGATGGTTCCGGTCATCTGCGACGGAGACTTTGTTCTGTGGGAATCCAACGCGATTTGCCGATATCTGGCCTCCCGGCAAGAACGCCCGGATTTGCTGCCCGAAGAACCGCAAGCGCGTGCCGTAGTCGAACAGTGGATGGACTGGCAGGCGACCGAGCTAAACAACGCGTGGCGTTATGCCTTCATGGGATTGGTGCGAAAAAGTACTGAACACACCGATGTTGCCGCAATCAGAGCGAGTGCTGAGAACTGGAACCGTCGCATGGCCACTCTTGAAATGCAGTTGTCGAAAACAGGCGCGTTCGTCGTCGGCAACGCCTTCACTCTGGCTGATATCGTCATCGGCCTGTCGATCAACCGCTGGTTCATGACGCCCATTGAGCATCCGGTTTTTCCCGCCGTTGCCGAGTACTACGAGCGCCTGAGTGAACGTCTCGGTTTCCGTCTTCACGGGCGAAACGGGACGCCCTGATCATGAGCGTTCTTTCCTTTGCTTGGCGCATGCTGCGCCGCGACGCCAGGGCAGGTGAACTACGATTGCTGGTGGCCGCGCTGGTCGTTGCCGTGGCGGCATTGACTGCCGTCGGTTTTTTTGCTGACCGTGTGCGACAGGCGCTGGAACGCGAAGCGAATCAGTTGCTGGGTGCCGATCTGCTGCTGATCGCAGGTCATCCGTGGTCGCCAAAAGTGAGCGCCGATGCGCGCGAACGCGGTTTGGCGGTCGTTGAAACGCGTACTTTTCCGAGCATGGTGACGCTCGGCCAGGGCGAAGCGCTGCGTGCCCAGTTAGCGGAGATCAAGGCAGTTTCCGAAGGCTACCCCTTACGCGGCAAGCTGCGCATCGCCCCGGAACGCAATGCGGCGGATTCGCCGGCCGACGGTATTCCACCTCCGGGGACAATCTGGATCGATGAGCGACTGGCCTCGGTGCTGTCGGCCAGCGTCGGCGACGTCATCTCGGTAGGGCGACAGACCTTGCGTGTGGCGGCCGTGCTGACACTGGAGCCGGATCGCGGAGTCAATTTCTTCAGCGTCGCGCCGCGTCTGCTGATGAACATCACAGACCTCGAAGCAACTCAGCTGATCCAGCCGGGTAGCCGGATTTCTTATCGGCTATTGTTGGCTGGTGAAGTTAATTCAATCAAAGAGATACGTGTAAAATTTGAGAATTCACTTGAGCGTGGCGAACGCGTTGAAGACGCTCAGAATGCCCGTCCGGAAATCCGCGCCGCGCTTGATCGGGCACAAAAGTTTCTTGGTCTTTCATCGTTGCTGACCGTCGTCCTGGCGGCCGTGGCGGTCGCGCTGGCATCGCGACGCTATATGCAGCGACATCTGGACCCCTGCGCGGTGATGCGTTGTCTGGGTGCGACGCAAGGTTTCTTGCTGCGCGTCTATTTGGGCCAGTTTGCTCTGATCGGCCTACTTGCCACCGTTCTGGGTTGTGCCCTTGGCTATCTGGCCCATTTCGCGCTCTATGCATGGCTCGCCCAACTGCTAGCGACGCCATTGCCGCTGCCCGGCCTGATGCCGGCCGTGCAGGGCAGTCTGATTGGCGTGCTGCTGCTGTTTGGTTTTGCACTGCCGCCGTTGTTACAGCTCAAGAGTGTTTCGACTTTGCGCGTGCTGCGTCGCGAGTTTTCTTCTGGCGCGTTGCCGCCGTCACGTCTGATCGGCGGCTACGTGCTGGGACTGGCGGCGCTGGCTGGCCTGATGTTCTGGGTGGCCGGAGAAATCCGTCTTGGGGCCTATGTGGTCGCCGGGTTTTCGCTGGCGATGATTGTTTTTGCGCTGGTGGCGCGCGGGACGATTCGTCTGGCTGCGCTGGTGCGCGGTAGTGCGCGCTCCAGAACAGGTCAGGGCGGCATTGGCTGGCGCTATGGATTGGCAAGCCTGGAGCGGCGTTCGGCGGCCAGCGTCGTGCAGATCGTAGCATTGGCGCTGGGCTTCATGGCGCTGCTTCTGTTGACCGTAACACGCAACGATTTACTCGATGCCTGGCAAAAAGCCATTCCGCCTGAGGCACCGAATCGCTTCGTGGTAAATATCCAGCCGGACCAGCTTGACGACGTGCGCCGAAGCTTTGCGAACAAGGGCGTCAATGCGGAATTTGCGCCGATGGTTCGCGGGCGCCTGGCCAAGGTCAACGGTGTTGAAATCAGCCCGGCCAGCTATGAAGATGATCGCGCCAAGCGTTTGATTGACCGGGAATTCAACCTGTCGTACCGGATGGATTTGCCAAAGGGCAATGCAATGACGGCGGGGCGCTGGTTCGAGGCGAGCGAACGTGACAAGGGGCTGGCATCGGTCGAGGACGGTCTGGCGAAAACGCTTGGACTGAAAATCGGCGATACGCTTGAGTTCGTTGTGGCCGGAGAAAAGGTCGAGATGCAGGTACTGGGTCTGCGCAAGCTGAACTGGGATTCAATGCGCGTGAATTTCTTTGTGTTGACGCCGCCGACCGTGCTGGAACCCTATCCGGCAAGCTGGATCACGAGTTTTTACCTGTCGCCCGATAAAGCCGACTTTGTCAATCACCTGATTGGCGAGTTTCCGAACCTGACCGTCGTCGATGTTGCGGCGATTGTGAAGCAGGTGCAGTCCATCATGGATCAGGTCGCGCAGGCCGTTCAATTCGTTTTCCTGTTTACGCTGCTCGCCGGAATCATCGTGCTTTACGCGGCATTGGCTTCGGCGGCAGAGGAACGGCGCTACGAGTTGGCGGTAATGCGGGCGCTCGGGGCACGTCGCGAGCAGTTGCGGCGCGCTCTGCTGGCCGAGTTTGCGGCAATTGGCGGTCTGGCCGGGCTGATCGCATCGGTGGGTGCCATTGTCGTCGGCCAAGTGCTGGCGAGCAAGGCGTTCCAGTTCGAGGTAGCCATCGAATACTGGTTGCCGCTGGTGGCGATGCTTGGTGGTGCGGTGCTGGTGACCGGTGCTGGCTGGTTTGCTGCGGCGCGATTGATAGGCGCGCCGCCTTTGGAAGCCTTACGCGCTGGCGGGTAGATCCTCGCGGCGCAGCATGAAGACGAACTGATCGCCGGCTGCGGTATCAAGCCAGGTGAAGGTAGTTTCCGGGAAGGCCATTTCCAGTTCGTCCCGGTTGTGCCCGATCTCGACGATCAATACACCTGCGGGATTGAGGTGCCGGGCGGCTTCCCTGAGGATGATGCGCACGAAATCCAGACCGTCGTCTCCGCTGGCCAGCGCCAGTTCCGGTTCTCGCCTGTATTCTTCGGGCAGGGTTGCCATCGAAGCGGCATTGACGTAGGGCGGATTGGAAATGATTACGTCGTAAGTTTTGCCCTGTAGTCCGGCAAAAGCGTCGGACTGGATGAGCTGGAGGCGCGCTCCGAGATCGTAATCGTCGACATTGCGCCGGGCCACGGCGAGGGCGTCCGGAGAGAGGTCGATGGCATCGACCGTTGCTTCGGGGAAGGCGTGCGCAGCGAGAATGGCCAGGCAGCCCGAACCGGTGCATAAATCCAGCACCTTGCCCACCGCCCACGGATCGTCGACCCACGGACTGAGTTGTTCGCGCAGCAGTTCTGCAATATGGGAGCGGGGAACAATCACCCGTTCGTCGACATAGAAGCGGCAGTCGCCCAGCCAGGCTTCGTTGGTCAGATAGGCGGCCGGCACGCGTGCGCTGATCCGGCGCTCAATAATCTTGAGCGCCGCTACGCGTTCGTCGCTGGTCAGCCGGGCGTCCATGAAGGGGTCCAGGCGGTCGATGGGCAGGTGAAGGGTGTGCAGCAGCAGGTAAGCGGCTTCGTCCCAGGCGTTGTCGGTGCCGTGGCCGAAAAACAGCTCGGCTTCGGTGAACCGGCTGACGGCAAAGCGCATCAGGTCGCGCAGGGTAGAGAGTTCGTTTTGGGCTTGTTCAAACATATCAGGCAAGTAATTGCTCCAGAATACGACGATAAATGGCTGAAAGTTGAGGCAGGGCGGCGATTTCGACGCACTCGTCAATCTTGTGGATGCTGGCGTTAAGCGGGCCGATCTCAATGATCTGTGGGCAGATTTCGGAAATGAAACGGCCGTCCGAGGTGCCACCGCTGGTCGATAATTCGGCCTCGACGCCCACTTCGTCACGGATGGCCTTGACTGAGGCATCGACCAGCGCGCCACGTCCGGTGAGGAAAGGCTTGGCACCGAGGGTCCAGTCAATCTCGTAGTCCAGCCCGTGGCCGTCGAGAATCGCGCCGACTTTGGCTTTCAGTTCATCAGGCATGCTGGCCGTGGCGAAACGGAAATTGAACAGGATGTCCACGCTGCCCGGAATGACGTTGCCGGCACCGGTGCCACCGTGGATATTGGAAATCTGCCAGGTTGTCGGCGGGAAAAATTCGTTTCCCCGATCCCAGACCGTGGCCGCCAGTTCGGCGATGGCTGGCGCGGCGAGGTGAATCGGGTTCTTCGCCAGCTGCGGGTAGGCAATGTGGCCCTGGATTCCCTTGACTGTCAGTTTGCCGGTCAGCGAGCCGCGACGGCCGTTCTTGAGCGTGTCGCCAAGCTGTTTTACCGACGACGGTTCGCCGACGATGCAATAGTCCATCGTCTCGCCGCGAGCAGTTAGCGCTTCGGTAACGGCTACCGTGCCGTCGATGGCATCGCCTTCTTCATCGGAGGTCAGCAGGAAAGCAATCGAGCCGGTGTGTTCTGGATGCTCGGCAACAAAGACCTCAGTCGCCGTGACAAAAGCGGCCAGCGAAGCTTTCATGTCCGCCGCGCCGCGCCCGTAAAGCTGGCCGTCGCGCTGGGTTGGCACGAAAGGATCGCTTTGCCACCGTTCAATTGGTCCGCTCGGAACCACGTCGGTATGGCCGGCAAAACAGAAGAGCGGGGCGCTCGTGCCGCGTCGCGCCCACAGGTTGGTCACGCCGCCGCGATTGATGTATTCACACTTGAAGCCGATGCGCTGCAGGCGTTCGCCGATGATGTCCATGCAGCCGCCATCCTCGGGAGTGACGGAATGACAGGCAATCAGTTGTTCGGTGAGTTCAAGCGTTGCGTCACTGGGCATTGTGTTGTTCTTCCGGGGTCTCTAGGCTCAACGTGAATTCCTTGAAGGAAGTGCCACCGTCGTCAGTTTCCGAGAAATCGAGCGGTCCCTCAATGCGCAGTTCGTCGTTTGGAGCGCCGCTTGTGATCTCGGAATTGTTGATCAGCCAGGAGAGATTGGTTGGCGAGTCGGCATTGCTCAAGGCTTCGTCCAGCGTGATAGTGCCGTCGCGATAGAGGCGGAAGAGGTCCTGCTCGAAGGTCTGCGACCCCGGCGCCAGGCTTTGCTCCATGGCCTCCTTGACCGCAAGAACCTCGCCGCGTTCGATCAGTTCCTGAACATGGCGAGTATTGAGCAGGATTTCCGCAGCAGGTGTGCGCTTGCCGTCCGGCTTTTTGACCAGACGCTGCGAAACGATGGCTTTCAGGCTGGCCGACAGATCGAGATAAAGCGAGGTACGGCTATCCAGCGGGAAGAAGTTGATGACGCGGTTGAGCGCGTGATAGCTGTTGTTGGCGTGGAGGGTCGCGAGGCACAGGTGGCCTGTCTGCGCGTAGGCGATGGCCGCCTGCATGGTTTCCTTGTCGCGGATTTCGCCGATCAGGATGCAGTCGGGTGCCTGGCGCATGGCGTTTTTCAGCGCTGATTCCCAGCTCAGGGTGTCCATGCCCAGTTCGCGCTGGTTGACGATGGATTTCTTGTGGCGGAACAGGAATTCGATGGGGTCTTCAATGGTCAGGATGTGGCCGCTGCGATTGGCATTGCGGTGATCGAGCATCGAAGCGATGGTCGTCGACTTGCCCGAACCGGTTGATCCGACAATCAGGATCAGACCACGTTTCTCCATGATCAGATCGGCCAGTACGGTCGGTAGCGCCAGCGTATCGAGCGCCGGAATGTTGCCGAGGATGTAGCGCACGACAATCGAGATCGACGCGCGCTGCCGGAAAATATTGATACGGAAATTACCCACGCCGGGAACACCGAAGGAGAGGTTCATCTCCATCGTTGCTTCAAAGGTCCGTTGTTGATCCTGCGACATCAATTCGAAGGCGATCTTTTCGATCATCGCCGAATCCATGATCTGCTGATTGACCGGAACCGTATTGCCCTGAATCTTGATGTGAATTGGAATGCCGGCGGAGATGAAAATATCCGAAGCCTGCTTTTCAGCCATCAAATGGAAAAGCTTGTCGAGAATCATTGGGTCATCTCCGCCTTAAGAGCTTTGGAAAAATCAGTCGCCACGCAACAGATCGTTGATGCTGGTTTTCGAACGGGTCTGGGCATCAACCTTCTTGACGATCACCGCGCAGTACAGGCTGTAGCTACCGTCCTTCGAAGGCAGGTTGCCGGAAACGACGACCGATCCCGGCGGGATGCGGCCATAGCTGACTTCGCCGGTTTCGCGGTCATAAATCTTGGTCGACTGGCCGATATAGACGCCCATCGAGATTACCGAGCCTTCGCCGACGATGACGCCTTCGACGACTTCCGAGCGCGCACCGACGAAACAGTTGTCTTCGATGATCGTCGGGTTGGCCTGCAGGGGCTCAAGGACGCCGCCGATGCCGACGCCGCCGGAAAGGTGCACGTTCTTGCCGATCTGTGCGCAGGAGCCGACCGTCGCCCAGGTGTCGACCATCGTGCCTTCATCGACGTAGGCGCCGATGTTTACATAGGACGGCATCAGCACGACGTTCTTGCCAATGAACGAACCGCGCCGGGCGGTTGCCGGCGGGACGACACGGAAACCGCCGCGAACGAATTTTTCCTTGTCATAGTTGGCGAACTTGGTCGGCACCTTGTCGAAATAACGCATCGAGCCGCCGTCGAGCAGCTGGTTGTCTTCGAGCCGGAAGGAAAGCAGTACGGCTTTCTTGAGCCACTGATGGGTGATCCATTCGCCGCTGATCTTCTCGGCAACTCGCAGTTTGCCTTCGTCGAGCGCGGAGATGATGACGCTGACGGCTTCGCCGATCTTGGCGGGCGAGGTGCCGGGTTGCAGGGCGGCGCGGTTTTCCCACGCATCTTCAATGATCTGCTGGAATTGCTGCATGGTGTCTTTCCTAGAGTTTTGAAACAAATTGTTGGATGCGGTCGGCGGCTTCGAGGCAATCGGCATAGGGCGGAACCAGTGCGATACGCACAAACCCCGCCCCCGGATTGACCCCGTTCGCTTCGCGGGCGAGAAAGCTGCCCGGCAAAACGACCACATTATAGTCGGCGACCAGCGCCCGGGCGAATTCGGTATCCGAACCGGGTACTTTGGCCCACAGGTAGAAGCCGGCGTCCGGCATCGCCGTTCCCAACACGGCGGACAGCAGCGGCGTTACCGCTGCGAACTTTTCAAGGTACTGGCGACGGTTATCGACGACATGCGCTTCCTCGTTCCAGGCGGCAATGCTGGCCGACTGGAAGGCTGGGCTCATGGCGCAGCCGTGATAGGTGCGATAAAGCAGGAATTGCTTGAGGATGGCCGCGTCGCCGGCAACGAAGCCGGAACGCATGCCGGGAACGTTGGAGCGCTTGGACAGGCTGGAGAGCATCACCAGTCGGTCGAAATTGCGACCGAGCAACTTGGCCGCCTGCAAGCCACCGAGTGGTGCCTTGCCTTCGTCAAAATAGATTTCCGAGTAGCACTCGTCGGAGGCGATGATGAAACCGTATTTGTCGGAAAGCGCGAAGAGTCGCTTCCAGTCGTCGAGGTCAAGCACCTTGCCGGTCGGGTTGCCGGGCGAACAGACGAAAAAGAGCTGAACCCGCCGCCATTCCTCATGACTCAGGCTGTCAAAATCAAACGCATAGTCGTTTTCCGGCAGCGTATTCAGGAAGCGCAAATCAGCACCGGCGAGATAGGACGCGCCTTCGTAAATCTGATAGAAGGGGTTGGGACTGACGACCAGCGGCACATGGCCTCGGGACGGGTCGATCACCGTCTGCGTCAGCGCGAACAGCGCTTCACGCGAACCGTTGACCGGGATGATCTGCGTCTCCGGATCGATCCCGGTCAGCTTGTAGCGGCGCTCCATCCAGCTGGCAATGGCGCGGCGCAAGGCTGGCATGCCGAGCGTGGTAGGATAACTGGATAGGCCGCCCAGCCCGTCGATCAGCGCTTCCTTGATGAAATTCGGCGTCGCGTGCTGCGGCTCGCCAATGGAAAGTTTGATCTCGCGCCGGGCAGGATTCGGCGTGGTGCCGGCAAAGAGCAGGCGTAGTTTTTCAAACGGGTAGGGATGCAGATTGGGAAGAAAGGGATTCACTTTGTTCTCAGTTTCATCGATCGGACATTCGATTATAAAGGGCATCGCCTGATGGCGGGAAGGCAAGTAGGCGCTGCCGGTCAAGGTGTTTCGCTAATCGCCGCCTTGCGAGCCAATGAATACGGGCATCTCCAAATGAATGCCTTGTAGAATGCCTATCTATGCGGCTTGCGTGGATGTGATCAATTGAAGAGGTAAAGCATGAGCGATGGGGGGGCGCGCTGGGCGTATCTGGACGGGGCCAACTGGCGGCAGGAACTGGCCGGGGGCGTGCGCATGGAACTGCCCATCCTGCTGGGCGTCGTGCCATTCGGGCTGGTCTATGGCGTGCTGGGTTTGCAGGCAGGCTTGCCGGCATGGGCCGTGATCGCCATGTCCTCGCTGCTGTTCGCCGGATCGTCGCAGGTCGTGTTCGCGCAGTTGTGGGGCGCGCAGGTGCCAGCGGCGGTGATTGGTGGCACGGTCGGCGTCGTCAATCTGCGCCATATGCTCTACAGCGCCAGCGTTGCGCAGTTTCTGACCGGATTGCCGCTGCGCTGGAAAATGGTGCTGGCTTATCTGTTGACCGACGAGGCTTATGCCGCCGCCATCGGTCGCCTGACGCTCGGGCCGGCCAGCCCGGTGCGTCACTGGTTCCTGTTCGGTACCGGCTTCACGCTGTGGTTTGGCTGGCAACTTTCGACCGTGGCTGGCGTATTGATCGGCGCGACCATTCCTTCTGCCTGGGCGCTCGATTTCTCGATTGCACTGACCTTCATCGCGCTACTGGTTCCTGCCTTGCGTCGGCGCAGCGAATTTGTCGCGGCTGCCGTGGCCGCCAGTGTGGCCTTGCTGGCGCAAGGAATGCCGCACAAGCTATGGATCATGGCAGCGGCACTCGCCGGCATGTTGGCCGGGATGGCCTGTCGCAGTTTCGACGGGAGCAAACACGCATGAACGACGATCTGTGGTTGTTGCTGGTCATTATCGGCTGCGGGCTGGCGACGTTTGCGATACGTCTTTCCTTTATTGTCGGCGGCGCGCAGTTCAAACCCGGTCGACGAATGCAGGCTGTTCTCGGCTACGTCCCGCCGGCCGTGCTCTCGGCGCTGATCGCGCCGGAAATTCTCGTTAGGCAGGGCTACATCGTCTTCGGGCTAGATAACCCGCGCTTGCTCGCCGGCGCAGTGGCAGTGGCCGTTGCGTTCTTTACGCGCAGCGTGTTGGCAACGATTGCCTGTGGGCTACTGGCGCTCTGGGCGGTGCAGCAGTTATTTTAGGCCGTGTGCGGGCCGGGTAGTCGATGCTTTCGCGTTTGAAACAAAGCACCTAGGGGGCGAAAATGCGGCTCAAAGCAACGCAATTAAGCCGCCATTGATGGGGATGCAAGGCCGGCGATTTTCAAGTGACCAGACCAGATTGGCAAAGGCTTCTTCTCCCACCGATGGTCTTTCATCGTGCAGACCTTCCCCAGCAAACTCGAATAGGAAAAACTGACATGCCTCTGACCCCTTTGGCTATCATCTTCACCAAAAAAGGTCAGCTTCGCATTCATGTTCTTGCTAAACAGATGCGATGCTGACCCCATTGGTTTTGATCGACTGGCCCGCCAGCGTCTGGCGGGGCAGGGCGTGAACAGTGTGTTCGGTGGCGAGTTTTGTACCGTGAGCGAAGCGGAGCGCTTCTTCTCCTACCGGCGGGACGGTCAGACCGGACGCATGGCCTCAATGATCTGGCTGGATCACTTCTAGCATCGCCGTGCGCCGGTCCGGCTTGGTGCTACTTTCCGCTTGAGCGTCCTGAGCCTCCGGAACTCCCCGAACTGCTCGAACCGCCGGAACTCTTTGAGCTTCCCGAACTGCTCTCGGAGCTTTCTGAGGTCTTGGAGCTGCCGGAGGTGCTTTCGGAGCTTCCAGACGTCTTCGAACTGCCCGATGTGCTTTCGGAGCTTCCAGACCTTCCAGAGGTCTCGGTCGATTCTGTCTTCTCCGTCGAGTCCTTGCCGCTGGAACCGCCTTTATCGTCGGACGATTCCGATTCATCACCTGAGGCTGATCGCTTACCGCTTGTCTCGCTTCGCCGGATCTCGATACGATCGACACGGATACTCTGATCGGCCGCTAAGCGCCCGCTGATCTGAATGCGCTGGTTGATCGCGAGTTGCTTCGACGACCCGCCCAGGATCCGTACATCGGGGTTCAGCGTCACTCGGCTGTGGCCGAGGTGAAGCTGATTTCCTTCCAGTTTGTGGATATAGCCCTCAAGAACGACGTGATCGACCTTGCCCAGGCTGTCGCTGACGGGGTCGGACTCAATGCGTTGAGCGCGCAGTTCGCGTCCGTCCCATTGACCACTGATTACAACTTCACGGCCCACGGCCAGCTCGCCGGCCTTTTGCCGAGCATCGACGCGAACACGCGTGCCCTCGACCGTGATCGAATCGTCCGCCAGCCCGGATATTGTCCCGATAAGCTGCGCGAGCGCTTGTGCGGCGATGGGTTCGATCCGTGAGGCAGCGATTTCATCCTGCGCCAGTCGGTGGCCGCTGACGCGGACCCAATTCCCGATCTTCACGTCCGCCATCATCTTCTTGTCGAGCGGCCGTACCGTTTGTCCGAGAACCGTAAATTCGCCGGCCGCCATATTGATCGCGTCGACCGGGCCGACAGCCGCATGAATCATGGTGATACGGCTCGCAGAGACCTCTGATCCGGTTCCGCCGGCACGAATCGCAACGACTTGCCCGACGGCCAGTTGTCGCGCCGAGCCCGGTTGCCCGTTTTCGGAAACGGGCGTATCCGCGTCAAACTGCACTTCGACACCATTGACACAGATGCTGGCAAACCCGGTGATGACGCCGACAATACCCGTGCCCCCAACACCGCCTTCGCGATTGCCCGTGCCGCCAATTCCAGGCTTCCCAGCCAGCATGCCGGTGCCGCCGATGCCGCCATTTTCTCGTGGCGTACCCGTTCCCCCGAGACCGGAGGTGAGCGCCAATGAATTGATCAACGAAGCGTGGGTGGCACACTGATTCTGCGCTGTCGCCGGTTGCGCAAGGAGCAGAGCGAGCAAGGTGCTGCCCGCCGATAGAACCAGTCGTTGCCGGATGGAAAAGGATTTCGTCGTGTTCATGCGATTTCTCCTGAATCAGGCGCGATCTCGTCGGCGACCGCAGTCTCCCCGTCGGGCGTTTCACTGGGTGTTGAATAGAAGTAGATGCCAAAGGTCATGCGCTGGCGGGGCGATTCCTTGTCCTCATCGCTCTGTTCGGCGGCAAGCGCGCTCTTGTTGACCGCCAGCAGCGCCTGCATGCCCAGCTTCTCGGATTGACGGGCAAGTTGCTTGATCGAGGCCGGACTCAACGCATCGTAGTGCACGCTGCGTTCGAGAAAGGGTGCGTGTTCACCAAGCAGATTATTGGCGGCGGCGGCCGCGTGGTCATGCAGATTGTGACCAAAGTAGAAGGCTTTTTCCTCGAACCCCTCAGCCGGCACAAATGCATTCGCGTTCAGGCAGACACGACGTTCATCATCAAAATGCACCACGCCGAGACGCAGCCACTCGTCGAGCACGACGCGGGAACGAATGTCGCTATTGACACTGGCGACCAGACTCTCGAAAGATAGCTCTCCGCCCTCGCTGGCAAAGCGCGAAAGCGGGCGCGGATCGCCTGCGTCATCAAGATAGCGTGCCGTGCCGAGCCAGACGGCGACCAATTGCGCACCAAGCGAAACAACAGAGTGTGATCCTTCTTCGGAGGATTGAAGCGCCTGGCGCAGGCGGCTTACATCCTTGCGATGTACACCGGTCATCAGATTGATGCGGCTGTCGGTCGACGGCTTGGAACCAATACGAAAATCCGCGTCGGCTACTTCAACAAAAAGTGTCTTGAGCAGTTCCGCGAGGAAAGGGAAGGTTATTCCACGCGCCAGCATCAAGCGCACGAGCGGCCGCAATACACGTCGCAAGGCATTTACCAGAGCGGGCGGAGGCGATGCGGAAGGAGCTTCTGGGCTGGACATGATTTTGTTTGTGGGGAAAGTGTGATTTGACTATAGCACAAACGTGGGAAAAAATTACACAAAAAGCTTGCAATCAATTTTTACGTGTGTATAGTGAGGCTGTGTGGGAAATAATCACACGCCAAAGAAAGCAGTACCGGGTGACTTTTCAATCCTCAGGAGACAAATCATGAACAACCTCAAACACAATTCCTTGGCTACCCTCATCGCCGTCGCCTTTGTATTCGCGTCAGGTTCAGTCCTCGCCAGTGGCAGTGGAAAGAGTAGTGGCGGAAGCAGTGGAAGCAGCGCCAGTAGTGGAAGCAGTCGCAGCAGCAGCGAAAGCCGGGGATCAGAGAGTTCCGGTCGCAGCCAGAGTGAAAGCCGCGGCTCGTCGAGTTCCAGCAGCAGCGCGAGTTCCTCCGATGACTCCTCGCGCGGGCGCGGTACAGATGACCCGGTTGGGCATGTTCGCGGTGCAGATGACGGCGTGGGTCATGTTCGTGGTGCTGACGACCCCGTCGGCCATGTTCGCGGCGCAGATGATCCGGCCGGGCATGTGTCAGGTGCAGATGACCTGCTTGACCCCACTCGTACGCGTACCCGCAGCGCGGACGATCTGGTCGTCAAATAATCGAGTGCCAGACGCTTAGGCTGGATAGCGCCTCAATGCACCTTGCGATGCATTGAGGCGCTCAGGATTCAGATGGGTCAAGCGTCGTCGGAAGTTGGCATCTCAATAGGCAATGCTCTGAAGGGCAATAAACACGCCATTCTTCGGATATCTAGCCTTGTAGATGACCGTTTCATGCGGTCTCCAGGGCAGTACTCAATCCCCGACTTATTCAACGGACGGCCCAGATGGAGCCGGCGGTCAACATCTACGGAGGAAAGCACTCTGCGGTGTGCTCTATCTTCTCCACCCGGTTGCTCCGTCTCGCGTAGAGTCAGATTGCTGAGGAGACCAAGTGCCAATAAGTGCTCCGTTGGCTCATCTTTTCTCTGTCAATGTTCCGAGTGTCGCATCGGTTGCAATTCCCGCCATGAGCAAGCATCTTCCAGAAGCCAGAAAGTACGCCACTCTCCAGTGAGTATTGGCTGAAAAGCGCCAATCCACGCCCCTTTCCGGCCTCCCGTATTGCAAACCTAGTAGTCAGTCATGTTGAAACAGATAGACACAAAGCTTCGTCATTCCGGGCTCGACCCGGAATCTGACCGAAGGAAATGCAGAGCCAGTAGTGCACCGCTGGCTCTGCATTCCCTTCGGTCAGATTCCGGCTTTCGCCGGAATGACGGGTTATTGACGCGTTTCAGCATGACTGCCTACTAGTTTTCTATCCCGCGCCTGATTCGCCACTGCTTGACCATTGCGTAGATCGCGGGAATGACCGCCAGCGTCAGGACTGTTGACGAAAGCATCCCGCCGACCATCGGTGCGGCGATTCGGCTCATGACCTCCGAGCCGGTGCCGGTACCCCACATGATCGGCAACAAGCCGGCCATGATGGCGACGACGGTCATCATCTTTGGCCGCACGCGTTCGACAGCGCCTTCCATTACGGCTTCGTAAAGGTCGGCGACGTCGGGTGAGCGTCCCGATTCGCGGCACTTCGTTTTTACCGCTTCCCAGGCGTGATCGAGGTAGATCAGCATCACCACACCGGTTTCGGCCGCCACCCCGGCCAGAGCGATGAAACCCACCGCCACTGCCACTGAAAGGTTATAGCCGAGCAGCCACATCAGCCAGACACCGCCGACCAGCGCGAATGGTACCGAAAGCATGACGATCAGCGTTTCGGTGATGCGCCGGAAGTTGAGGTAGAGCAGCAGGAAGATGGAAAGCAGCGTGATCGGCACGACGACTTTCATTTTCTCGATAGCATGTTCCATGTTCTCGAACTGGCCGCTCCAAGTGACGTAGTAGCCGGGCGGGAATTTCACCTGTTCGGCCACCGCTTTCTTCGCATCGGCCACGTAGCCGCCGATATCGCGTTCGCGGATGTCGACGTAGATATAGGCGGAGAGCAGGGCGTTCTCGGTACGGATGGCCGGCGCGCCCTTGGCGATTTCGACCTTGGCCAGCTGGCCGAGCGGAATCATCGCACCGTCCATGGTCGGGATCAGCACTTCGCGGGCAATGAGTTGCGGGTCGGAACGCAGTTCGCGTGGATAGCGCACCGTCACGCCGTAGCGTTCGCGGCCTTCGACGGTGGTGGTGACCATTTCGCCGCCGAGCGCGGTTCCGATCACGTCCTGCAACTCGCCGACCGACAAACCATAACGCGCCAGTTGCGCGCGGTCCGGTTCAATGTTGAGGTAGAAACCGCCGGTGATGCGTTCGGCAAAGGCGCTGGAGGTGCCGGGAACGGCCTTCACCACGGTTTCGATTTGCCGGGCGAGTTTCTCCATTTCATCAAGATCCTTGCCGAAGACCTTGATGCCAATCGGTGTGCGGATGCCGGTGGACAGCATGTCGATGCGCGCCTTGATCGGCATCGTCCAGGCGTTGGAGATGCCCGGGAATTGCAGCGCCTTGTCGAGTTCGGCCACCAGCTTGTCGATGTTCATGCCGGCGCGCCATTCGGATTCGGGCTTGAGGTTGATGACGGTCTCGAACATTTCGGTCGGCGCCGGGTCGGTCGCCGTGTTGGCGCGGCCAGCCTTGCCGTAGACCGAGGCGACTTCCGGGAAGCTCTTGATGATCTTGTTCTGCGTCTGCAGGATTTCGGCGGCTTTGGTGATCGACATCCCGGGCAACGAAGCCGGCATGTAGAACAAGGTACCTTCGTTGAGCGTCGGCATGAATTCGGAGCCGAGTCTGGACGCCGGGTAGATCGAGACGCCCATGGCCAGGATTGCCAGAAGGATGGTCAATTTCTTCCAGCGCATGACCCCGGCGATGATCGGCCGGTAAACCCAGATCAGGAATCGATTCACCGGGTTTTTGGCTTCCGGCATGATCTTGCCGCGAATGAAGAACAGCATCAGCACCGGTACCAGCGTGATCGAAAGCAGCGCCGCGCCGGCCATCGAGAAGGTCTTGGTGTAGGCCAGCGGCGAGAACAGACGGCCCTCCTGGCCTTCCAGACTGAACACCGGCAAGAAGGAAACGGTGATGATCAGCAGCGAGAAGAAGAGGGCGGGGCCGACTTCCTTGCACGCAGCGATGATGGCAGCGGCGCGCGCTGCTGCCATTCCTCCCCCTTCAAGGGGGAGGTTAGGAGGGGGATGGGGCTGTGAGCGATCAGCATCTACCCCATCCCCACCCCGGCCCTCCCCTTGAAGGCTAATCTATGCACACATCTTGCTTGTCATGCCCTGAATCGAGACCGAGAGGGGAAGGCGAGATGGAAACTGCACAAGAGATGGAGCGCGGCGACTGGAGCGACGTCGGTGATTTTGGTGATGCGCGTTTAAAAAAACGGTGCGATTTTGCTGCAGCGCATGGTATTCAAACAAAGCGTCTGCTTGCGTCAGCTGGCAG